>CAZMSJ010000001.1:0-147283 GCA_964568925.1 uncultured Gammaproteobacteria bacterium
ATTATCCGCACTATTTTTAACTTCAATTAACTCTTTCTTTTTAGCATCTTCCTCAGCGTGAGCCTCGGCATCTTGGGTCATTTTCTTAATTTCATCATCAGTAAGGCCTGTTGAGCCGGTGATCTTGATACTCTGCTCTTTTCCTGTAGCCTTGTCCTGAGCCTTAACTGAAATAATTCCTGATGCATCGATATCAAAAGTTACTTCAACCTGAGGAACACCTCTTGGTGCAGGTGTAATACCATCTATAATAAATCGTCCAAGAGATTTATTGTCATTTGCCATAGGACGCTCTCCCTGGACAACGTTAATCTCAACTTGGGTTTGATTATCTGCTGCTGTTGAAAATACTTGAGACTTTTTACTTGGAATGGTTGTATTTTTCTCGATAAGAGGCGTTGCTACGCCACCCATTGTTTCAATTGCAAGAGTAAGCGGAGTAACGTCTAAAAGAAGAATATCTTTAACTTCTCCTCCCAAGACTCCACCTTGAATAGCTGCACCAATTGCAACAACTTCATCTGGGTTAACTCCTCGATTTGGATCCTTGCCAAAGAATGCTTTAACTGCTTCAACAACTTTTGGAACACGGGTCATACCACCAACCATGATGACTTCATCAATGTCACTCTTTGAAAGCTTTGCATCTTTTAGGGCTGCTTCAACTGGTTTCATGGTAGCTTCAATCAAGTCAGCAACAATTGATTCAAACTTTGCACGAGTAATCTTCATGGTCAAATGGAGTGGCTGACCATCTTTTTGCGTAATGTATGGCTGGTTAATTTCAGCTTCTTGTGACGCAGACAATTCAATCTTTGCCTTTTCAGCGGCATCACGTACACGTTGCAGAGCTTGTGTATCTTTCTTTAAATCAACTGAGTTATCTTTCTTAAACTCCTCACAAATGTAGTCAACAATTCGTGCATCAAAATCATCTCCACCCAAATGGGTGTCACCATTGGTGGCTTTCACTTCAAAGACACCATCACCAAGTTCCAAGATAGAGATATCAAAGGTACCACCACCTAAGTCATACACTGCAATCTTTTCATTGTTCTTCTTGTCTAATCCATAAGCGAGGGCTGCAGCTGTTGGCTCGTTAATGATGCGTTCAACTTTAAGACCAGCAATTTCACCAGCTTGTTTGGTTGCTTGTCGTTGTGCATCGTCAAAATATGCAGGAACAGTAATAACAGCTTGGGTAACAGTCTCACCCAAATAACTTTCAGCATCAGCCTTCAACTTCATCAAGACCTTTGCTCCAATTTCTTGTGGGGTATATACCTTTCCTTCAACATTAATTGCAGCAAGTCCATCTTTTGAGACAATTTCAAATGGAACCATATCTCGAGTTCGTTTGACTTCTGAGTCATCAAATCGTCGACCCATGAGTCTTTTTGCTGAAGCAATTGTGTTTTTTGCATTCAAAATCATCTGACGTTTTGCAACGTCTCCGACTAAGTTTTTAACAGGTTCAACAACAGATGGAGTAATATTTCGTCCGGTGTCAGCTGCTGGAATTACTTTTGGACTTCCAGCTTCCATAACAGACACAACAGAATTTGTTGTTCCTAAATCGATTCCAATAATTTTTGACATATTTTTAATTAATTTTTCTTATACACTTTCACTTTTGCGTACCGAATGACGGGACCATCAATAAATTTATACCCTGGAAGCGTTACCTCTGCAATTGTATCTTCATCATGTTCTTCTGAAACAATTGTGTCTACTGCTTCACAGACCGTATGATCAAATATCATACCACTTTTAACCTCAATTTCAACTATTCCTTCATCCTTCAATGTGTCTTGCAACACTTTCAAACTAATACCCAAACCTGCATCACCTAAGTGGCGTTGTGCGTCTGCAATCATATCAAAGATTGGCAAAAACCGAGTGATAAAACGTTTGGTGATCATATCAATCATTTCACTTCGTTCACGATCAACTCTTTTTCTTAAATTTTCATAATCAGCCAGTGCTCGTGCTAATTGCATCTTCACGTTATCAAGTTCAGAAGGAGTAATAACTTCTGTTTCTTCTTGAATAATTTCTTCTTCTTGTTTGGTCTGACTTTTCTTGTCGTTCATAATTTTAAAATTAAGATTACGCTGTTTGGCTGAGAGCTTCCTGAGCAAGTACTCCGAAATATCGAACGGTTGGAATGACTTGGGCATAGTTTAAACGAAAAGGCCCGACCACGCTAACTGCAAAATCATGATTGTTTGCACGGAACTTTGTTGCAACAATTCCAATAGGTGCCAAGTAGTCCCAACCCATCTCTTCACCAAACAAAACTTCAATTGGTGAAACACCAGTTAGTCTTTCAAAAAAGAGCTCTTTCATAAAGCGCTCCTTTTCAAAGGATGCGAAAAGGTGCTGACACACTAAATAGTTAGCAAATTCTGGATTGACGAACAAATTTGAATGCCCATATTGCCAAACAGAACCATCATCCATTGTAGAAATTGCAAATGCGTGCGTGTTTTGCGACAACATTTGTGTAATTTCTCGCATCAATCGATCTACATTTTGTCTTGAAGAATTAATTTGTTGTTTTGCACGAACTTCTTCAGCCAAACCAATCTTTTTCTCATCCATTAACTGACTGATGTAAAACTTCATTGCAATTGGGGTTGGAACACGACCTGCGGAGGTGTGTGGCTGCTTTAAGTACCCTAAGGTGGTTAAGTCTGCCATTTCATTTCGAATGGTCGCAGGAGATACGCCCAAGTTATATTTCTTTTCTAAGGCAAGAGAACCAACAGGCTCTGCTGTTTCTAAATACTCATCAATCAAAGCCTTTAATATATGTGTCTGACGAGGTGAAAGTCCTTCCATACTCTGGCACTATCCTACATCGAGTGCTAATTCATGTCAAGACCTTCTGTAAGGTTATTTTTGACTTAAAAACTGAGGTAGAATATAATATAGGTAGGCATTTTTATAAGGAGGATCGCTTTGATTCCGTTAAAATTTCCTCGTGTTTTTGATGGTGACTTAGTTGCATTAAGTGAACTTCGACTGGTATTGAGGATGGAACCGTTTGAATGGGAACTCAAGATGCTACCTCTGCTCTACATCAGTAACGAGTATTTGCTGCATAACCAAATTAAGATTGTGCAAAGAGATACCGGTAAAATGGAGCTGCTTGATGGTAATAATCCCAATATTGCCACCAGACTAAAATCAACATTTGTTGAAAACTCGGTTCTCATAGACAAAGTTCTCGCAGAAAGGATCATAAAGGCTCGAGATGCCGGCGTCCGCTCATTTTTAAAAAGACTCACACAAAACATGATTCCGAATTCGAGCTGGAACGACGTCATAACATTCGAATCTGAAGGGACACGCCAATATGCATGTGCAATTGGAATAAATGCGGCAGGTCATGAGGTTACTAATCCACAACACAATTTTTCGACGCACGAGAAGTTACGATTGTTTCAGACCTGACAGTAGGGCGGCTTTAATAAGCCGCCTTTTTTTCTACTCTCCTCGATATATTCGTAATTGAGCAGTTGCCACCCCAATGACATAGGGCTTGAGTTCATTTTTCCCCTTGGCTTGAAACACTTCGCAGGTATGAAAACGCAGATATCCAGTAACTTCTGGCCCAATAACAATCTTCTGTTTTCCACACTCCCGGAGAGAGACAATTGTCAGTGATTCATAGTCAACAGGGTTTGCCCGAGATTTCCTCATCAAATCGACAAACGATTCATCAGTTGGGGACTTGGGAGCTACCAGAATATGCTGGGTCGCAGTCATGATCCCAAAATGCTCAACAGGTGAAAAATAATTGCACTGAACTTGAATACTCCCTAAACAGACAACCCCGTCATAAAAAGCCAATTGATATTTCAAGGTTGTGTGTGTGAAAGAAAAGTCAATGGCGCCACTGGTTACTTTCTTCAAGCTAAACGATCGAATCGAGGGAATCGTAGATAGATCATGTGAATGAACGGTCAAATGAGCGGTCAAAAGAGCCTCCTTCTTGGGTCTTACGAGCCACAAGTATATCAAAAACAAAAACAGGCAGAAAAAGACAGTGAGATTAACTAGAGAGAAGAGTCTTGTGTTGGGGTATTAATAGGCTCAGTTTCACGAGCAGGTCGAGGAAACGCACGACTTTTAATAACCTTAATGAATACTTGTAATTCCTCACTCTGCAAGAGAGCTGCAACCAACAGGTAAATGCAGATACCAGCGAGGGCGGTTAACACCGTTAACACAATCAAATTTCCGGTATAGCGAGTATCCAAAACAAAGCGTTCAAAATTAACTCCCATATCGATCGTGTTCATGAAAGAGAGGCGCTTTACCCAAACAGAACGGTCAAATGTTTTCAAAATCATAAACATTGAAACACCAGAAACGGTTGCAGCAATAAGGCTCTTGGCAATTGGTGCAACTGAAAACAGAGCACCATCATGCAATTTTCGAGCCAGTAGTACGTATAAGCTTCCAATCTGAACAGCACCTGACAGCGTGTTAGCCAAAGCTAATGACCAGACAGGCAGATGGAAAACAAACACACAAATCATTTGGATGATCACAGTTAAAACAACATCGATAATGGCAAATTTAACTGGCGTCTTTGTGTCATGTAACGCATAGAAAGCACGGGAGATAAGCATTAAAGCTGCCTGCAGAGGAATACCGATTGCGTAAGCTGAGAGTGCGAGTCCTGTTTGAATCGTTGCTTGCCAATCAAACTTGTCTGCACCAAAGAGCAGACGAACGGCAGGGACACGAAGAACAATTAAAGTGCTAGCAATTGGAATGACAAAAAACATCATTTGGTTCAAGGTTGAAAGAAACGTTTTTCGAAATGCAACATGATCATCAGCCTGTCGAGTAAGCGTTGGCAGAGCTGCTTTTGCGAGTGAAACCCCTAAGAGGGTTACCGGAAAAGCCTGCAGAGAACCAGCAAGAGTTAAATATGTGTATGAGGCGGTTGAGGTAAGAGATGCAAAAAAGAGCTCTGAGGTTTTCAGTAACTGTAAGATTCCTAATTCAAGCATTCGAGGAGCTGCAAGCTTCCCAACCTTTCTCACTCCATCATCAATATGGAGCTTTCGAGTAAAACGAAAACCTAATCGATACGCAAACGGCAGCTGAATACCAAGGTGCGCAAATGCGCCAATCACAACACCCAAGGCTGGGGCATACAACCCAAGTTGAGGAGTTAATAACACGGTTGTGATGATAATACCTAAGTTATAAAAGAGCGGAGCCAAGGCAGGGATAAAGAAGCGACGAGAAGATTCAAGGACCCCAGTCACCACATAACTGACCACAAAGATACCCTGGGCCATAAAGAGAATACGGGCAACACTTGCGATGACAACAGTTTCAGGCTCAGAGAAACCTGCGGCAATGAAACTATAGAGAGGAAATGCGAACAGACTAAATAGAATGGCCAGAGGCAAAAAGACCAAGACCCCAATATTTACTACTTTTGAGGCAATGTCCCATGCTTCCTTCGGATCCTTTTTAAGAGTTGAGGTCACAACTGGGATAAATGCTGAGGAGAAAACACCTAAGGCTAAAACCTCAAACAAAAGATCTGGGAGTCGAAAAGCAGCAAAAAACATTGCATACTCTGTTGGGTTAAAGTAGGAAAGGAGGATTCGTTTGCTCACAAAACCGAGCACTTGAGACAGAACAACCATGCTCATAATGACGAATGCAGCACTCATCACTGAAGATTGAGGCTCAGTAAAGATTTTTTTGCCCCTTCCGAATATTTCTCTCATTGCTTGCCATTCTAACGTGAAACATGTATACTCACAAACAGCTAAATTCATATGCCAGTAATTGAAAACGCCAAACGAGCCCTCCGGGGTTCAGAAAGAAAGAGAATCATGAACGACCTCACTCGTACAAAGTTTGAGGTAGCTGTTCGTGTTGCTAAAAAAGAGAAGACTGTTAAGGCAGTTTCTGAAGCATTCTCTCAAGTTGATAAAGCTGCAAAAAAGAATGTAATGCACAAAAATCGAGCTTCTCGAATCAAAAGTAGACTCGCAAAGCTCATTGCTTCTAAATAACTCCTCGTTTCCACCCTGTTTTTACGTATCCTTTCTTTGCTATGATGGAGTAGTCGATACTGTCTATGGCTGCCCAAAAGAAAAGATCACTGATTAACTTGCTCCCGTCTGATGACTATCCAGATACCCTGGGTGGAAGAATTATTGCGTGGCTTTTGACCACATTCCGCTTCATGGTCATTGCAGTTGAGTTAGTTGTTATCTCCGGATTTCTCTTTAGATTCTTCCTTGATACCCAAAATGCAGACCTAACTGACGAGATAAATCAGAAAAAGGCACTGATTAGCTCATACCTTCCATTTGAAAATGAATTTAAAAAGACACAAAAGCAGCTCACGACCTTTGTAACCTTTGCCAATGAAGCAAATACCTCAGAGCCAATCTTTACGGCGATAGCCGCTAAAATTCCAGAAAACATTAAAATCTCAGCCTTCTCTCAAACAGGGCCTTTGGTTAACCTCCGTGTGACAAGTAACTCAGAACCTTCAGTTGCAGGATTTGTTGCAGACTTACAAAAAGATGAACGTTTTGCAAACACCTTAATTTCCCAAATCGAAAACCGTGGAGCAACTGCGGCAGTTACCACGTACACAATAGAAATTAATGTAAAAGAGAAAGGAGCTCAAAATGGCAGCTAGATGGGGTTCTGACAATCAACTATACAAACGATACATTGCAGAGCTTGTGAATTTGTATGGAACACGATCTGATATACGAGCATTCACTGAAGTAATTTTGTCTGTCATTGCTATCTTTGTTTTTGGTGTCTTTGCACTCAGACCGACATTAACAACAATCGGTGGACTCACAACAGACATCTCACAAAAACGAGATACCTTGGCACAAATGGACCAAAAGATAACAAACATCGCGACAGCTCAAAGTTTGTATGACTCACAAAAAACAAATATCGATCTGTTGCAAATTGCCGTTCCAACCACTCCAAGTGTCTTTGAGTATTTAGGACAAATAGAACTCGTTGCCAAAAAGGATGGAGTGCAGATGACTTCATTAACAACAGAACGTGTTCCACTTCTTGGAGAAACACCAGTGGCACCTGTTGAAGCACAACCAAAGGAGGTAACAGATTCATCAGTTAACTTTGCGGTTACCTTCACCGGAACATATGCAGGTCTCTTTCAAACTCTTTCAGATATCGAGCATCTTCGAAGACCAAATCTTTCAAAGAACGTCTTTATGAGTAGTGAAACAACACTTACCGGAACGGTGATTACCCTGACAATAACAGGAACAGTGCCGTATATTAAAAACTAATATGCAAAGTACAAAATACATGCCAAAAAGTTTGAAGTTAATTCTTGCGTTAACACTTATTACCACCTTTTCGTGGATTGGATTTGATGTATATCGATCGTTTACTCAACTGCCTCCTCCAATTGTCTCAGCAGAAATCTTGGCACCAGTTGACCCAACATTAAATGTGGATATTTTAAATGCACTACCAAACAGGGTATATTTAAATAATCAATAAATGAAGAAATCTAGAATTCCTACAGTCATCGGTGTTTTTACTCTCGTCATAGGCGTTGCCGTGGGTGTGTTTGCCGTTAATCAAACCCAATCATTTAGACTCGGTGCCTCTCCTGAAACAACTCCACAAGATGTTCAGATCTCAAACATTCAAGATAAGTCTGCAACAATTACATGGAAGACAGATAAAGCAGTTGTCGGCAGTATTGTCTGGGATGAAACAGCAAATGTTTCAAAGGCAGCTGCAGACGGAACAAGTTTAAAAAATCTTCACTCAGTAAACCTAACCGGGCTTACCCCAGGAAAGAGATATTACTTTAAGATTATTTCTTCAAACGCAACGTACTCAAACAGTGGATCCCCATGGACATTTGATACCCAAGCAAAGGTCCCAACAAAGACGCAAGTGTTAACAGGTTCTATCTTAACGGCGACCGGACAACCAGCTGCAAATGCTCAGGTGTTTGTTTCTTCTGCAAATATGGCACTCTTGTCAGGCACCACAACTGATAGTGGAAACTGGACAGTTACTGCTCCTATTGCATCAGATGCACTCTTAAAGGAAACCATTGATATCTTTGTACAAGGTGGAACCGAGGGAATTGCATCAGCTCAGATTAACTTTAAAGATGCACAAAACACTCCTCCAATCACGATGGGGAAGACTCACGACTTTAGAGGTACTGCAGCAATTAACAACAGTAATCAACCAGAGTCATCTCTCTCACTTCCAGTTACCCAAACAACAAGTAAGCAATCCGGTTTTGCAGTTGAAGAGACCAAGACTACCAAATCAACAACCGTTGACCTAAAGAGTATTAAAGACAAAGAACAAGTCTTCACAAAGAAGCCTGAGTTTTTTGGAGATGGTACCCCAGGTACGTCAATTACCATTACTGTTCACTCTACTGCTGTTGCAACACAAACACTTAAGATTCCATCAAGTGGAAGCTGGAGATGGAGCCCTTCAACACAACTTGAAGAGGGTGCTCATACAATCACCATTACCTGGAAAGATGCTGCAGGAATTTTAAGAACGTTAACGAGAAACTTCACCGTAAGTGCTGCTGACAATACATCACTTGCATTTGAATCTACCCCTTCTGGTTCTACTGCTACACCAAAAGCAACTGCAACACCAAAGGCCACGAAGACTCCAACACCAACCGTTGAGCCAACATCAACACCATCTGCTACACCAGTGGCAACAAAGACTCCTCGACCAACAGCAACACCGGCATCAACGTCAGCGTTACCTGAAGCTGGAGTAGCTGAAAACACCTACATACTTCTTGCTGCAGGTTTTGCACTCATTGCTGCATCGTTCATCATTTTTAAGAAGGCCTGACAATCATGGACCAATCTACGAACGCGGTATCACCGTTTCCTACAATAAACCCTCCGGCTCCAACAACTACGATCGTTTCTCAAAGTAAACCTGGTGGAGTAAATAAAAAGATGATTGGTGCCATCATTGGTATTGTTTTATTAGTTATTGGTCTTGTGAGTGGATTGTTTTTAGTAAGTCAAAGACAACAGTTTCAGCAAAAAGCATGGGACTGCAGTAAGTATCACTTTGTAATGACCAAAGAGGGACAAATTACAGCGGTAAACGACAGTACCAATAGTGAACCACTTCAACAGGCGGACGTTTATATAAACAATGCAAAGGCGACAACACTTGATGTACCAGCTCTAAACCCTGGACAATCAGCAGTGATTGGACAAGTAACCGTGCCAGTAAGTGGAACATTTAGTTGGGAAGTACGAGGACTCGCTGACTGTTCTTCAACCGGAAGTTTCACGGCACAAGAAACAGCAAAGTGCGTTGACATCAAAGCATATGACGACAAGTGGACAGTTTTATCTGCAACAGAACTTACAAACTTAAAGGCAGGAAGTGTTGTGAGGTTTGCAGTAACTGGAAGTACATCAACTGGTGCATTTTCAAAAGCTCGATTCAAAATAAATGGTGTTGTTGGTACTGAAGTAACAACAAAGAGACCAGCATCAGAAGATTTCTATACTGAATATACCGTTCCAAAAGGAACAACAACATTTACGATTTCAGCTGAGCTGTTTCACAACACCTTTAATAAGTGGTTTTAATCCCTATGAAAAAATTCATATCAGAAAACAAATTAGCAGTTGGAGGAATTGGTATAACAGCAGTTCTCGCCTTTGTTGCAGTCTTTACCGCACTTCGCTTGTACTCTCTTCGTGCTCCTAATGCACCTGAAAGTAATCCAGGCGCAACTGATCTTCAGTGTCAGAACGGAGACCAAAATCGAGATCAAAACATGTGGCTTATTTGTGAATGTCCAAATGGATGTACACAAAAATGTGACACCTCAGCCGGTGGCGGTGGCTGTGGTTGGGTATGTGATCAAAATTGTCGACTTGTTCCTCGAGGGACAAACCCACAAGGGCAATGTACTCAAACTGATTATGTTCATGATGGCACCAGCAATTATTGTGGTGTAGCAAACATTAGCTGTGGCACATCATGCCAAGGAGGCGGTTCTACTCCGGTACCGACCCCAAGGGGGCTTTGTGATAACAGTTGTACAACCGATGCTGATTGTGAAGCAACAAGCCCAACAGGTGCTCAATTAACATGTAATACGACTCTCAAGAAATGTGTAAATAAATTATGTCCAAACGATACAATTCCTGGCAATAACTGCGACTGTAAAACAGCGGTACAACAATGTGGCCAGCCATGTGGTGGTGGATATCCACTTTGTGGTGCAGGATTCACCTGTGTCTATACAAAGGGGCCAACCTGTGTTGCTTCAAGTGTGGCGAACCCAACAAGTTATTGTGTGCCACAGCCGCAAGCACCAGGCTATTCATTTGCAAACTGTGTTTCACGAGACAAACTTAATTCATATCTTGTAAAGGGAACGAAGACTGTCTTTACTCCAGCGGAAGTTCTTGAAGCATGTAGTCCACAAGCGACATCTACGCCAACAGCAACACCAACATCGACTCCTGACATTGTTACGATGGCATGTACCGCTCTTACCTTTACCTTAACAACTGCAACAGGAACCCCAACAGCTACTGCCACGGCCACAGCAACTGCTACGGCAACCGCCACAGCCACCGCTACTGCGACTGCGACATCTACCGCTACGGCCACAGCAACTGCTACGAGTACCGCGACAAGTACTCCTGTGGCAACAAGTACACCGACTGGAACTTCAACGGCAACGCCACGAGTAACAAACTCACCAATTGCAAAGGCAACAGAATCACCAACACCATCACTTCCAAATGCAGGCGTTGCGTGGCCTACAATTCTCACTGCTACAGTTGGAATTCTCTTAATGGGGCTTGCGATCTTCCTCGCAATGTAAAAGTCACTTTACTTCTTTTTCTTTCGTGAAGGTATCTGCCTTTTCTTCACAGATATTGAGTGTCAAATTACACAGCTAATATTGTTAATCTTTCCTAAATGAAGAAACTCACTGGTGGTTATCTCCAACTTGGAAGCCAGTAATACGATTCGTTTAACCAGAGAGGAACAGGGAGACCAGTTAATCGTGGGAAGAAATACAAGAACACAACGCCAGCAATAATTAAGAATGGAAGTATGAGTTTTGGTGAACGAGATAGACAATAGGCAAGACTAATACAAAGGAACGGAACAGCTGGAAAATAATGATACAAAAACATAATACGAGGAGAGAATGCCCATGGCATAAACAGACCTGCATAGGACGCAACTACGAGTGCCGCGGACTTACTTTTGTCCTTCAATGCATACCAGGACGTAAGAAAGATTGACGCCAATCCTCCCCAAAAGATAATCGGATTCCCCATCGCATAAATATTTGAAATAACACCATTATGTTCACCACTGGTGTAGAGCCAAATTGGTCGACCTAATACTGGCCAACTCCACCACGGAGAACTGAATGGATGAGTTGCAACAAGTCCGGTGTGATACCACCAAATTTGTTTCTGCATTCCCCAAAAAATATCGAACGTATGTCCCGAGGTAAACATAAAGAGATATGAACCAATGTAGATGGCAACGGGAATAATAAGGAACGAGAGATATGAAATTTTTATTCTTTTTTGTTTCAGAATAAAGGTGACAACAAGGATTGGTAGCAACCACAACGTCGTCCATTTTGCAGAAGCTGCTAAACCTAATGCGATTGAAGCAAACACAATTTTATTTTTCAAAAATAAAATAATTGTAAGAAGCAGGAAGAAGACGAGATAGATATCATTCATTCCAATACGACTTAAGACTAGGGCCAAACCATCGAGACTAAAGAGAAATGCAGCAAGTAACGCAACCTTTTCTTTCTTAAATAATTCCTTTGTTAGGGCATAGACCAAATACACACTCCCCGTTCCAAAAAGTGCAGCAGGCAAACGCCATCCAAAACTTGTTTCCCCTACCAAAACCATCGACATAACCATCGCAAGTTTTGCAAACGGTGGATGGGTCCATTCATATGCAAACCCTTCAGGACTTTCATTCCACCATTCCCACACCTTTATATTTCCATGCAACATTTGTCGAGCTGTGAAAGCATGGTATACCTCATCAAAGTATTCATGTTCAGGAGATACCAGAGCAAATAAACGGGTAGACAACGCCCACACAAGAATCACTACAAGGAGAATTTTTGCCGTCTTGTTTGAAATATCTTTCGCAAAAACTTTTGGCTCAGGGCTTGAAAGGAATGCTTTAACGTAGCCTACCAAACCGCCGACACGACTGGCTTTGATAAAGCCAATAAAAGACTTTGTTTTTTCTTCTTGCAAGACAATCACAAGAGACATGATATTAAGCAAAATAAAAAAGAAAATGAGAAGCGGTGAATAGCTCTCTTTAAAATTCTCTGTAATCCAGATAAAGGCATAGTTCATATTTGCGATGTATACAAAAGACAACAGCACATAGGAGATTAAAAGCTCTGTGGAAATTGCAGCCAGTGGAGCAAGTGCCACTATTGCTGGAAGTAAATGTCTCTCATGCATACGAGTGAAGAATAAAAAGTTTGCGAGAAACAGGAGGACAAGCATTTTTATTGATGACAATTGTCGATCTCCCTTTTGTTTACGAAATTGTATGTAGCCAACAAGAGACACAAGACCAAACAGCAAGTAGCCCAAGTATTTATTGGTAAACAGGCTTGCTCCTTCTGGTTTCCAAAATCCAAAGAGCCCCCAAAAATTAAATGCGTTTACACTTCCATATGGATATTGGTTTAGGGTTACACCAAGTCGTTCAAAGATAAACGTGACGATGTTTTGTCCATTTGAAAATGGGAAAAACAAAAGGAGGAGAACCCCCGTTGCAACGAGGACAAAAACAATCTTTTGTTTAAAACTTTTTTGTAAAAAGAGGGGAAGAAGAACCAAACCAGTTAACGCCGCTTGTGGTTTTATTGCGGAACCAATTGAAAGAAAGATTGCTGAGAGAATTACACTTGATTCAAAACTCACGACACTTGCTAAGGAAAACAGAACGGTCAAAATATCAACTTGTCCCCACAGAGTAGAGTTAGCAATCGTTGCTGGGTTAAACCATACAAGAACAGCACCAAACAATGCTTTGTCTGGATACTTTTTCTTCAAGATATAGTAGGTCGTTAAACCAGCAAATATGTCTGCCGTAATTGCTGGCAATTTATATAAAACTACCGTTGGTATTCCGATTGACTCGATGCCAGACAGAAATGACAAGACATATAAATATCCAGGCAAGTAATCACTCCAACTGGTGTAAAACATTGAAAAGCCATTCGTGGTAAGTGAATGTGCCCATGCAATAAACGTATTTTGATCTAGTAGCAGGGTCCCAAACTGTGCAAGTATAATGCGAAGCATGAAGGCACTAATGGCGAGCAAAAAGACCCGGAGGATAGTAGGTCCGCTTGTTGTTTTTTTCTTCTTTTTCATCATATTCAAACTTACGTCTGGTGGCGATACTCCATATAACTATTTTGTGAGATTAGCTGACGCCTTTGCTCATGGCCGATTATACCTCAAGAATAGTGAACCATGGTTATCGGAATTAATTCCAACAGATTCAGGTTACTTTGTACCATATTCTCCATTTCCTGCAATAATCGCTCTGCCCTTTGTTTTCCTCTTTGGTGATTTCTCACAAACAACAATAACAAACCTTGTTGGTGCAACGATTCCCCTTTCGATGTATCTACTCGGACGAAGAAAGGGTATGAATGCTTCTTCTCTCGTCTTCCTTACGCTCTTAACTGGTATTGGTACGATCCTTTGGTTTGAGTCAGCGGTTGGTTCAACTTGGTACTTTGGACAAGTAACGGCCGCTGCATGTCTTATGTGGGCAATATACGCGGCTACTACACAAAAATTCCCACTCCTTGTTGGTGCACTTGTCGGAGCTGCATATATGTCGAGAGTTCACACCATTTTCTCACTTCCCTTTTTTGTCTATCTTTTAAAAGATGTTTTCTATAAAGAAAACAAAATACAATGGAAACCAGTTTTTCTCTTTGCCACTGGGCTTTCACTTTTTCTCGTCACAAACGCTTGGTATAACTTTGCCCGCTTTGGAGTTATCTGGGACCGCGGATATCTCTTAATTCCCGGGGTACTTGAAGAACCATGGTTTTCCAAAGGCATCATTCACTACTCCTATATCCCAAAGAACCTTCATACCTTGTTCCTTTCAATGCCAGTAATCATTCAGACACCTCCATACATTCAACCGTCGTGGTTTGGATTATCTATTCTTATTACAACTCCAGTGTTTCTCTTTGCAATGAAAGCACGAGCAAAAAGATGGGATATACGACTATCCCTCCTTTCGGTTCTTTGTATTGGAACCTTTGTCTTAATGCACGGCAATAACGGGGGCACTCAGTTCGGAGTGCGATATGCCATCGACTTTTATCCATTCCTCTTTTTTATCTTGATGGACCTCTTTCACACAAAGAAACCATCAACCATAGCTTGGGTGTTACTGATGATTGGAATACTCATCAATACCTGGGGAGTACTCTGGATCAACTTCTTTCACTGGGTGAGCTTCTAAAGGCAAATTGGTTGTACCAAGATAAGGAAAGAAGGTACAATGAATATCATGAATCCTGCTGTCCAGGAAGCTGCGTCGACGAGTGCACACGCCGTGCCTCACACTCCGTTTGTCCTCATTGTTGAGGACGATCTTCTCCTCTCAAAAATGTATGCAGAAAAGTTTGCAATCGATGGATTCTTTACACAAGTTGTCCATGATGGAGAAAGCGCTCTTGCGACGATTAAGGCAAAGCTTCCTGATTGTGTACTCCTTGATCTTCACATCCCAAAAATTGATGGCCTTGAAGTAGTAACGAGAGCAAAGGCAGAGCTCGGGGTAATTCCGCCCTTTATTGCGCTAACCAACATTGCTGAAAAAGAGAGACGAGACCAAGCAATGGCATTGGGGGTTCGTGAATACTTAATTAAAGCAATGCTTACTCCTGAACAGGTTGTGCAGAAGGTGAAGCAAGTATTGAGTTAACCCATTCGTGAACACTACTCCAGTTTCCAGCCTTTGGAAGAAAGATAAACTGTTTGTTTGGTGCCTTTTTTAACGGTGGTGAATAGAGATAGGTGGAGTCAATTACGTGTGTTGCAAGTGTTCCTCTGTTTTTCAGTAAAAACCGAGCAAGGACTGCCCCTTCTTCAGGCAAAATATCTGTTTCAATTGATGAAAACACCGCATCTCGTACTGCTATGATTCGAGGAATTGAAGTCATCGTCTCAACGGACAAGGCTTTTGATTGAATTGCTGAGATAACTTCTTGCTGCCGCGCTGCTCGTGCAAGATCATTCCCTTCATTGGGGTCAAGAGAGTGCCGGGAGCGGACATATTTTAAGGCAGTAACACCATCCATATGAGTAACCCCTTGGCTAAAAGTAATTGTTTCGTATCGACAAGCAAACGTTTTGTCCCCGTTACACGGGTCATTCTCTTTTCCAAAGAGAGGATATCTGTTGTCAGTGAAACCTTTGGAAACAGTAACATCAACCCCACCTAATGCGTCTACTATTCCAATAAAGCCACTGTAATCAAGAACTGCCGCATATTGAATTGGGAACCCTACTACTACTCGTGCCTCTTGTTTGGCCAGAGAGAACGCTTCAATACGCCCTTTTTCCCGTCCCACAAGGTATGCGTGATTAATCTTAGCCTTCAGGGTTTCTGACCAAATATCACGTGGTATAGAGATTAAATTAATGGTGTTTTTCTTCTGATCAAACACAGCAACAATCATCGTATCTGTTAAGTTTGGTGTGTCGTTTAAGATGCCACCTCTTCCCAGGAGAAGAATTGCAGTTTTTCCATCAACTTGACTTACACCATAATCAGGCAAGGTGAGAAATGATGTTAATAACGAGATACCTTGGCCATCAGTTACTTTTTGAAAAAAGAAAACTCCGACAAGAGTGATAACCAGAAGGACCAGCGTTACGCTCAAAAAAATCTTTTTCCAGAGTCCTGTTCGCGAAACTTTTACTGGTTCAGCTTCTCCCTCTTTGGGTGTGGTAACCTCTTTTGCATGAGATTTTTTCATTTTTTTCATAAGGAGTTCTTCTCGTCTTCTCTCATGATAATTGTACCGTGACAAAAGTGCTTTGCCATAGTCACTGACAAAAAGGTTAGCCAAGTACGAGAAAACAGTGTATTGTAATTCGATGAGCATAGACCTAACAACACTAAACGAACAACAGAGAAAAGCCGTAACACATGAAGGAAGCCATTTACTCGTTTTAGCCGGAGCAGGGAGTGGAAAAACACGAGTCCTTACCTTTCGCGCAGCCTACTTACTTGAAGAGAAGAAAGCTGAACCTCAAGAAATGCTTCTGTTAACCTTTACCAACAAAGCAGCAAAAGAGATGAAGGAACGCATCATGGCATTAACGAGTCACATGCCATACTTTGCAGGTACGTTTCATAGTTTTGCTGTAAAACTTCTTCGCGTAGAAGGAAAGCACCTTGGACTCTCAGATCACTTCGTGATCTACGACACAGATGACCAAAAGGACCTTATTAAAACAATTCTTGATGATCAGAATATTAATCCTGATTCATACAACCCAAATGCACTGCTGGCTCAAATTGGTGAGGCAAAGAATGAAATGATGTCACCGACTGAATATGCAGCAATTGCCAGAGGAGAGTTTCAAGAAGTAGCTGCACGCGTGTATGCCCTCTATGAGGAGTATTTAAAAAAGGCACAAGCCTTGGACTTTGATGATTTGTTAATCAAGTCAGTGCAATTACTTTCAGACCACAAAGAAGTGAGAGATCGATGGCAAAACAGATTGAAGTACGTTTTTGTCGACGAATGGCAAGACACCAATAAAATTCAATATAAGCTCGTTAAGTTACTGGTTGGAACAAAAGGATTTGTAACAGCAGTAGGTGACGCCAGTCAATCTATTTATGGATGGCGTGGAGCAGACTATCGAAATGTAAATTACATCACCCGTGATTATCCAAACATTACGGTTATAAACATGGAACAGAACTACCGTTCAACCCAAACAATCCTCACGGCAGCAAACGCTATTATTTCAAAAAACACCAGTCACCCAATCTTGGACTTATGGACTGAGAATGCACAAGGGGAACGAATCAAACTCTACAAGGCTGAAAGTGGACTTACAGAAGCAAGCTTTGTTGTTAAAAAAATTAAGGAGTTGGTTAAAACTGGTTACACCTATCAAGATGTTGCAGTTTTATATAGAACAAACTCACAATCTCGTGTCATTGAAGAGTCGCTCTTGCATGATGGTATTCCCTACACCCTCGTTGGTGGTACAAAGTTTTATGAGCGCGCTGAAATCCGAGATGTCTTATGCTACTTACGGCTCTTAACAAACCCGAGTGACACTGTCTCCCGTGCACGAGCTGAGAAAATTGGTAAAAAGAGACTTGCTGCTTTTGAGGAATATCAAAAGAAGGCTGATATCACAAAATCAACAATCACCCTCTTAGATGATGTAATTCGAGTAACGACTTACCTTGATAAATTTGCTCGTGATAGTGAAGAGAATCAAAGTAGACTAGAAAACATTAAAGAACTTCGATCAGTTGCATCAGAGTTTCCTATTATTTTGGAATTTTTAGAAAACGTTGCCTTAGTTGAAGCACAGGAAACAAAACATGCTGATGACCAAAATGCAGTGACGTTAATGACGTTGCACTCGGCAAAGGGTCTCGAGTTTCCAGTTGTCTTTATGGTTGGAATGGAAGAAGGGTTGTTCCCTCATTCCCGAGCATTGTGGGACACCAATCAACTGGAAGAAGAACGTCGACTTGCCTACGTCGGGATAACACGAGCAAAAGAAGTACTATTTTTAACCTATGCAGACAGGCGTCTCTACTTTGGACAGAGATCCAGTAACCCACCATCTCGATTTTTAATCGACCTTCCACAAAAGTTGGTTGATGCCTCAGAAAATTTCACACGAGTTAAGCCTTCATACGACTTTGAAAACGAAGGGTACTAAAAAGCCCCTCCGGGCTAACCCGGAGAGGAGAGACATGCATGAGCTTCTTCTAACAATTTTTTCAGTTCAGACGACAAATGTGGTTCGTATACCTCGCCAACATATACGTCTGCCATAGGCACCTGGTGTGGACTATATAAATCTACCCACCAAACATCATCGATAAATACCTGAATCGTACAATTTTCTTGCCAGCACCTGAGAATTTTTCCAAGCTTTTGAATAGGAATTGGGTGTCCTTGTTTGTGAAACCAAAGGGAAACAACAACTATATAGGCAACAACCTCAATATCTGAAAGCCACATCGCATTAAGCTCCTTTCAGTGCAGTTTCAACAAGTATAGAGGCTGACATAGCCAAACACAAGCTATAGGTGAAAACTGATCGTGTTAGAATAATTTCAATGACTGTTACGAAAGAAGAACTAAACGCAGTAGCTACACACCCATTGCAAACATGGGAATGGGGTGAGTTCCGAAAAAAGTGGGGCAACCAGGTTGTTCAATTCCCATTTGGCCAGTTGACCGTCCACAAACTTCCCATCCTTCCGTTCTCAGTTGCCATTTTTGAGCGTGGAACAAAACCGACAAGCGAAATACTTACAACATTAAAAGAGTATGCCAAAAAGCATCAAATTCTCTTTATTAAGCTTGAACCAAACATAGAACAAGACAGCGAAACGGTGAAGCTACTTACCTCCTTTGGTGCAGTTGCCGGCAAGACACTGTTTACCCCAACTACTTTTCTTCTTGATATAACCAAGTCTGAAGAACAGCTACTTCAAAGTTTTCACCCGAAAACTCGATATAACATTCGATTAGCTTCCAAAAAAGGAGTAGTGGTCTCCGTTGATAACAGTGAAAAAGCATTTGAAACGTATTGGAAGTTAACTAAGGAGACGACAAAAAGACAAGGATTTTATGCACACACAAAGAGATACCACGAACTCATGTGGAATACATTGCACCCTGCTGGAATTGCACATTTGTTAACAGCTACCTATGAAGGCGAGACACTAGCCACATGGGTACTGTTTTTATGGAAAGATACCCTCTATTACCCATATGGGGCATCAACTGATACTCATAAAAATGTAATGGCCCCAAACCTCATGATGTGGGAAGCAATTCGATTTGGGAAAAAGCATCATGCAAAAACATTTGATCTGTGGGGACGAGAACCTGGGAAAGGATTTACAAAATTTAAAGAAGGATATAACCCAGAAATATTTACCTTTATTGGAACGTGGGACCTTGTTTGTTCTCCATTGTATTGGCTCTACCGGGCTGCCGAATATCTTCGATGGAAACTTCTCAAATTAAAGGCAAAGGCACACTAATACACAATCTGACTTGAGAGTATGGATATTAGACAAACGAAAACATATGGAGCCTTTTTAACCGGTATTGGGTGGAAGGTAAAAAGGGAAAAAGGTACACAGATCTTTTTTAAAAAAATCCCCATCATTGGCTCTGCAATGAAAATACAACGAACAGATGATTTTAATATTAAAGACGTACTTACCCTTGCCAAAGAGCATCATGTGTTTCAGATAATCATTGAACCAAAGAGTGACCTTCACACGAAAGAACTATCTGAACATGGATTTTCACTTTCAAAAAGCACATTCCTTCCGAGTAAAACTGTTCAAATTAATTTAGACCAATCACTTCCTTCAATTTTGTCTCATATGAAGAAAGATGCCAGATACTCGATTAAGAAATCGAGCTCTTGTGTCATCAAAGAATGCACTGACACCCAAACCTTTCGAAATGCATGGAGACAAGCGGTTGCACACAGACGACATGTACTACCGATGCATGACCTTGACGCTCTGAGAAAGGCATTTGGAAGCGATCTGATCTATCTCTTAAATGAAGACCACACTTCAGGTGGAATGTTTTTAAAAGCAGACAAAACTGTCTATTACTGGGCTGGGTTTACAACACAAGGAGCACGAAAGACACTTGTGCAGTATCAGGTAATCTGGAAGGCAATTAAGTGGGCTAAGGAGAAGAGGGCAACGACCTTTGATTTTGAAGGGATATACGATGAGAGATTCCCCAAAAAAGATTGGCTTGGGTTTACCCATTTTAAAAAAAGTTTTGGAGGAGAAGAAGTTTCTTTTCCTGGGTGTTATACAAAATCAAGAATTCCCTTCTTTTAAAGCACAAGAAAAGGGCCAGCTATGCTGGCCCTTTGGGCAAATGGTTTTTAAATAATAATGTTTTAGGCTGCTCAGGTCATAATGACCTCCTCTTTAATCGGTGTGAGCGGCTTAAGCCGTAGGCAAAAATTTACAAGTAGCCAAGGAAAACCCTAACAAAAAAATCCTTCCTTGCACACCTGTGCATTTCTTAACGGTAGGAGTACTATATCACCCATCTTATATTTTGTCAAATAGGGATATTTTTTGAGGGTAAAAATAAGGGGAGAGGGGTTGCCTCTCCCAAATTTACTGGCTGGAAGCGCTAACACGAAGGTTAAAAAACAAGCTTCCTCGGCCACATACTGCGGCGAATGAGTCCTGTGCGCCTTAACCCTTTATGGTCAACAGACTTGGCGTACATTTTGGGATCACCGTCCTTTCATTCACCGGATGATAGGTGTATTTATACGGCCAAGACAGACACACGTCAAGAGTGGAAAACAGATTTAATGATCTTTCTTGCTTGCAAAGGACTGCGCACAGTATGGAGCAAATTCACACTCATTACAGAAAAAGTTTCCAGAACAACTAAAATCGCTTTCTTCAATTTGGCGACGCCACTCAAGTATTTCTTTTCGTGCTTCAGCCAGTTGTTGCATGGTTCTTTTGGTCTTAATTACTCGCAGTGGATCAAAATAAATTAATGTTAAATCAACAGAGTCAGGGGACACACCAAATGGCTTTTCGTATATCTCGGTTGCAGCCAGGGCATATATTGAAAGCTGGAGACTCTGATCTGCCTCTTTCTGAGTCATTGCATTAGCACCTGTTTTATAGTCAATAATTTCAATTCCGGTCGCTGTTTTTTGTATCCGGTCTATTACTCCGCCAACTTTTAAATCATCTATTTTAATTGCAAAAGGTGTTTCTACTCCTAAGGTTGTGGCCTCAGGTTCATAGAGCTCATCGACAAAGGTATCTATAAAGGTAGTAGCTCTCTGAAACATTTCTAACTCATGCTTTTTATTTAAATACCCTTCTCGTATCCAGTTTTTCTCTAAAATGTTTTTTCGTGCTTCAGCTACGGTAATTTGAGACTGATCTGTATAGAGATCTTTTAAGATTGCATGAAAGCTTGTACCAAAACTCTGCGCTGCTGTAGGCGCTGAAGGGAAGTTCATGATGTAGTGCAATTTATAGTGCAACGGACACATTTTAAATGTTTCAATTTGTGAGAATGATAGGTAGGAAATAGAAAGCTTTTTACTGGTAACCTGTTGTTTCTCTACAGAAATTGAAGATTTATCAAGTGGTTTTCGTGAGGTTCTTGTGTGACTGTCTTCACTCCCCAGTGCTTCAGAAACAAAAATAGATACTTTCTTCTCTCGCTTTGCGTCTCCATAGAACTTGGCTGCAGTTAAGTATAAGTGGTCTTTGGCTCGAGTCATTCCGACATAAAACAATCGTCTTTCTTCTTGTAAATGAAAGTCACCTGAGGGGAGTGTCTCAGCAACTAGATCATCTGGAATTGGAATCTGCTCTTTGCGATCAGTACCTGGAAAACGAAGACTCACTAAATTAACAAGAAAGACTACGGGGAACTCAAGTCCCTTAGACGAGTGCACCGTCATGATTTTAACGGAATCATCATCTGACCAATCAATTTCAGCTGCAGATGGTGACTCACCTAAATCCATTTGTAGAACTATCCAATTTAAAACATCCGCAACAGTAGCCTTTGGCATGTTTGTTTCGTATGCACGAATTTTTGCAAAAAATTTAGCGATATTTGAGGCCCTAGCTTCCCCTTCTGGAGAGGCATCTTTAAGAAGATAACTAAGCACTCCGACACGCTTCATATATTCATATAAAATCTCACCAGCTTTTGCGCTCGAAGTTTTCGCAATATCAACGTATATTCCTGAAAGAAAATTGGCTATTTTTTCTCTCGAAGAAGGTGAGATTGACAACTCGTCACTATTTACAACAAGTGTTTCAAATAATGTGTCATTATTTTTTCTCGCAAATGATGCAACACGAGCGACATCAACTGGATCAATTTCCAGTTCTTTTGAAACAAGCAATTCATAAAGTGCTTGAGAATCATGAACGTTTACGAGTACTTTTAAGTAACTAATAAGCTGCGTTATTTCTGGCTGTTCAAAGAGCTTACCTGGCCCTAAAAATTGATATGGAATTCCTGCACCTTGAAGTGAATTAATAAAGGCAGCGGCGTGGCTATTTGCACGAACTAAAATTGCAAAATCTTTGTAAGAATATTCCGACAATAATTCAGATATCTTTTCGGTAACAAAATCAGCTTCCTCCTCAGCCGTTTGTAGCAATGAAAATTGAACAATGCCAGTCCCTTCTCGACTTGCGACAAGTCGCTTATCAATGTGCTCAAGGGCTTCGAGTCGATCAGGGTTATTGTGTTCAATAGCGTCATGTGCCCGATCTAGGATAAGCTGCAAACTTCTGTAGTTTTGTGTCAGGGTAACAAGCTTGACGTTTTCAAAGTTTTTTCTGAAAGACAAAACGTTAGATACTGCAGCTCCACGGAAGCGATAGATTGATTGGTCATCGTCAGCCACAACAGTAATGTTTCCTGCAGTTCCTGATATCTGTTTAACTAATTCATTCTGTGCAAAGTTTGTGTCTTGAAACTCATCAACAAGAATATATTTAAACTTCTTTTTGTATTCTTTTAGTACATTGGGACGTGAACTAAAGAGTTCAATTGTTTTTACAATTACGTCACCGAAATCCATTAAAGAATTCCTAATTTTTAATTGGTCATAGGCAACATATGCGTTTGCAAGTTCGAGGTATTTTTCTACTTCTAAACGATCTTCATCTGCTTCATATGTTTCCTGCACTTTTGACTGTGCCCAGGATAGATACGTTTTAGGAAGAATATTCTCATCCTGAAGACGAGAGAAGTGAGTAAGGAGGCCAAAGAGAAACTTTGTAGGGTTTCCAAGTGGTCGAAAATAATTTAGTCCAAGATCAAATATGTGAGTTGTAAGAAGATCAATTGACTCAGCGGTTGTCATTAATCGATAGGAAGGGTCAAGACCAATATGAATAGCACTCTCGCGAAGAATACGATCACAGAAGCCATGGAAGGTCATTACCCACATAGTGGAGTACCCCAAGGGGAGTGCTTCATCTATTCTCATCTCCATCTCCTGAGCTGCCTTTTCAGTGAAGGTTAATGCAAGTATTTCACTCGGAGATGCAAGTTTTTGGGTGACTAAGTACTTAACACGTTCAGTGATAACGGTAGTTTTTCCTGTTCCTGCACCAGCAATGATTAATAGTGGACCATCTTTGTGGGTAATGGCTTCTGTTTGAGCTTGATTCAGTTTCTTCTCTTCTGACATGACACAGTAGTATACCATTGACTTTTACCTTGCTATGGGTTATAATAATGCCCGCACATTTAAATCTTTCGTCCCCAAAAGGGAGATGAGAAAAGAATTATTTAATTCTTCTTTTTTCTCCCCTTTAAAAAGGGGGCGTTTATATAGGTCAATAAGGAGAATGCGATGAGTAACTATCAAGGTGGTTCGGGTGTTTCAGCCTCGACTAAGGTCGGTGGAGTAATCGCAGGCATCGTCGTAATTGTTGGTATTTTATGTATTGTGGTGTTCCCAAGTATCTTTGGGTACATTTTTCACAGCGTCGATGCAACTGAAATCGGAATAAAAATCCACAATGGACAGGTCGACGAAATTCTCGGCCCCGGCATCTACACTGAACCCTTTGCCTTTTTCACGGACATTGTTAACGTGAAGGTGAATGGTATCAATTTCCTGGCGGAAGATCCCGAAGTATTAACGAAGGATTTTCAGCGAATTGGAGTCCAGGTATCTGGACAGGTTTTTCGACCAACAATCGGAAGTATGGATGTTAAGAAATGGTCACAATATCGAAGCATCTATTTGAACGATACAGATCTTGATGCAGTCATCCAATCACAATCTAAGCAGGCGATGAAAGTCTGTGTTGGAGGCAAAACATTTCAAGATGCAGCAGTTGGTGCAAGTCGCAACGACTTGCGCGAATGCATTGATAACGAACTGACAAAGCTAACCGCAGATATTGGACTTGTTATACAAAATCTGGTTGTGCCAGATATTATTCTGAGCGAACAATCGAAACAAAATCTTGATGCCCTTACAAATTCACGCCAACAAACAGCACTTGCTCAGCAAGATGCCGAAAAGGCTGTTGCTGATGCTGCTCGTGATCTGGCTGTAAGTCAGGGACAGATTCAAGTAGAGCAAGGCAAAATCCAAGAGACGCTGCGTCAAGAAACGATCTCAGCAGATCTTGAGAAACAAAAGACCGAAGCTCAACTTGCAGTCATTACTGCGGCAAAAGAGAATGAGCTTTTCATTGCGCAGAAAAATCTTGAAATTGCAGAGGCTAACTTACAAGTAGCTGAAGTAGATGCGCGATCCAAGGTTGCAGCCGAGGTAGCACGAGCAAAGATTATTGAAACTAATCCTGCTTATGGTATTTACTTGCAGGCTGTTGCATACGCAGAAGCGTTGAAAGATGCGACACTGACTATGATTCCAAGTGGATCAAATCCGTTTTTCATGTTCGGGAATGGTCAAACACCATCCGTTTCAATACCAACAGATTCCGGTTCTAAATAACTGGAAATTGGAGTTTAAATGGCTGCTCGATTGTTGCCACTTATCTTACTCGTTTTATCGATATTTCTAATTGGGAAGTATGGATACGAGCTGGTAAATCATGTTAATAAACACCGAACTCGAGGGGACTGGGTAATTGTGGTTTTTATCAGTATTGTAGTACTGATCGCAATTATGTCCCGCATCAATCAGACCTAAACGCAGAGCCCTTCACACACAGTGTGGAGGGTTTTTTTATTGTAGTTATTCAATTAGTGGTGTTTCTTTCTTCTCTAAATTCTTCGTTTGTGTAATCTTTTGCCCTAGAGAAGTAAACCCGGTTAACACCGTTGTCATCATATTATTTGCATTCACCATATGCTTCTGAAGTGTCCCCAAGTTCTCTTCAACTTTTCCATAGTCTTTCTGTATTGCACGCAGAGACGCGAGTATTTCTTTTGCTTGTGCTTCCACCTTTTGCCCTTCAAAACTCATCAAAATCGCTTTTAGGTATGCATAGAAGGTTGTTGGGGAAACAGGAAGAACCCGCTTTTCTCCTGCATAATCAAAAAGAGTAGCACTGTTAACAACTTCATAATAGACTGCCTCACTTGGTACATACATTAATGCATAATCAATCGTACCTTCGTCAGTTAAAATGTACTTTCTTGAGATTGCATCAATATGCAATTTAATATCTCGTTCAAATTGTTTTCGAAGCCCTGCTTGTTCTTCATCAGTTTGGGCAGCCATCATCTTTTGAAAGTTTTCCATTGGAAACTTTGAATCAATAGGAATAAAGCCGCCACTGGTTTTAACCAATGCATCTACTTTTTCACCAGAACGGAAAGCATATTGCAAGAAGTATGAATCCTTTGGGAGGGATTGAGACAGAAGCTCTTTTAATATGTGTTCACCTAAGTTACCTCGAAGCTTTGGGCTTCGAAGAAACGACTGCAGGTCTTTCATTGACCGTCCAATCTCACTCATCTCACCAACGTTTCTTGAAACATCTGACAAAAGTCGTGCTGTCTGATCTAGTCGTGAATTAAGTGACTCACTATTTCGAGATAAATTTTCAAGTAACATCCTGCGATCTGAACCGGAGGACTCTTGCAACATTCTCATGATTTCAATCATTTCAGGTGAAGAGGTATTCTTTCGATTTACTAAATATGCAATGACAGAGAAGCCAACAATAAGTATGATGAGGAAAAGAATTTCCATGAAACCCATTATACCGTTCTCAAGCAAAATACAAAAAAGACATGAGACGTTAACCAAGAGAAGATACTTCTACCCAGCACTCTTTCTTGATTTTGTCTTGTGGACATTGGTTGCCCTAACCATTGTTGGAACAAACCCTGACACTCTCTGGGCTAAAATCTTCTTTTTCCTCTTTCTGTTTCTTGCTCTGTTTCTGTTTCTCGCTTTAATCTTTGACAACTCACGACGTGGAATCTTAATTACTCTATCAATAACAATTTTTCTCTTCCTTCGTATTTTGGGAGTAGGGACACTGGTTAATGCACTGCTACTTATTGCAATTGGTATTGCAGCCGAAATGTACCTAAAATCTCCGTGATATACTGCCAACTAATGACAAGGAATTCAAAAATACAGGTAAATACACACCTAAAAAGAGAAATTGAAAGAGGATTTGTAAAGACACTGTCAGACTTAAAATCAGTAGAACAATTGAGTGTCTTTGTTCACGACTTCTTCTCAGAGTCTGAGATTGAATCAATGACAAAACGGCTCGCCATTGCCTATTGGCTAAAAAAGGGCAGAAGTTACCGAAATATCATAGATAACTTAAAGGTAAGTGCCGCAACCGTTGCCTCAGTCCAAGAATCTATGAATAAAGAAGGCTTCAAATTAGCCCTAAAACAGCTTGAGGCTGAGGAATGGGCAAACAAGTGGAGTGAACGCATTAAAAGGATCGTTAAAACCTCCCCAAAACAACACCCCATAACTTGACTTTTTAGCCTTTTTGAGGTACAATAAAGTACTTATTTTGCAGATAGATCAAGGAGTCTTCAAATGACTGACTATAGCAAGATTGCGAATGCCGCAGAGTATTTTTTGGAGCTGGCATCTGAAGCCTTCAATCGTGTGATTGAAGCACGAAGTATTGTATGGGCAAACGCCCAACCCAAAATTGATTTTAAAAGAATGCCACTTCTGGAAGGGGCGTTCTCGGGTCTTTTTTACCCAGATAAGGGTTTTAATATCTTGGTTATTTTTGACCAAGACAATGGAGGGTACACGACTTACCGTGTACTAACCCAAGTTGGCAAGGAGTATTTTCTCGCCACGATCAAGATCGATGACGAGAACGTCATCGGAGTTGAAGTGGAAGCATCGAGCAGCCCACTCGTGTATGAGAGGTTTGCGTTCAGACACGGAATGTGGGTAGTCGTCTAACCTCTTTTTTGACCCTCCGCATGTCGGGGGGTTCATTTTGTGCTAAAATACCCTCACTATAGTACGTTTAAGACTATGAATAAAAAATTCTATATAACCACAACCTTGCCCTATGTAAATGCAGACCCACACATTGGTTTTGCTTTAGAGATTGTGCAAGCAGATGTCATTGCCAGAATGAAAGCAATTGAAGGGTTTGATGTCTTTTTTAATTTTGGAACAGATGAACATGGATTGAAAATCTTCAGAAAAGCTCAAGAGCAACACATTGACCCAAAAGAGTACTGTGATGCTTTTGCCGCTAAATTTGATGAACTTAAAAAGGCACTAAACCTCTCATACAACAACTTCATTCGTACAACAGATCCACATCACCTGTCAGCTGCTCAAGAGTTTTGGCGAAGATCAAAAGAAAATGGAGACATCTATAAAAAGGACTATGAAGTAAAATACTGTGTTGGTTGTGAACTTGAAAAAACTGACTCAGAACTTGTAGAGAATAGATGTCCGTTGCACCCAAATCAAGAAATTGAAATTATTCATGAAGAAAACTACTTCTTCCGCTTCTCAAAGTACCAAGAACCGCTTCTTGCCTTCTATAAAGAACACCCTGATTTTGTAATACCAGCTTTCAGACAAGCAGAGATTACAAAGTTTGTATCAGAAGGACTTTCTGACTTTAGTATCTCTCGACTGAAATCAAAAATGCCGTGGGGAGTGGATGTACCAGATGACAGTGAACATGTTATGTATGTGTGGTTTGATGCATTAATTAACTACATCTCTGCCCTTGGTTGGCCAGAGAACACAGAGAAGTTTGAAAACTTTTGGCCAGGGCTACAAGTTGCAGGGAAAGACAACTTGAGACAACAAACAGCTATCTGGCAAGCAATGCTCATGTCAGCAGGTCTCCCAAACTCAAAGCAGGTGTTTATTCATGGATTCATCACCGCAAATGGACAGAAGATGAGTAAAAGTTTAGGGAATGTGGTAAACCCCTATGAAATCGTCGAAAAATACGGAACTGATACCACTCGATACTATTTATTAGCCAAAGTAAGTCCAGTTGAAGATGGTGACTTTACAAAAGAAAAGTTTGAGGAAGCATATACAGCAGATCTAGCCAATGGTCTCGGGAACTTAACCAGTCGTGTAGCCAAAATGGTACAAAATGCAGGACTATCTGTGCCCTTGGTTACTCTTTCCACAAGCCCAGAGGTTATTAAACACGTAGAGGCGTATGAATTTGATAAAGCCTTGTTTTCTATCTGGGAGAGGATTCGAGAGTGCGACAAACTCATTAACGAAAAAGAAGTCTGGAAACTTGCCGGGACTGAGCAAAAAGAGGTACTTAGTAAGCTTGTTACTTCAATTCGACAGATTGCCTTTGATTTGCAAGCGTTCCTTCCTGAAACAGCTCAAAAAATTGGGGATCAATACAATACAGAGTCAGTCCAGTCTGGTAACCCTCTTTTCCCAAGACTACAATAAACATACCCCACCCATGATAAATAGATTTATCAATAACCATGAAAAGGGAGTGCTTCGTGCCCTCGAAATTTTGCCAGGTTTTGTGTCTTGGAACTTAATTCTTTTTCCATACTGGGGTATCTTTGTCATCCCCAACGCCGTTGCCTATTTTATTCTTCTGTTTAACATCTATTGGTTCTATCAGTCCTTAACCATTGCCTTAACGGCAACCATCTCTCATTTGCGTATTCAAGCCTCGATGAATTTTGATTGGATGGGTGACAATCAAAGTTTCCCTGACTTAGATGAAGTTCGACATTTAGTCATTATCCCAACATATAAAGAACCTCTCAAAACTCTTGAGCGAACATTCCAATCATTAGCTGATCAGGATCTACCTACCAAGCACATTGTTCCGGTCCTTGCGATGGAGGCCAAAGAACCAGAAGAAGATCGAAACATGAAAGTTGCTGCACTCAGAAAACAATTTGGTCATCTGTTTCCAGAATTTACGGTTACGGTACACACCTTGTCAGAAGGGGAAATCGTCGGAAAGGCAAGTAACGAGCGATATGCCGCAATCTGGATGAAGAAGCACTATATAGATGAGAAGAAAAAAAACATTGACTACGTAACAGTGACCAGTTGTGACGCAGATCATGTGTTTCATAAAAAGCATTTTGCCTGTCTTACCTTCAAATTTTTAGATAACCCAGATAGATATCGACGATTCTGGCAACCAGCAGTACTTTTCTACAATAATATTTGGGAAATCCCAGCAATTACTCGGGTGCCTAACACTTTTATGTCTTTGTGGAACTTGTCTCAACTTCCTCGACGAGACAGACTTATTAACGGACAAAACTATTCACTTTCATTTAAATTGTTGTCTGAAGTTGATTATTGGGATGCAGATAAAATTCCAGAAGATTGGGGAATATTTTTTAAGTCGTTTTACAAAATGGGGGGAGGTATTGAAGTTGAACCAATTTATTTGCCTCTCTACACCGATGCTGCTCAATCAACAACAACATGGAAAACAATTAAGAATCAGTATGAACAATTAAAGAGATGGGCATGGGGTGCCTCAGACGATCCTTGGATTATTAAAAACTATTTCACAACACCAAACGTTCCGTTCTTTGACAAAACAATGAGACTTATTACTGTTATCTGGGCACACTTTTTGTGGCCTGTTAACTGGTTTATCATTACCATTGGGTTAACCGTTCCAACCCTTCTAAATCCAGCATTTGGTCGAACAACCCTTGGCTACATGGTTCCTCAGATTTCTTCCTTTGTCTTAACCATAGGCTTAAGTTTCTTAATCGTGCTTTTAGTCCTTGATAGTATCTATAAGCCAAAGAGACCAAAGAACTTCCCATTGTGGAGAGCCGTTATCATGCCACTCGAGTTTGTATTGATGCCAATCACTGGTTTTATCTTTGGGGCACTTCCAGGACTTGATGCACATACCCGCTTAATGCTTGGCAAATATATCGAGTACAAGGTCACAGAAAAAGTTTGATGATGGTATAGTGAATGCATGAGATTTCGTCTTCCAACGTGGTTACTTCTTCTGTTTATTGGTATCTTTTTGCTTCGTATACCATCACTCTTTGAACCCTACTATTACGGTGACGAAATGATCTATTTAGTCTTAGGTCAAGCAGTTCGTCGTGGGCTTGTCTTATATAAAGATGTCCATGACAACAAACCACCGTTGTTGTACTTTGTTGCAGCTATCTCTGAAAACCTCTTCTGGTTCCGTGCCATTCTTACCGCCTGGGTTATAGCCAGCACCTTTCTCTTTTGGAAACTGGCCAATACCTTCTTTCTTAAAAACAAACGAATCGTAACGGTTGCAACAATCTTTCTTGCAGTTTCCTCAAGTCTTCCTATTTTTGAAGGGCACATTGCAAACGCAGAACTTTTTATGATGCTGCCAACGCTTGGTGCGTTTTTGGCTCTTTCGACACAAACAACAAACAAGAGACTCATTATTTCAGGGCTCATGTTGTCTGTTGCTGCTTTATTTAAAATACCAGCAGCCTTTGATGCCTTTGCGCTTCTTGCTCTCATTGTGATCAATGAATATGAAAAGAAGTCACCATCACTAAAAAGAATTGTGCTGTCTGTTTCTCTTTTCTCTGTAAGCTTTCTCTTGCCACTGGCTGCAAGCGTTCTCTATTACGTTTTAAAGGGGGCTGGGAGTGAATACTTGGTGGCAGCATTCCTGCAAAACATTGGATATGTGTCTTCATTTAGACCACAAGACAAGGTAGAACCTTTTTGGGTTAAAAATGCACCTCTCCTGATCCGCTTTGGACTGATGAGTCTTTCAATTGGGGTTTTGTTTTTCCTGAAGAGGAAACTCTCGAAACCATTTGTCATTTCCTTCATATGGCTTGCAACCTCATTATTTGCAATTACATTGTCTGAGCGACCATACCCTCACTATTTTATTCAAGCAATCCCAGCCATTGCACTATTAATTGGACTTCTTGTTGCAAGCAAACGAATGGAGCAGGCATATACCGTTATTCCTCTCTGGGCAGCCAGTATCGTTTTGCTCTATTACCATTTTTGGTATTATCCAATTCCACCAGTCATGACACGATTTGCCTCACTTGTAACTAGAGAGGTAAACACTGAGTCATATCGAGCAAGCTTTGGAGAGAATGTAAACCAGACCTATCATCTGTCTCAATTTATACAAGAAACGATTCAACCAAATGAACGTATTTTTGTATGGAAAGATAGTGCACCGGTATATGCATTGTCCAGGCACTTGCCACCAAACAAGTACACAGCGGGATATCATATCGATGATTTCTCTTCTCCTGAGAAAACACTTGAGATGCTTACAAAAGAGAAACCATCAGCCATCATTTTATTACCAAACGCACCAACCATTCCAAATCTTTCAACACTGCTTTCTAAAGAATATTACCTTCTCCAACAAATAGATGGTGCAGAAGTGTGGAAAAAGCGTACCTCGTAGTACAATAGGGAGATGAAAAGAATCTCAGTCCGCTTGATCTCTCACAAAAAAACAGTGGTTACGATCCTTGTGGTGAACCTCACGATGATACTCACGGTTTTCCTTTTTGCTCGATATCTGCCTCCAGAGGTACCATTGTTTTTTGGCCGTCCAAGTGGTGCAAGTCAACTCGTGTCCTCATCAAGCTTAATTATTCCACCGCTGTTGGCCATTGGCTTAATTGCAATCTGCACCGGAATCAGTCAACTTTTGAAAGATGAGTTTATCGATAATATGATTGTAGGGATATTAACCGTTGTAACCCTGCTTTCAACTCTCGCGATTGTTAATATTTATCATCTTGTGGCAGTTATACCATTTTTGTGAACCAATACTTTCTACTACATATCGTTTTGCCTTTTCTGGTAACAGCTGCGATCTCATATGCAGTAACACCTCTTGTTATCTCTCTTGCATGGAAAATAGGGATTATCGATGATCCAAAAAAAAGTAGTCACCCAAAAACGATACATACGAAACCAATTCCTCGTGGGGGAGGGCTCGCCATTGGGATAGCGCTCTTTGTGGCAAGTCTTATCTTTCTTCCCTTAAATGGTCATTTAAAAGGCATCCTGTCTGGAGCCCTCATTTTGGTTGTGATGGGATTAATTGATGACAAGAAGAACTTAAATCCGTATTTAAGGCTACTTGTCCAATTTGTAGCAGCTGCCTGTCCAATTATTGCTGGTATCGGTATTTCCTATATATCAAACCCAACAGGAGGAATCATTGACGTATCAAACCCACAACTATCATTTGAGTTGTTTGGACAAACAAGAACGCTCTGGATCTTGTCTGATCTATTTGCTCTTTTGTGGATTGTTACATTAATGAACTTTATAAACATGGGAGCCAAGGGGGTAGCAGGGCAGCTAACCGGAGTTGTCATGATCGCAGCACTCTTTATTGCAGTCCTTTCACTTCAATACTCAGCAGACATTGCTGAGTGGCCAGTAACGATTCTCTCAGCAATTACTGCTGGTGCATTTGCTGGCTTTTTACCATTCCATGTAGAGCCACAAAAAATTATGCCAAGCTTTGCCGGCAGCAACCTCGCAGGTTTTATGCTTGGAGTGTTATCTATTTTAACAACGACAAAAGTCGGGACACTGGCAGTGGTTTTAGCTGTTCCGTTAATTGATACTTTCTACACGGTTATTCGACGAATACTGCAAGGCAAATCTCCCGTCTGGGGGGACCGAGGTCATTTGCATCACAAACTCCTTGATCGTGGATGGAGTACCAATCGCATTGCATATTTTTACTGGGCAGTAACAGCAACACTTGGAATAGTGAGCTTGTATTTGAATACTGGAATGAAGTTACTTACAATACTCCTAATAGGGGTAACCTTAGCCATCTTCCTTATATGGATTCAATTGAAAAAACGATCTTCGGATTAATACGTGTTGCTCGACCAGTACACTGGACAAAAAATATTGCCGTGTTTGCTGGTATTGTTTTTGCAGGACAATTATTTGAGAAAGCCCAAATGACACGTGTGATTGAAGCCTTCATTACGTTTTGTTTGGCTTCCAGTGCAACCTATGTAATTAATGATATCCTAGATCGAGGTCGTGATCGTATGCACCCGATTAAGAAGCATCGACCAATTGCATCAGGTGTCATCTCAATTCCACTTGCCTTGGCGTTTGCCTCGGGCCTCGTTTTGTCATCACTGTTCTTAGCCTCAAGAATTTCAGATCTCTTTACCTTCATGATTTTAGGTTACCTTCTGTTGCAAGCGGCATATTCACTCTATTTAAAGCACATAGCGGTTGTAGACATTATGGTTATCGCGACCGGCTTTGTATTACGTATCTATGCCGGAGCCTACATCATCGATGCACATCTCTCTGTTTGGTTTTTATTGTGTGTCATTTCAACTGCATTGTTCTTGGCATCAGGAAAACGAAGAGCAGAGCTCGGTGCAATAGGGGCAACTGGAGAAACAAGAAAGAGTTTAGTGGGGTACAACAAAGAAGCATTAAATTCCTATGTAACGATGTTCGGCAATGCGTCTTGGATGAGTTGGGCACTCTTTACCTTTTTTGAGTCACCACGGGCGAGTGAGCCATTGGTTTTGTTCTTGTCTGAAATTTCAAGAACAACAACAATTAATAAATTACTCATGATCACAATACCTGTGGCCATTTTTGGAATCATGAGATATCAAGGACTGATTTCAAGTGAGAGAACTGAGGCTCCTGAAAAGATACTCTTAAAAGATGTGAGTTTAGTAACTGCAATCGCTATCTGGGTAGGAATTGTTTTAATTGTCTACTACGGTGGAGTTACTGGATAGAAGCAGAGGGTGAACTATATTTCTCCTGAATCCACCCTGAAATCTCCTGAGAATATATCTTAATAAAAAGGTTTTTCTCATCTCGATCAAGCACTTCAACTTGTTTTCCTGAGGCTATTTGTCCAACTTCCTTTGCATACAGGTTAGGTGATTCATAGACCTGGACCTTGCTTCCAGGTGCCTTTTTTATAACAGCAAATGAGGTCTCCTCTGATCTAACAAATACAGGGGAGGGGGAGGACAAGGCCGACAGCTCTACATAAACTGTTAAGTCATATCCTGATTGTGCTTGTATATCTACATTTTTGACTTCAAAATCATCTCTCTTGATTGCAATGGTGTGAACTCCAGGAGTTGTAACAAAGCGAACTGGAAGCCTTTTCGGTGAATTTCCATCCAAAGAAACTTCGGAATCTGCAGGTTTTGTGACCACCGTAATACTAGCCTCAGAATTGACTTTTTTCTGAAACGATATGATCTCGGTTGAGGTTAAATACGTTTTTTGAGAAAACTTATGTCGCACAATAGTTTTAACTTGGGGAGTGAGGGGGAGGGCTACTTCGTAGGGGAGGAGCTGGCTGTCTTCAGCTACTAACGTTAATGTTTGTGTTGTTGTTTCAAGGTCTGTTGCCTCGTATGGTGTCATCCCTTTGTAGACCCCGTTTAGGTATACCTTGGCCTTCACACTCGTTGTAACGGTAACCCCAGCCCGAAAACCCGAAGAAAAACCTATAACATAAATGAGGATTGCTGCAGAGGCAATAAGAGGGATACCACCCAAGAGAAGAGTGCGACGACGTAGTAGTGTCATGTATCAAAGTCTAGCAAAGCGCGTATCTATTCACAAACAACCCCACAACACGTTTTCGGTATTTCTTTTGCTTAATCATAATCACTCTCCATTTGTTACTGATAAATATGTCTTATAATTATACTTTCTTTTCACGCACACCCCATATTTCTTTCACGTTAGTTATCCACAATTTCGTTCTCTCTCCCCTTCACCTGTCCTACATGCTTTTTGTACCAAGGTTCTGTGCATTCATGTAGAATAAATACACATATGTATTTGTTTGAACTTGCCCTGGTTGTTCTGTCATTCCTTGGAATCCTTGGTACTCCAATTTATCTCTTTTTAAGAAGCAAGATGGTAAAAGCAGACTTTTCTTACTCGAAAAGACATATATTTAAGGTAGTTTTGCTGCATTTAGCCACAATGGTAGCGGTTACCCTCCTCCATGCAATGATTCTCCTTTCAATGCTTAATACCAAAGAATCAATCTCACCAGTTAAATTACAGTACTTTGTAGCTCAAATTATCTTGCTAGCTGTCGCCCTCTATGGTGGTGGCATGTATGTAACCTGTATCCTCGTTGAACACTTTGCAGCTCCGAACACGAAAGATGGTCTTCTCCTTAAAAAAACACTGAGACTGCTGCATGGCCCTGCAAGTCATTTACTCTTTGAATTGGCTTATTTGCTTGCCTTCTGGAACATAGCAGCAATACAGCAAGATTTACTCCTCCCAGGTACTCCTCCACTCTTTCCCTTCTTTAACTTGTTAGGTATTGCAGTTGGTGCAGGATTTGTTTTTGCAACAATTGGGAATGGCACGTATGTATTGTTTCTTTTATGTGAAGTATTCCTTCTCCCCTTCTGCTGGTCTCTCGTTCAAAACACAACAAGCGGAGGAGTGTACACCTGGGGGTTTATGACTGCCTCAATAACGGGAGCACTGGCTTTTATAACAATAAGAGCACTCTTGGGCAAAAAGATACTCCTCTATCAACCAATAAACCTGTTTGAGCGAAACTGAAGAGATGTTTCTTTGGAGGCCAGAGCGGGAGTCGAACCCGCGCATAACGGTTTTGCAGACCGTCGTGTTAACCACTTCACCATCTGGCCGAAAAACACGTAAGACTATTGTACCAGAAATGCTGCTTAATCAGCTAAAAACTTGTGATATAATCCCCGGTAGAGTCGAGCCAAACCTGTGAAGTCCTGGATTCCTTGCACTAAAGAACGAGACGGTCCCCCTGGCACCTGGCATACCTCGAATTACCCAACGTAAGTGAGGCTCGACTCTCACTTTACAACACACTCCATTATCCTGTATAAAGACTCTATGGAAGAGACACAAAATCCAAAGATTAAATTCATTTGTCCAAACGATGGTGAAGTTTCCCAAGACGATGTTGTGTTTCTCTGTAACGTCTGTTCAGCTGATCAGATTAAAGAAGTTGATGGTCTCTATATCTGTAAGCAATGCGAAAAGACAGCAAATCCCCTTGAATGTCGTATCTGTGGTTCTAAAGATGTGAAGATGCATGCACCTCACATTGATCTTCCAACAGACAAGAAGTAACCCCTTATCTTTCCTTTCCCCCAACTCTTTGCTACAGTGAGCTATGGAAGAGAAAACAAAACAAGAAGAAGCAAAACAAGCACCAAAGTATCCGCCACAAGAAATACGTGTTTTCCCTTCTGAAAGTAGTGAGATAAAAGCAAAAGTAGAAGGATACAACCACTTACGAGATAGGCTCAGGGTATCAACCCCTCAGGAAGTTATAACGAATACTGACAAGGATAAAGAAACAGAGAAGTTCATCCGTTTTATTCGAGAATTAGCAACCAGTGGTGAGGCAAATCAGCAAGAAATCCTTGGAAGGATAAAAGGTAAAGGAGATGAGGAGTTACTAGGTGTTGTGAGTGAAATTGTTCACGGTTTAGATGTAGATGCCCAAGTAGCTCTGACACAGGGACAGCAATTAGCAGCAGAGAGACAGGCACAAGTTCAAATGGCAACACAAACAGAACAGCCTAAAACCATATGGGAGAAAGTAAAAAGCAAACTCTGGACACAAAAAGCTGCATAAAAAAAGGCCAAGGATAAAATAACCTTGGCCCTGAAAAAGAAACCTATTGAGCGAAACCATATTGTTTAGCAACCTTTAAAGCAAGCTCGAGTTCTTTCATATCATCGGTTGTTCCCCGAGCAGCAATATCACGGAGTTGCGTGATCTTCTTTACAACAATCTTACTTGCATGTGTTGAACGAGGGTTCACATCAAAACGAGCTTTAAATCTTTCAATCATCAGTGTCTCCTCTGCACTCTTTCGTGACTTTGCACGAAGAACAAAAACAAAGAGGACAACTGCAAAGAAAAGTACTACTGGCACGGTCATGATATTTCCTTTCCTTAAACTCCCTTGTGCAAGATAGTGTAAATATAACACGAAGTATTGTCTTTGTCAAGCCTTTTGTCTCCCCTAAACTTGACTTTTACCCCCTTTTTACATATAATTGAGTTCTCGCTTAAGGTTATACTTATGCGATTTTTGTTGTCTCTTAAACCTCGGGAAACCTGCTCCTGACCGGGGACACTATGAGAAAACTCACCCTCAATCTGCCCCAAGGGTACCGTATCGACCTTAAAATGGTTAAAGTACGGGACGTTGCCCTCGTGGCCGAACCTTTTATTCCCCGAGTTCGACACATTAAAGCCTGGAAGAATGGAAATAAAGTCTCCCGTATCTTCCGCCACATGTTTGAGCACAAACGCCTAAATCGCGTGCTTGGAACCAATTTGGCAGCTGTAGCCATTGCGACTTCCATTTTGCCTCATGCTGGGGCTACCTCTTTCGTTGAAACGAACCCAGAAATCATTAGTATGGTGACCTCAACCATGAAAACTGAGCACGGACTACAAAACCCGTTGGCTACTATTAAAATTAACCAAGGGTTCTTTAGCTACCACCCAGGAGTTGACCTTGGAGCCCCAACTGGGACCCCGGTTAAGTCTATTATGGCTGGACGTGTTGCCGTCGTTCTCCACGTAAAGTATGACTACGGAAACCACATTATTATTGACCATGGAAATGGTATTACCTCTTTGTACGCTCATTTGTCTAAGACATTTGTAACTGAAGGGCAAACGGTTAACCTTGATACCGTTATTGGTGAAGTTGGTTCAACTGGGCACTCAACAGGGCCTCATTTGCATTTGGAAGTACGAAGTTACAACAAGCCATTAAACCCATTTAGTGTGTTACCGTTGAAGGGATCAGGCTCAAACTTCACTTCGATCCTGCAGTAACCACAATGTCCCATTTGCTGTCTGTAGACAGCGCTTTGCCAACCTCAACTGAATAGTCTCGAGAAAGAGACTTTTTAAGGATAGCAACCACATCAGCTGAGACTTTGTCAGTGGTTTGGATAATGGTGTCAGTGTAGTTAAAACTTGAAGCGTTTCCTGTGGTACCTACCTTAAACCCTGCATTTTCAAGCAAAGCCTTAATCTTGCCAGCTCCCCCAATCTGACCACTTCCATTTAAAACACTTACTTTGAATGCTGCCAATACGTCAGCACTTACCGCAACAGGCGTTGGTGTAGCTGAAACAGTAGGAGTTGCTGAAACAGTTGGGGTACTGGTTGGTGTAGCCGTTTGGGTTGGTGTTTCTTGCTTTACTCCTGTTACATATACATACACCCCACCAGAGATAAATCCGACAACCAATGCAGTGATAATCGTTATCACAAAGAGAAGCTTCATATTCATCTTGTCTTGTGACACTTCAGTGTGACCAGTCGTTATTTCAGCAAGTAACTCTTTGGCTCGATCATGACTAACTTCTTTCGACACAACCTCTGGAGTTTCTTTGTGATGATGCACATGAGGTGCTTCTTCTTCAACATGTCGCTTTGGCATCTCTGGAGGAGAAACCACAACTTCTTCTTTCACTGAAGGGCTATCTTCGACAATTTCTTCTATAACAGGACGAATCCTCCGCTTTGTTTCGGGCATACCTCATTGTATAGAAAAATAACTCTCTTTGACAACGGGAAAACAAAAAAATCTCCCCGACATGGTGTCCGGGGAGAAAACTCCTACCATTTGCGAATCTTTTTTCCACTCTCTTTCAGAAGTGCGACCCAGGTCCCACATTTCTTTGAAAGGGTGATACACGTTTCAACAACATCACGAGTACCAAATTGTTTTTTCTTCACAAGGAAACTCCTTCTTTATTAAAAGGTTAGTAGTCCATTCCACCCATATTTGGGTTTGCGGCTTGTGCCTTTTCAGGCTGAGGGATTTCAGCGACAAGAGCTTCTGTTGTTAAGACCATCATGGCAACTGATGCAGCATTTTGAAGTGCTGAACGAGTTACCTTCAATGGATCAAGAAGACCAAAGGCAAGCATTGAGCCAAATTCATTGGTCAGTACGTTATAACCGAAATCCGTCTCTTTTGATTCCTCAACTTTTCGCAAAATGTATCCGTCATCTTCTCCTGCATTTTTAACAAGCATTCGAACAGGATTTTCGAGAGCTTCGTAAACGATATCGATACCAACTTGTTCATCACGAACTTTACTGGTTACCTTGTGTAATACTTTTCGTGCCTTGAGAAGTGCTACTCCACCACCAGGCAAGACACCTTCTTCAATTGCAGCTTTAGTTGCACCAACGGCATCCTTTACTCGTTCTTTCTTATCATTTAATTCAACTTCAGTTGCAGCACCAACACTGATGACTGCTACCCCACCAGAGAGCTTTGCAAGTCTTTCTTCTAATTTTTCTCGATCAAAATCACTGGTTGTGTCTTCGATTTGTCGCTTAATCAATTTAATTTTAGAACTAATGGTGTTTTTGTCTCCCTTTCCACCAATAATTCTTGCAGAATCTTTCCCTGCCCACACCTTGTCAGCACGTCCAAGATCTTCAATTTCAACTGACTCAAAAGTGCGTCCTGTGTCATCAGAAATAACAGTTCCGCCCGTCAAATCGGCAATATCAGACAAGAGGTCTTTTCGTCTGTCACCAAAGCCTGGGGCCTTAATAGCCAATACATTAAACGCACCACGAAGTTTGTTTAAGACAAGAGTGGTGAGTGCTTCACCTTCGATGTCATCAGCGATGATAACGAGGGTTTTACTTACCTTCACAAATTTCTCAAGGAATGGAAGAAGATCTTGTACTGAAGCAATCTTTTTATCAGTCAAGAGAATGTATGCATTTTCAATTTCTGCTTCCATTCTTTCAGGATTTGTTACAAAGTAAGAAGACATATATCCTCGATCAAATTCCATACCTTCTTTATATTCAATTTCAATTTCAAGTCCTTTACCTTCTTCAACGGTTACCACTCCATCACGACCAACTTGCTTTAAGGCTTCTGCAATTTTCTTTCCAATTGCTTCGTCACCAGCTGAGACCATAGCTACCTGCTCGATTTCTGCTTCAGACTTAATTGGCTTTGCCATCGTCTTAAGTTCTGCAACAACTGCAGCAACAGCTTTTTCCATTCCTTTTTTAATAATCATTGGGTTAGCACCAGCTGTTACGTTTCTCATACCAGCGACACTCATGGTTGAAGCGAGGAGCGTTGATGTCGTTGTTCCGTCACCGGCTGCATCGTTTGTTTTTGAAGAAGCTTCTTTTACAATTTGGGCACCCATGTTTTCAAATGGATCAGCAAGTTCAATTTCTTTTGCAACAGAAACACCATCATGAATAACTGCTGGTGCTCCCCACTTTTTCTCAATAGCAACGTTACGTCCTTTTGGTCCAAGGGTTGTAACAACTGCCTTACTTACTGCTGCTATTCCATTCAAGAGTGCCTTTCGTGCGTCATCTCCGTATTTAATTTGTTTTGCTGCCATAGGTATAAAAATTATTTAACAATTGCCAATATATCATCAAACTTTACAAACAAATAGTCATGTCCATCGATTTTAACTTCGTTTCCACCCCATTTTTTATAAATTACAACATCATCTACTTTCACAGGAGACTTTTTAACGGTACTGTTATCAGTTGTTTCATCTGCACCAACAGCGAGTACTGTTCCTTTTTGTGGTTTGTCTGCTGACTTCTCTGGAAGATATATTCCTGAAGCTGTTTTTGTTTCAGATTCTACTTGCTCAATAATCAAGTGACCTGGTGTTGGAGTTAGGTTTAATTTCTTTGCCATAGCCTTGTGTTGGTATTATTACTACTTTGTTAGCATTCGTCAATCCCCATTGCTAATTTCTTTCGAAAACTATTCTAAGACATAAGAAATTATTATGTCAATATGTTTTTTAGGCACAAAAAAAGGAGAGGTGTTACCCTCTCCACAACACTAGCCACCCCAACTAAGAAACAAGAATATTAAACCTGAGATTCCGAATTTAACCGGATCAACAATCCCAAGTGTTGGGCTAAATGCCCCAATCATGATGTGAATCAACGCACCATGAATAATGATTCCCAAACCAACAGCCAAGGTGACAAATACAACAATGCATCCACAGCCGAGGCCCGCTTCTGTGCGTGCAATAACGGCAACAATGAGCAAAACTACGCCAACGATGAAGATGATCACACCAACGGTGGATAATCCATCATAAATGCTGGCAACTTTATTCAGAAAGTCATACACGCCAGCGGCACTGCTCATGTTTGTGCCAGTACCAGCAACTGATATAAACGCAACAATCAGGATTATCAGAGCCATTTTTACCCTCTTCCTTAGGAAAAATTTGCTGCAGAGTATAATAACACATTATTGTTATGGGGTCAAATAAGATGAAGTAATATCAAGGACATAGAACTCACCATTGTGGTAAGCGCGACTGCTCTTCACGCCCACCACAATAGTGAGAAAAATAGAAAGAGGCGGATGTTTAGTCCGCCTCTACGTTAGTCTAGAGCGTTGCCTGTAGCACACCCATAAACTTTTCAATCAATACCTTTGCCTCCGACGCAAACATCATCGTTGTGTTTGCATCACAGACAAACCCGTTTCCGTCACTGTCATAAGACCATGCCCATTCAGGCACAGGCATATTGACAATCCGTTCCGGCAATTCTACTTCGATATTGTTACTGCCCAGTCCTTTAAAAAACCGGGGTTCAATTCTTCCTGATGAAGAAACAGCTCCTGAAAGGGACGGCTGGTAGACTAGCTTACCGTCTACAATTTTCTCGTACCAAATGACCTTGGCGGGTTTGTCAAAAATCTGACCTGCGTAGCGAGGAAAAGGTTTGCGCTCTTCCATAAACAGGCCGCGAGAAACGACTATTTCTTCAGTCTCTGGCCCCCATTTGGATAAAACCGCATATAATAGTCCACTTCGCATCTGGAAATGCGGGTGTTTACCAACATCTGTAATGAAGACCAAATCGGCGGCTTTCGCAGCACGCTGAACCTCTTCATATGTCAACAACTGTTCTGCAGGACGGTTCTCTTTTATGAAATCATTCAATTGTTTGCTGTACATCTTGCTCTCCTGTTAGTTGGGTTAACTATTAATAAAATATAGATTACTTTTGATACTTAAAATATTTTTTTTAAATACGAACGGAAAATAAATATATGGTGACGGAAGTAGTTCCGCCACCATTTTTTTGATTAGCTCGGAAGCCAAAAACCTTCGCGACGAGCTTTCCGAACAAACGAAATAGCTAAGAACACATCGAGTGAGCGGCTGCTATCCACCCACTCACCTTTAAAGAGGTTCTCTAGTTTGAGGGTGAAATCGTCTCCCCCCTTATCAGATAGCGTCAACCGATATTCGGTCACGCCAATTGATTGGGGGAAACCCGCAACTTTGAAACTTACAGACTCACCGGCCTGCAGTTTCATCGCAGGAATTACGGTGACAAGTGCTTCATCAAACGAAGCAAAGGCTTCAACTTTCCACCAATTGGTACTAATGGCTAGAAGATTCCCTTCCTCGTCCTCCAAGGCACGATACACGATAAAGTCAGGTGACGGACAGACGTTAAGTTCTTTTGCCTCCTCCAAAGCATCATTTAGCGAATTTGCTTTCAAATTCACTCGAACCTCATTGTCACCTAGTTCGATCCAGTTCCCAAAGATAACTCCAACATAGGACGGCATGATTCTTCTCCTTATTAATCAAAGCTCATGTAGCTTATAAATTGAAATGCCTCACACAAAAGATATGTTTATATCTTCTGGGTGAGGCACTTTTACTCTCACAACATTCAAACAAGATTTAAATGCTGAATTGAGTCCCCCACATGAAGTGGGGGCTATTTTAGACGAAGAGATCAGTCTACTTCCAACCTAAATCCCAGCCATACCCATTTGCTGAGTATCTAGGTTTGCGGACTGTGCCGTCCGAAAGGACAAAAATCGGAGCGTTTAAAGTAGAGTCCCACTCTACTTTCATTACTTCAAGCTCCGCAGGCTTCGTTTGCGCACAAACCACCATTTGAACAGACTTGATTGCGGCCCAATCCTCCGCAGTTGGACCTGCGGTCGGATGCTGGTCAGCCGAAAGTGTTTCGGCAGCTTTAAAGGCAAATTCCAAAACCTTTAAAAGCGCATTATTATCAACAGTTATCTGGCCCATGATATCTCCTTATCCTATATGTAAAATTAAACTAATTATCCAGCCATTCAAAAAATCTCATAGCGGGGTAAATGGCAAGAATCCCCCCAAAAAGTCCGATAAAATTGAGATTCATCGGTAAAAACATTACCGCAAATCCAATACCCAACAAAATTGGGGATCCGATCGCGATAATGGAAATAAGAAATGCACGGGCAATCTCCCCTTCAGGGTGCCCAGTAGGTACAACTGGGAAAAACTTTTTCCAAATTTGGCGAATTTTAATACTCATGATTCTTCTCCTTGTGAGTTGGGCTCATGTGCCCATATGGATTTAGATTTCTTTTGATATTTAAAAGATTTTTAAATATGAAAGAAAAGTAAAAATTGTAGGGGAAGGTTGGCTCCTTCCCCCAAAAACAATGAACTACTTAATCAGGTGTTTCGAAACAATCTCGACAACCTGCTCGATTTTCAGGGTGCTATTTATACCCTGAGGGCTGCCACCAATCGTCGGCGAACCACCCCAACCGGCTTCCAATGCCGAAAGCTCAGTAAAAGCTGCCTTTAGGTCCAGGTACCCAGCTTCATACTGGCTTACCGTGAACTTTGAGTGCTTAGGCCCACCTTGGAATGAAAACTCACGATTCAAGGCAACGACGACCGGCGCTAACGAATATCCCACCATCGTCGCTGCGCGGTGAGTCGAAACGACTACCGCAATCTTTCCTTCAGTGCGATGAGTGATCGCACCACTTTCAAGAGCGGCGATCATGTCGCTGCGCTCTTTATCAACCTGTGCGCGGTATGCGCAAGGTTCCTCGCCAGTCAAGAGCCATTTTTCCATCCAGGCGACACGATCTGCAATTGCGACTTTGAAGTCTGCAACCGCTGCGGCAATCGCCGCCAGTTCGCGTGTATCTGACGCGCTGGCGTTCTTCTCAGGCCACGGGTTTTCCGTAGTAGGCAGTGGCTTCACGCCTGCCCAATGGCCACGAGCAAACTTATCGGCAGCTGCTACTCGGAGAATCCGAGCGACGGCTGCGGCAGAAAACTGCCCATTGCGGGAACGAATTTCCAGAAGGGCCATTGCTCCAATAGAATCCAGGTCGGCACGAACTGTGACCAGGGTCGATCCCTCAACCGGCAACTCTACTGTCAGGGCTGCTTCAATTGCAGCCTGATCTGCGTTTTGTCCGCTGTGCTGGGGGTCAAGGTTCCCCAAACAGCACTGCGCAGCCAAGGCAGGAATCGTTACCTCAACACCAAAGGTGTTGGGACCAACTAGCAAGGCATTTGCCTCAGTACCAACAGGACGGGGGTCAAGGATTCCAAATTTAAACATGATTTCTCCACTGCTCTTGGGGTTGAACTTTTGTCAACACATCCTTTTGGCAGCGCGGATAGGCGCCATCGATTGCGCCCTCCAAGCTGCCATCAACAGAGAAAGAACGGTTTGGAGAGAAAAATGTTTCTATCAATCTTGAATTTCTTCAAAACTGATTTGAAACAGGGGAAGATAATGAACCTTCCCCTAATTTGTCTACTAAATGAGTTTTTTAAGCTCATTCGTGAACTCAGTTGCGAGACGCTCGGCCTCTGACTTAAACATTTGGATAGATTCGGCACCTGCATCGCAGGCACCGTAATCCCCGTGTACCCAAACTTTCACCCAACGAGGTATCGGTAGGGTTACGACAGGTTCTGGGAATGAAACTTCCACCGCAGGGTACCCTGCCGCTTCCAAGACTCCAGGGATAATGCCTGGGGCGTTATGGTAAAACCCCAATGTAGGGGTATAACGAACGACGCCCAACTGAGCATCGATTTCTGCATTCCACGAAAAAGTAATACCCGAGTCAACCTGCCAAGTCTCACCCCAAGTGGCGGTGATAGACAACCCTCCTTTATTTTCTTTAACCTGGAACCCCGCCACTACAGCAGCAATTTTCAAATTACCAAGAGAGACAAATGCAGGCTTCGGCATGTTGTTCGAGACGAAAGATGATAGTGTAGACATTTAAGACCCCTTATTACTTGATTAAATACAAAATTTCAAAACAGATTGTGTTTACAATATTTATATTTAATGCTCTCACAAACTTGAAACTCGCATTTCAAATTTGAATTGAGTCCCCCACACAAGGTGGGGGATTTTTCTAGACGGAGCCTCAGATATAAGCCCTTTTATTGAGAAATATCAGGAGGAAGTGGATATCCTCCGTGCTCCTCCATTTTGCTATCAGGAGACGCCGCAATAGCAGCGTCAATTCGTTCACGCGCATTTAAGCTGAGGGAGAGCTCACGCAGGTTCATCTTCTTGATGTATCTGCGGTCAACGAGAATATCATTGCGAAGAGCATCATCTGCCCAAACAATGATACCCGGCTCATCACTTGGCGTGCTTCCTTCAAGCATTGCATACACCAAAATTAACGCTGGCCGGCGCCCACCGACGCACTTTTTCTCAAGATCAAAAACTCGAACACCGCTTTCAGAGATCTGAACCTTGTAACGGCCAACCACAACTACCTGCTCGTTTGAATTCTGTGCCATGATTTTTCTCCTTAATGAGTGGGCTCATGTGCCCTAAATTTAGTATATCTACCTAATAAACCACTAACATGGGCTAGTAGGTAGATACACTGGACCACATAACTGAGCTTGAAATAGGTATTTTGAGGCTAATAATGAAGTGAAACACACATATTGTGCTTAAAAACGAGCTTAGTTAGCCTCATTTTTGAGTTCAAGAGCAGTTATGTGGCTCAAAACCTCGCTTGTAGGCGGGTTTTTTATAATGAGCTTTTTATGTGAATGAGCAGAATCCACTTACCTCTTCTCTGACTTTCGATAACTTATAATACACCCCAAACCTATATTTGTCAAGTGGCAATGACAAATAATACTAAACCCTATCTCACAAACTACCCATTATTTGTACTCAAAAACAGGGGTGGATATCTACATTCTTTCGCGTATGTCAAAACGTGTTGACAATTATTTTTAAACAGACTATTCTATATAAATGATTGATGAAACGCTCAAAAAGATTGGATTATCAAACGAAGAAACTGAAGTGTATCTCTCTCTTCTAAACTCCGGGACCGCCAATGCCTCACAAATTGCTAAGCAGACGTCTGTAAAAAGAACAAATGTCTACAATATTTGCGATAGTCTTATTACGAAAGGACTTGTAACAAAGAAGGCTCTTGCTCGAGGCATGGCATTTACTCCACTATCTCCAGATCACCTTTCGCCACTAGCAATTCAACTTGAACAACGAATACAAAATGCAATGACAAGCTTGGAAAATATTCTACCTTCACTTAAAGAGCAATATAAATTAATTGATGAAAGACCAATCATTACTGTCTATGAAGGAATTGAAGGTTTAAAGAAAATTTACAAAAACATATTGGAGGAAAAAGATGATATTCTTCTTCTCCGCTCATACTATGATGATAAAAGAATAGATCTTGATGCAATTGTAATGGCGCAAATTAAAAATCAAGTGAAAAGCGGTATACACGTTCGAACAATAACTCCATTGGAGAATGCAACAAAGGAAGTTTTTTTTAAGCACGATACCCCTAATTTAGTAAAACGACATATCATTCATTCAACACAATTTGAACTTCCCTCACAAATTATTGTCTATAAAAATAAAGTAGCAATGATTTCACTGAAAAAAGATATTGTAGCTACTCTCATTGATAACAAAGACATTAGTGACACATTTCGAATGCTCTTTGATTTTATGTGGGAGAAAACAGAGAAAGAACATGAAGAGATTGTGGCTGAATGGAAAGATTAAAGTGAAGTTTTCCATCCAAGGGCCTTCGGTATTTTTTGTGTAAATCGCTTAAACACTTCTTTATTTGACAACCCTTTTTCAAATAAGCCTTGCGTATGGTGTGATAGTCCGAGCTGTTGAAGTTTGTTAACAAAATCAGAGCCCCGAGTTCCAATATCAAGTGACAAGCCGTATTCATCACAATCAAGTCGTAGATTCACTTTCTTTCCTTCAGCTGACGCAGTGACCCCTAATCGTGATTGACCAGTTTCATACTCCTCATCAACTGCCTCTGGTCGAACCGTAAAGGTAACACGAGATGAATCAGAAAAAACATACCGTGCTGAAACACTTGCGTGTTTCTCATCTAATTTAATTCCAGGATCTTCATGAAATGAAACAACGCCTTCTCCAGAAAAGCCGTTTGAAGCTGAATCAAGTGCTTTTGTGTATAAAGACATCGTGTCGAGTGCTTCAGTTACTCCTTCTTGCCCAAATTCTGTTGCAAGTAAAATAAAATGTTGTGACCTATATGCAAACGATTGTTTCATTCTCTCCAAAATTATCCGGTCGGTGTTTGACATGAGTTTTGTTGATTGTAATTTTTCAGTAAGTGTATCTACAAACCGATTTGAAGCATTTCGAATCTTTGTGTACTGCTCAATAACATTTTTTTGAATATCAGGTGACTGATTTGTTAAATGTAAAACACGGATATCAAGCTCTCCATTTAGATAGGCATCTGCAAAAAGTTGAGCTGAGTCTGGTGCAGTTTCTAATAGTTCACGTGCTCTGGAATCACCTTTTTTATCTAAGTCCTGAACAAGTAGCATCGCACTTATCTGCTCTGCTGGACTCAAATCAGTAAAGGAAGATCGCCCTTCTGAACTTAAGCTCGTGCGAAAATCCATAAGTGTTTGAACATGGTCACCAATCATAATCCTATCTTTTCTGGCTCCGCCATGATCCACAAAAAATGAACCTAATTGTGAAGGGTTAATGACATCAAATGAACCTTGTGGAACAAGCGTAAATGAACGATCTTCTCCTTTGTCATAGGTTATATGGCAATTTCTCATATTTTCGCTACTTACATGAGCACGAAAAGCGCAACGAACTTCACCATTTACTGATACTGCATATTGATCCTGATAAATTTTAACGACATCTCCATCTTTATATTGTGATCCAATAGAGAATCTACGATTCCCAATATTAATTCTCCCATCTTTTGAAACTTTCCGTACCTCAACATCACGATTATGCTCTGAAAAGTCTTCGACCGAAAGCAATTCATTGCTTTCCCAAAATGTACCTTTCTCTTCCATAAACTTCGTGGGATTATCCCAATTTACATTGTCTGTACCACCTCCACGTATTCCTTGACGTACAAACCACGCACCGGATAGCCGCTGTCTGCCTGCCTCAGGATTTCCTGGAATTGCATCCACAAACAAAACTCCACCCTCATTACGTCTTCCATTTGCTCTCGCATATACCTCATATGGAATGGCTATATCAAGAAGCGAGGTTTTAGCTGCAAAATCAGACTCAACTGTGGGGTGTCTCCTATCCCAATCCATAGGTCGTTCCCACATGCGAATATAGTGATCATTTTTATGCTTAGCAAATGTTTCTGGGGAAAACCCTTCCTTTTCGCTTGGAACAAAAAACAGATTTCTCTTCTCAGAGGGTATTGATCCATCAAGGGCTTTAACCGTAACGGGTATCCCTTTAAAGGTCCAATATAATATTTCTGAAGGAGAAAGTGCTGTCTCTGTATAGTTTATAAGCTCTTGTGCTGAAGTCTTTAGATATGTTTTACGCTTTACGAATGAACCTTCTTTGTTTGTAAAGCCGCGAGTCAGGTAATCAAGGTGATTAATAACAACAGAGTCAATATTATTTTGGTCATCTCTTTTAACTTCCAAAAAGCCACGTTGTTGAAAATTGGAGAGCGTTACCTCTTGTAATCGCTGTAGTTCGGGATCTTCTGGCCGAGGTATAATTTCTGTTTCAAGAGGCTTCCTTATTTCTGTTTCTATTCTTGGTATTTCGTTATTTTCCATAGTTACATTCTACACTGAAATAACCCCATTCTTCTCTAGGCGCTTCATAACGACATCACCCCAATCAAATGGATGGAAATAAGCAAAATGGAAAGAAAAGACCTCTCGTGTCACTTTGTGATTCATATAGATAACTTGAAAGTAATATGCCAATACATTCAGTGGTATCAATAAAAACAAAAGACTCTGAGATACAAATGCTTTTGCTCTTCTAATTGTAATGGCGTTTGGCCAGTACGATAAAACCCATTTATTAGAAGATAGCCACCTCTCAAATGTATTTTTTTTATTGATGAGTGGAATTACTTGGGCAACCTCGTGGGCGGTATAGGCATTACGTGGCATACAAGGTAAAGCAAGAGACTTTTCATCTAGCCAAACATTCAAACAAATCCGATCTTTTTCATCTTTCATAGAGGCTCTCCTCATCTTTACGCCAGAAGCAAGTAACAATAGAAGTGAAATGGCTCGTGTAATCCACAGAGAATGGGCACTCGTTATGATCATGAAATCAATATCACTGGTTTCTTTTGCATTCTCCATTGCAAGGGAACCAGTAACACCAACAAACAAAATTGTAGGAATGTGTGAGAGAATTTTTGCAGCTTTTCGTGCAATCAAGAGCTTCTGCTTTTGAATTGCATCAAGCTTGTTTTGTTCACTCTTACTTAAGGGGGAAAGGTGTGGAGTTACGCTACCAGTTCTAAGTGTCAACTTGTCTCCGGCAGTCCACCGATGCAAGTTTTTCTTCGACAAATGAAAAGAAAAAAATGAATGATAGATAATTGAGATGCTGTCAGAAGATTTCACACCTTACTTCTTAACAGCTGGAGGAGGAGCAATCAAGCGGAACTGGACTAATACGCTTTGAACACCGGCTGAAACCGTTTCGAGTACTGATTTTCCATCAGAAGCTGATGAGCCATTCATTGCGTTTACCCCATCTTCAAAATACTTAGATAGTTGTGAATTAATTCCAGATTGACCATCAAATGTTCGACTAGCCAAGTACCAACTCTTTGCATTTGTAGCAGTTGCAATTACGCCGTTTACCAATGGATCTGAAGCAATAAGCTCCTGCATATCTCGTCGTGGGTAGAGAGCTCCAAATGCTCGTACTGCTGTGGCGTTCTTGTACATCTTGGTCAAAGACTCTTTCTCAGACAAGAACTTCAAGAATTTCCAAGCCTCAGTTGAAACTTTACTCTGAGAGTTAACACCTTCTACCCAATAGGTTGCGTATGCAATATCAGGGTCCTCTGCTGTTGCCTTTGGAAGTTGTGGAACAGGAACAACACGGAACTTTAAGGTAGGATTTTGCTGTCTAATTTCATGTGCTCTCCATGAAGGTCCGATGTACATTGCAACTTTTCCTGAAGCAAAGGCAATAGTTGAAGTTGGGAGGGTGTCATTCCACACACCATATTGCTTAGAGAAAGCAGTGTAGAACTTTAATGCTTGAATTGCGTTCTCCCCTGTTGGGTTTTTTAGGTCCACGCCATTTTGAATCATCATTAAAGCCAAAATCTCTTGCCAGTTATCAACATTAGCTGTTGTTCCCAAAGAGACACCAGCTTGTTTAATAACCCCTGCTTCATCTTTAACCGTCATCTGTTGTGCTAAATCACGAACGTCATACCAGGTAACTGGTGTTGTCTGTCCATAAGTTGTGAAAATATCTTCATTAATGTAGAGCCCTAATCCGTCATACATTAATGGAATACCAACAAAACCTGAACCTGCAGCAAGATCTGATACAACAACTGGATAGAAAGTCTGAGTAAACTCTTGTGCACTCATCACTGAAGACGGCATTGTTGAAAGTCGTGAAGAGAACATTGGTACCCAGGTATTGTGGAATCGGAAGATATCAGGTCCATCACCCTTAGCCAGTGCGTTTGTGAGTCGTTCTCGATAGTCTTCCTTTGACTGCTTTACATATTTAATTTCAACTCCTGGGTTCTTTGTCTGATATTCAGTAATAAGAGGAGTAATAATAGAATCATCTTCCCAAAGGCTCCACCAGGTAATAGTGGTCTTTCCACCTGGTAACTTGACTCCTCCACTAATGGCCGCAAACACCCCAACAACACCAAGGACCAAAACAAGTAAGAACACAATTATTGCGAGTAACTTCTTTGGGAATTTTCTGCTTGGTGCAATTACCGGTGGTGGTGGAACAGGACTAGCTGACTGAGGGAATGGAGAGGTCGGTTGTGAACTACTTTCTGTGTTCGCGTTTGCAAGCAAGTCAGCTGGTGGCATATTGCCTTCTAAAGAAACAGTTGGCTGTGATGGTTCTCCTGAAGGGGTCGGCTCAGGCATAGACATTGGTGATGGTGTGGCTGGCATTGGCTCAGCAGGAGTCGCTGACGTGGCTTCAGGTGTCATTGGTGTCATCGGAGTCATAGGCGCAGTTGGAGGCGCATCAAAAGACTGAGATACAAAAGGGGAACTAGATTGGTTGGCAGAATTCTTCGGATCCATACAATTACGTAATCATTTTAGCGCACTATCCTGGTAATATACAAAGTATGACAAAAGTGCCGACAAACAACAAGCATAAAAAGATTCGTGCAACTCACATTGGGGCACTAACGATCTCAGTTGCTTCAGCTTCTCTTGCCCTCTTTATTATTGTAACAGCAGGACGTGTGTATCCACAGATCTATGTAGAACAAATTCCCGTTGGTGGTCTTTCATTGAAAGACGCACAAACTGCTATTGAAAATGCTACCTTTGCTGACTCATACCAAGCAATTAAAATCACCGTGCGATCAGGAGAGGAAGTAAAAGACTTCATGATTCCCCTTTCAGAGATTGACGCAGTGTATGACAGTAAAGAGACCGCAGTGGCTGCATATGAATATGGGAAAGATCAAGGACTTGTTCACCAAATTAACGTTGGCCTCTCTCTCCTTCGCGAACGAAAAACAATTCCCTTTGTTGTTTCATTTAATGAAACACTCTTAAAAGAAAAGATTGCCCAAATTGCAGAACAAGTTGGTGAACCACATACCATCCCCAAGCTAACCATTGTTGGTAATGAAGTCACTGTTATCGATGGAACAAAAGGAATAGAAATTAACCAAGAAGAACTTACCGCACAGATTGAAACTGCAATTAAAAAACACACCTTTACCCCTATTACGGTCGAAACGGTAGTCGTTGACCCAACACTTGATCCAATTTCAAAAAAAGCATTTGAAGAGAAAGGAAAGGCACTCGTAGGAAAGACACTCACGATTACCTTTGATACTGGAAAAATAAAACGAAGTGCACAGGACCTCGCCACAATTATTTCTCCTGAAGGAGTGCAGCAAACGGCGCTGGCTACATTTACCAAAGACATAGCAGAGCTAATTAATAGACCAGTAACAAACCCCGTGTTCACATTTGAAAACGGGAAGGTAAAAGAATTTAAGGCACCTGAACCAGGACTCGAAGTGAAAGAGAATGAAATGAAAGCTCTTATCGCACGATCAGTTGAGACACTCATTCAGTCTGATACAAAAGAACTATCAATTGAAGCCACTGTGAGTAAGACTAACCCAACTGGAAACATTTCAGACATTAATAGTTTTGGCATCACTGAACAGATTGGTGTAGGAAACTCAACCTATCGTGGATCAATCCCTGGTCGTATACACAATGTGGCATTGGCCGCTTCAAAAATAAATGGAACACTACTTGCACCAAATGAAACCTTTTCATTTAACAAAGTGGTAGGTGATATTTCACAAAAGACAGGATTTCAGCAGGCATATGTCATCTCTGGGGGAAAAACAATTCTTGGGGATGGTGGAGGAGTATGCCAAGTATCAACGACGCTCTTTCGTGCAGCAATGAATGCTGGACTCCCAATTGTTGAGAGACGACCACATAGCTACCGTGTTGGCTATTACGAACAAGATGCAGGACCAGGACTTGATGCAACGGTATTCTCACCTACAACCGATTTCAAGTTTACCAACGACACCGGTCACTATTTGTTAATTCAAGCAACGGTTGATAGCAAGAAGACAAGCCTTACGTTTAAGTTCTATGGAACAAGTGATGGAAGAGTAGCTGAAGTAACCAAGCCAGTGATTACAGATCAAATTGCGCCGCCAGAGGATCTCTATGTAGATGACCCGACGCTAAAGGTTGGACAAACAAAACAGGTTGAACATAAAGCATGGGGCGGACGATCAACCTTTACCTACACCGTTAAACGAAATGGTGAAATAGTTACACAAAAAAAGTTTGTGAGTGTCTATCAACCATGGCAAGCGGTGTATATGCGAGGAACGGCACTCTAGATGGTACAATGCGTGCATGAATATTTTAGCAATCGAGACCTCTTGTGATGAAACTTCAGTCGCTGTTGTAAAGGATGGAGTAGATGTCCTCTCATTGTCTATTGCAAGCTCACAAGCACTTCACGCACAAAGTGGTGGAATCATTCCAGAGAAAGCTGCACGAAAACAAGTAGAGTACATGCTCCCAACACTCTCAGATGCATTAAAAACTGCATTCCCCGACATTTCACCAAACGACAATCAATCATATTTTGATCAGATCGACAAAATTGCAGTGACCGTTGGTCCAGGACTCATTGGTTCCCTCTTAATTGGTGTTGAAACAGCAAAAACGTTAGCTACCTTGTACAACAAGCCCTTAATACCGGTAAACCATATGGAGGCGCACCTGTATGCAAATTGGATTAATAAAAAAGAAGAGATTCCCCTCCCCTGCCTTGGCTTAATTGTGTCAGGTGGTCACACTGACATTGTATTAATTACTTCTCACACCGACATAAAACGAATTGCAGGAACACGTGATGATGCGGCAGGAGAATGTTTTGATAAGTGCGCTCGCCTCTTGGGACTTGGCTATCCTGGGGGACCGGCAATTGGCAAGGCTGCAGAACTTTTTATGAAGGAGAACAAAGAGAAGAAACTTACATACTTCCCTCGTGCCTTGTCTCACGACCAAACACTTGATGTCTCCTTCTCAGGACTCAAGGCTGCAGTCTCTCGAGAAGTTGCTGCTCACTCTGAGGCAGACAAAAATGAATTAGCTGCTGAGATTCAAGAAGCTATTATAGACACCTTACTTACTAAGTTTGAGTTAGCTATGAGGTTATACAAAACTTCGTCTGTTTTGATTTGTGGCGGGGTTACGGCGAATTCCAGACTCCGTGAAAAATTTACCAAAATGATTGCCAGACTCACCCCTCAATTACAGGCTTACATGCCAGATATTTTGTATTGCACCGATAACGCCGCCATGGTTGGAGCACGTGCATTTTTTAGCCCCGAAACAATGCCAGTTGCTTCTGTTTCAGCAAATCCAGAACTTCATTTCTAACCAATTGCAGCTGCAGTTAGAGGTTATTCTTCGCATATGTACATAGTGTTCTTTCACGAACATATTCCAACACGGGTAAAAGCGCCACAGATTGGTAAGTACAAGAAAATGAGAGTGGTTAAAGAAAAAGAATGAATGAGGGGTAGCTGTGAGGCGTCAGAAGAAACAAACAAAAGAGAAAGGGATTGTCTGTGTAGGGAAAAGTAAAACGAAGAAAATGGAGAAAAACAAAAAGAAGCCGGTATTATTTGGCTTCTTCAGTCTTTGTTTCAGTTGCTTCAGCTACAGGAGCTTCAGTCGCTGCAGGTGCTTCTTCAATGACTACTTCTTTCTGTGGTGCTTCGATCTTAACAACAATCAAATCAGCATCAGTCAAAATTTCAACTTGCTTACTGTCCCCTGCAATATCTTTAACAAAAATTGCTTGGTCAACTTCTACAAGTGAAGTAATATCGACGTCAAAATGATCTGGAAGTTCTGTTGGAAGAGCTTCAACTTCAATCTCGTCAATCTGTTGCATCAAGTTTCCGATTCCACTCTTTACTGCAGGGGATTCTCCAATAACGTGTACTGGAACGGTAGCTTGAACCTTTTCCTTCAAGTTAACTTTGTGGAAGTCAATGTGGATTGTTTCACCAGTGATTGGGTGAATTTGGAATTCAGTAACAAGAACAGGATATGTTTTGTCGTTAACGACAATATCAATAAGTCCAGTTTCTCCTGCAACTTTAAATACTTTCTTAAATTCCTTGAGGTTAACAGTGATTGCTTCTGACTCAATTCCCTTCGCAAAAATATTAGCTGGTACCAAACCTTCCTTGCGAAGGTTTTTAACAGCTCGCCCTACGATGGTTCGCTTTTCTGCTGTAATTGTTTGTCGTGTCATTTTTGTAGATTAAATATCTTACTGTCCGTAAGTGACGTATTATAAACGCCTACCCCCGCTGCGGTCAAGGAAAGCGTAAAAGGTGCTACCCCTGGCTGCTTAATCCAGTAGATTTGAGCTCGATTTTGTGGAGACTTGATTGACCAGTGAAAGCGAATTTCTGCCGTCTCCCCTGCTTCTACCGTCAAAAGTGCCCCCGCTGAGAGGTATTTCTCCTCGTGAGAGAGGTCAGGAATAACGGACCCGACCTTCTGTCGAGAGTTCACTTTGATTGAGGTAACACTCGCCTCCTTTGGCAAAAGGAACCGTATGTAGCTTTTGTATGATTCATTTCCTTTGTTTTCATACCCTCCTGCGTGAGTCAGTGACAAAACAACATCTCCAGTCACACTGTCCCCTTCTTTAGCTACCGTCTCAGTAATCGTTCTACTAATATACGGATTTACCTTGTTTACCCCAACGTTTGCTTCAATAATCTGGTGAACGATAGAATTACAGCCTTCACCACAGCTTCCCTCTCGAAATGAACCAGACAATTGTGCGGTATCAATTGCTGACTCAAGACCACTATCTGCAAACCACACCATGATCTCACGTGCACGGATCTGCTGATCAAGCTTTTTAGCCAGTTCAAGCATTTGTGGTCGTGAAAGGTTTGAAAGAGCGATCATCACTGACTCTGAAAGAGCTGACAGATACGTCTTTTTGCGAATTGAGCCTGGGAAAAAGGTGTCCCCTCCTCGTCGTTCAAGCATTTTGTATAAGTTCTCTGCTGTCACTTCATCCTCTTCCCAGCCAACGGGATGCACAGGACCAGTTACGCTAAGGACTTCTGCAAGTACTCGAGTGTTTACGGCAATGATTGCGTCAGGCTTCACATCAATCGCCTTTTGCAAAAACCAACTAATGCGCGTTGCGGTACTTGGGAAATCGATATCCCAATTGGCGTCTCTCATATGCCAACTCGCCTCTTTCAAGTATTCAGAGATGGCAAAGGGAGGTTTTACATATCCATTAATCTTCCCATCAGCGTCGTAGACATCCTGAATTTCCTTGGAAATGACTCTCCCCGATTGAACCGTAACTAATTGATATGAACCAAAAAATCCACCGGTTGGGCGAAGCTCTGCTGCGTTTTGAAACATAATCATGTAGGTAAACGGTTTCCCCTGTCCAGCAAGCGTGCCAGCCTCTTTGGCCAATCCCTCTGCTGCCGGGAGAAATGAGAGAAGGTAGGGAAGATCTGCCTTTTGATTAATAATGCTTGCTGAAAGGACTTCTCCTCCGTTAGCTAAGAGAAATGAACCATCATGGTAGAGAGAAGACAAAAGAGGTGCGACACGTGCTCCCGTGTCTTTCCAATCAATAGGGTTGCCGGAAAAGTAGTTGTGTGCAAGAGTTTCAATCTGGGTAAGTAACACCACACCAGTTCTTGTTACCTGAGCAGCTGAGGAGGAGAGGGCAGAGAGCGAAAGAAAGTAGGTGATCTGTGGCTTTAGAACAGGAAGCACTGTCAAGGGAGTCATGGTTAAGCGAGAAACAGAAGCAGCACTGGTTGAGAGTGACGTTAAGCGTGTTGAGAGCGTGGTGTGATCTGGCAGTGCCTTAAGCGATAAGTACAACGACCCGACAGATACGCCGAGACTGACAAAGGGAATTGATAGGGAAACGAGAAGCACAAGAACTGCATAGATAAAGGGCTTTAAAGGTATGTGTTTTGTTTTGCTCCTTTGTTTGGTAACTGGTACAACAGGAGCCGCAACCTGACGAGCAACCTCTGGGAGAGGAAGAATACGTGGCGTACCGATGACTACTTCTTTTAAATGTTTAAAGCCAAAGAGAGAACGGGTGGCAAGTTGATACTCTGATTCAGTTGGGTCTGCTCCAATAAGTAACACAGAAACAGTAGATGGAAGACTCGTGTGATCTATTGTTTCGTCTCGAAAGTGGGGAAGGATCAGTAAAACGGGCGCGCCGGCAGGAACTAAAGAAAGGGCCGAGGCTTCAAGGCAAACAAAGACATCATGAGGCTGATGCTCAATATGTGCGGTATATGCCTTGAGTTCAAAATGACGACTTAAGTGATGTAAGAAGCCAAGCTGAAACGCGTGTTTTTCACCCACAAGATACAGATGCATACTTCTATCTTACGAGCGGGAAACGTGGACAGCAAGGAGATGCATGTGGAAGGGTACCTTTTATTATTTCCGTTTTTTGAAGCGGAAGTGGAAATATGAAGTTAGACAGGGCTCGTGAAACTTTCAACGTGACAGAATTTTGCCATTCGGTAATTGTTTTTCAGGCTGCTGCGTCCATTGTTTGGTTGACAAGAAGATCCGCTTGGGTGTTTTCATTCCGAAAAACGTGGCGGTAATCAACTGGAACGTTTAACTCTCTTTCATATGACTTAATCTTTTGAACAAGAGGCAAGAGGAGTGGACTTTTGATTTTATAGATCCCTTTCATTTGTTTCACAACCAATTCTGAATCAAGAACAAAGTGGACAGATGTAATGTCTGACTGTGTTTTTATCCATTCAAAAGCAGTAAGGACTGCAGTGTACTCTGCAACGTTATTTGTTGTAATTCCAAGGAACGTTCCTTTTGAAAAGATTTCAGTGCCATTGTGAAGAGCAACAAAAGCACATGCAGCAGGACCAGGGTTTCCTCTTGAGCCTCCGTCACAGTGAATAACAATATCCATAGGCCCCCAGTATAAATTAGACGACCTTCGTTGACGAGGGGGAAGAAGTAAGCCCTGCAAGAAGAGATAATGCAAGTACAGGCTGCAAAAGAGAGACCAAGTAATGGTCAGACAAACCAATTGTCATCACGGTTAAAACAAGTATTGCGACATGGAGTCGTGCGTGAAGAAGAACCCTCATCATGGTTAAGCACAAAACAAGTAACCCACCAATTCCCAGCTCAAGTGCTGTAATGAGAAAGATATTATGCACCGGCTGGATGAGAGTGCGAGGAGAAAAGAGAATTCCGGCCCCAAAGCCAACACCAAATGGATGATTGGCAAAGGTGATTAAAGCTCTGTGAGCTAAAACGAGTCTCTCGGCAATCTCTTTTGGATAAAAAGCGAGCACTGGAACCATCCCTGACACAATTGAGGCACAAAGGAAAAGCAACACACTTAACGAAAGGAGTGGACGTGGAAGCTTCTTTGAGAGAAGTATCCATACAGGAATCAAGAGAAGTGCCACCCATACCGTTTGAGAGAAGGTGAGTGAAATAACAACTGACAAGAGAAGAATTGAAACTATTCTTTCGTTTCGTGAAAGAAAAGGGAAAAGGCCAAGAACTAACAAAAGATATGTTCCAGCCAAAGCATTAGGATGAGGGAATGTGGCATAGGGGCGAAGGTAGTCGACACCAAACAATGAAACGAGCGCAATACCAGGGGTGCTTGTTGAGAGTGGTCTTTCACCTAAGAGCACAAAAACACCTCCAACTGAGTGTTTGAGTAAAAATTGTAAAACAGTTAGTAGGGCAACAAGAAAGAAACTAGCTACAAAGGGTGTGGTGACCAAGGTAATTGCACGATCACGAGTACTTCTTACGTACCAAAAGAGAAGACAAGCAGAAAACAAAATTGGAAGACGTGAAAGAGTAACAAGCGGATTGGTTGAAAGGAACGGAAGGAGACTAAGGAGGACCAGAATGGCTAGCTTTGGGAAAACAAATCGTTTGGTAAATAAAAGCTTCTCTTCAATGAGAAAGGTAAAAAAGGTTAGGACAAGTAATATTTGAGAAAAATAGAGTGTTGGGGAGAGGTAATCAATTCGGATTCCAAAAATAAAAGCCCAATCAGGCCAAAAATGTAATGCAAGTTGAGAGGGGAGAAAGAAAACAAAGATTAAAAAGAGTTTTTCGTGGAGTTTCACTTTGCTCGTACAACGAGATATCGATTTTCACCTTCGCCTTCACTTTCGGTGATCAAATCAGCTTCTTTAGACAATGCAGTATGAATAACTCGTCGTTGTGCAGCATTTAAGTTATAGAGGTGTTGTGCCTCTCCACTGTTTCGAGCTCTGTCTGCTGCTTGTTCTGCGAGAGAAACGAGGTAATCTTCGTGCTTTTCTTTCCAGCCAGCGATATCAACACTGACTCGTACCCATTCTCCAGTTGCTTGCTTAACAGCCATTCCGAGGAATGATTGAATTGCCAAGAGAGTAGCACCATGTGCACCGATTAAAAGACCAGCTTCTTCTGAAGTAATCACAACAGTTACCACTTCACCTTGTTCATCTGTTGTTGAATTAACCTCAAAGGTTGCTTCAACTTTCAATAAATCAAAGAGAGAAGTGATTGTCTTTTCGACGAATGATTTTGTGTCTGTCTTGCTCATTTCAAGGGGAGTATACCATACCGGTCTGCGAGGTGTCACGCATAAAAACTATTATAGTAACCTCAAGTATGTTTACCCTCACGAAATTTTATCCATGAGGGTAGCTTTCTATTTCAGGAACAAACTTGCAGCGTCTTCCTTCGAGATCTGTTTCCAAGTAAGCGCTGTCATACGTCTTCCGTGTACCCAGCTCATAAAAATCTCACTTCTTAAGGAAGCCTGCCACGTTTTGGCATCTTCACCTTCTAAACATTCTATCGTGCCATCTTCAAATTCCATGAGAACTCGTTTGAGCTTTACTTGAGGTACCTCACGATCGTCATCATCTGGAACAGTACCCATTATCAGATCACTATCCATTTTAGAGCCTCCTTACAACAAAACGATGAGGAATAGTATCAAATGAATTAAGTAGGTTGAAGAGCTAATACCGTAACTGTTATGAACGTGCAAAGTAAGTCTTTGCTTTGTGAACCCAAGGAGTGAGTCCGCCCCATCCAAACATTTGGTACTGAGTATATGCTTGCATGATTGAAAAGATGAACCAGTAGAGTGCAAGTCCTGAAGGGAACCCAACACCAACAAGGATGGTCATTAATGGGAATGTGTAAATCATTGATGATTGCATTGCTACCTGGAAGTCATCAGATGACTCTTTTGTTTTTTCAGCTACCTGCTTTTCCTTTTCAACCATTGGCATTGAAATCTTTGCAGACAAAAATTGAACTAAGGCTGCAAGAAGAAGGAGTGGACCAGGAAGTGGGAATGGCAATCCTTGTATAACAAACTTATCAGGCTGGGTAATGTCCAAGTACAAGAACTTGGTGTTTAATGTCTGTCCTTCCAAGAACTTTAATGGAGCGTACAACAAGTTGTTAATTGATTCAGTCACAGCGCCATGGCTTGAAAGAACACTCGTAAATACACGGAACAAAGCAATTAAGATAATAATCTGTAAAAGATAAGGAAGGCAGCCTGCACCTGGGTTAATTCCTTTTTCCTTATATAAATCTGCTTGAGCTTTTAAAAATCCTTGTTTGTCGTCTTTGTACTTTTTCTTCAGTTTGTTAACAAGTGGAGTAATATCCTTCATTTTTTTAGCGTTAGCTAAATATGGTTTTTGAAGCGGTTGACTCACAAAACGCAAGAAAATAGAGAATCCAATGATCGCGAGTCCGAGGTTTCCACCAAGAATACGATAGAAAACAATCAAACCGTTAGTAAGTGGTGCGGTCAATAGCAGCGTAAAAATATCTCCCATATTGGCTATTGTACAGGGTCATAGCCAGATCTGCCACCGGGGCGGCAGGAAACAAATCGTGCGATACCCATTCGAAGTCCTTTTATTGCACCATACTTTTGGATGGCTTGATATGAATATTCTGAACAGGTTGGGGTGAACCTGCACGTGTGACCGAGGAAGAATACAAAGAGAGGAGAGAGGATTGCTTGATAGATTCGAATAAGAAAGAGAAGAAGGAACTTCATTGAGCTTTGGTTAAGCCAGCTGCAATTAAAGCATCACGTACTTCAGTCATGACCGCGTTAGCGTATGCACGAAGAATTGTGTTTTTTGGTAAATAGACACAGTCATATCCAGGTTTTAAGTACACCAGATTGTGTCGTGTTGCCTCGGATAAGACTCTCTTAATTCGATTTCGGTCTGAGGCAAGCTTGGTTACCTTTGTTGGGATAACAAAGCCAAAACGACACGGTTTATTGTCGCGGCGGTCTAAAAAGGAAAGGGTGAAGTTTGCACTGACAAAGCGTTTTCCTGAATCACGAACGGCATCAAAATCAGAAGATTCGGTTAATCTAAACTCGCTTGCAAGCATAAAAAGTAGATAAAAAAGAGAACAGGAAGCTTAGTGAGTAGCGGTTACGGCAATTCGGACTCGTCCTTTTGCTCGTCGTCGCTTTAAGACTTTTTGTCCGTCATGATCTGCCATACGAGCACGAAAACCGTGCACCTTGACTCGTCGGCGTTTACTTGGTTGGTATGTTCTCTTCATTGCCATAGCGGTATTGTACTAAAGAAACGGTCAAAATGGAAGTGTGGTACTATTTTGCCAGAAAAATGTATGAACGAGGCGAGATAACCAGACGTGAGTTTTTACAGATTGCAGCCACTGGTGCAGTCTGTGGACTGCTGCCTGACATAGAAATTAAACAAGAGATTAAGGCTCCGGTTGATACGATTCTTCAGGGGAATGAGGACATGTTTGGATCAGACATTATTCTTACAATAGATGACTGCGCCTCACGAGAGCATACTCGTGGCATATTTGAAACAATACGGTCAGTTGGTGGTACGGCAACATTCTTCCCTAACACTGACTACATAACAAAAGGAGAGGAAGACTCTCTCTTGTGGAAAGAGATACTCGCAAGTTGCTGTGAGATTGGGTATCACACAAGGCACCATGATAAAGATTTGTCAGCACATGAACTTGCCCAAGATTACAAAAACTTCTGTGTAGAGATAAATAAACTTGTAGGAACAGATGTATCAATTAGCCTGGCACGAGCACCATATGGAAACTGGACCACTGACTGGATGAAGTTTACTGAGAAACAAGGGCTAATAAATGTTCTCTGGAATTTTGTTCCTAATAAAGATCAAGTTACCCTTAACTACTTTGATGCGGTTTTGCATAGCAAAAAGGGGGGACACATCGTACTTGTTCATCCTCGAGCCTTTGATGACACCTGGATATCCACACACATTGAAGGACTTGCCGAGCTTGCCGCTCGTGACGGGGGAGCACTTCGTTCAGTCTTAGCTGACCACACGCAACAAAACTCCGGTTGACGAATTGTGGATAAGTGGGGTACAAAGAAGGCAACTCCTGCCCAACTTGTAAGAAAAGAGACACAAAAGAACCTTTCCTTACAAACATGTCGTTCCCTTAGATTTTTGTTTCCTATGATTAAACCTGATAAAGACGCAATTTGGAAAGAAGTTTTAAACTCTGTACGAGTTTCTGTATCTACTCCTATTTTTAATACGTGGATTTCACAAACACATCTGGACTCACTTCGAAAGCTTGACCAAAAAAGATATATGGCTGAAATTGGTTGTAACTCAACCTTTGTTAAAGCTACCGTTGAGCAGCGATATTTTGGTCTTCTTCAAGATGCATTAATTAAAGCCTTAGGGAGTCACTGCGACATGACCTTCGTTATTAAAGCTGATCCAACTCGTGCAGCACAGAAGATGGACCTCACCGCAACTCTTTTTGAAGAGAAAGAAATGAGTGAACAGTTTTTAGAGAAAGTTGCATCATCACGTTTGCGTCCTGGTTTTACCTTTGAATACTTTGCTGTTTCTGGAAGTAATCAAATGGCATGGGCTGCAGCTGACGCGGTGGCTAATAGACCAGGTAGTGCATATAACCCATTAGTTATCTGGGGTGGGGTTGGAGTTGGCAAAACACATTTAATGCATGCCGTTGGGCACACCTTGCTCTCTAAAGATTTAAGTTTAAAGATACTCGCGTGCACGGCAGAAGACTTTACCAATGACATCGTTGAAGGTATTCGCAATAAGTCTATGCAAAAGGTACGAGAGAAGTATCGAAAGCTTGATGCACTCTTTATAGATGATATTCAATTTATCGCCGGCAAAGACACAGCCCAAGAAGAATTCTTCCACACGTTTAATACGGTGACCTTGGCTGGAGGACAAATTATTTTAACCAGTGATAGACCACCTCATGAAATTGAAAAGCTTGAAGATCGTTTAAAGAGTCGATTTGAAGCAGGTATGATTGTTGATATTGCTGAGCCTGATTTTGAACTTCGTTGTGCAATTGTCCAAATTAAGTCAGAAGAAAAAGGATTGCACTTGGCATCTGATATGGTGCAATTAATTGCAGGAAATGTCGAAAGTGCCCGAAAAATCGAAGGATTCTTGACTCGTCTTGGTTCTGAAGTGAAGCTTAAGAATGCTCCGGTTACGGAAGAACTTGTTAAATCAGTTATCCAAAAGAGTGGAGGAGCCGTTGGACAAGATTCTATAAAGAAGCTCTATTCAACAGACGCGGTTATCGATGCGGTATGTAAACACTACAATATTAGTAAACGATCACTTTTAGGGGAGGGGAGAACCAAGATGATTGCACAACCCAGGCAAGTACTTATGTATATTTTAAGAATTGAGATGGGACTTCCCTTTGAAGAGGTAGGAAGACTCCTTGGAGGACGTGATCACACGACGATTATGCATGGTGTGGAAAAGATAACAGCGTTGGCCTCAACAGATATCCACATTCGTGAGGATATCTCGGGGATAAAGGCAAACGTATAATGGGCATAAGTGGACAGTAGGCCCGCATTTATCCACTTATCCACAAATTAAACGATTCTTTCCACAATTTTGTCCACAACCGTGTAAACTCGAACTGTTGATAACTTTGATGAGGCTGTTTGCGGCGGAGTGTCCACTTATCCACTGACTCTACTACTGCTACTACTATTTTATATATATACAAAGGGGAGAACTCACCTTTTAGCAAAGTATGTGGACAAGTAAAAGACTAACTAGCAAAGAGACAGTGAGAGGCTCTATACTCGAAAAATGAAATTTACCGTACTTCGAAAAGACTTTGCTAAAGTAGTATCGTTTGCAAGCAGATTCGTTTCACCACGTGTACAACTTCCAATACTTTCTAATATTTTAGTAACGACTGATAAAACAAAACTTGTTATTCAAGCAACGAACCTCGAGATGTCCTTCTCTACTACCATAGGAGCCCAAATAGAAACGGAAGGATCAATCGCACTTCCTGCACGAGTACTCTCTGACCTTGCAAGTCATATGAGTGGGGAAAGTTTAACGGCGGAGATTGTGAAAGAATCATTAACTCTAACCGCTGAAGGATTCTCTTCTCAGATAGCAGCTCTAAACGCTCGCGATTTTCCACCGATTGCAACAACTCTTTCAGAACAAGCGGTTACTCTTCCTGAAACATTTATTCATGCGATTAATCACTTGTTGTTTGCAACCAGTACCGATGAAGCAAGACCTGTGTTAACTGGTATTTTGTTTTTAGTAACTGAAAATGGATTAACGTGTGTGTCCTCTGATGGATTCCGATTAAGTAAATATGAATTAGAGATCTCTGAGGACGCAATTACGGCGCTTGGCGTAAATGATCGGTTCATCATCCCGAAGACCGCCTTGAGCGAATTTGTGAAGTTAGCAGGGGAGTCTGGTGCGACTACTCTTGAGAAGAGAGCAAATGAAGGACAAGTCTTTTTAAGTGCTAATGGAAGTATCATCGCTTCACGAATAATTGAAGGACAATTCCCAAACTTTGAGAGAATTATTCCAAAGAACAGTAAAGTAACGGTGAGCATCTCTCGTTCTGATTTTTTAGAAAGCTTAAAACGTGCTGCGGTCTTTGCTCGTGATGCTGGTAACACCGTTTTTCTAAAGGTAAATGCAGATGGGATTATTTTGTCAGCAGAAAGTCAGCAGGTGGGGAAGCAAGAAAGTGTGTTGTCAGCTAAGGTTGATGGTGGAGAAGCCTCAGTTGCATTTAACTACAAGTACTTAGAGGATTTCCTCATGTCAGGTAGCAGCGAATCAATCATTATGAAAGTTACCGATGAAACCTCAGCCGGTGTATTCCTTAACCCTGATGAATCACACTTTTTACATCTGATTATGCCGGTACGGGCATAACACAAACTCTTCTTTTAGAGTAATTTACCGTATTTGCCTCATTTGCCCTTCTCTCCCCAATACATGGCACCCTAGTCAGATTCACCTTATAGTGATATACTATTCTTGTTTGTTTTTCTGTTAATAAAGGCAAAAAGGAGATGGTATGGCAAACAAGATGCCGACCCATTATGAAGTTTTGGGTGTCTCGAACACGGCTACTCAAGACGAAATAGCGAAGGCATACTACAGCCTTGTTCGAAAATACAATCCAGTTGTGATTCGTCGAGAGATGGCCCTTTACCGTAAAACCAAGCGTTCGAACGGTGAATCGCCGCTTCAAAGTGTCTTAGATAATTTTGAAGACAGAATTGTTAAGGCTACCGAATCGTTAGAACAGGTGATGGCTGCTTATGAAGTCTTGAATGATGTGGAAAGCCGGGAGCTCTATGACGATGTGCTCGAAGTTGAGGCAGAAGAAGAATCTGATGCAATTGTTGTATTATTCGATCCTTCCTTTATTGATTTCGGTCATGTGAAGCCGGTCCCAGGTGAGACACTCACGGCGACAGTCACAGCAATACTTTTGACTGGTGATGTTTCAAAAAAGCGATTGAATTTTGAAGTACCCAGTTGGATGAAGTTTGACTTTGAAGCCCCAAACGGTACGTTTCCTTTGGCCATTACGTTAAGTATTGACTCAGATGATTTGGTCGATGGTGTGTACAAGGGTAAATTCGTATTGGTGGTTGGTGATTTGAAGTTTGATCTAGACGTGAGTCTGGTCATTAGTCGCAAAGTGAATGTGGCAACCAAGCAACCGACGATGGTAGTTGTTCCACCACCACCAATTCCGGTAATTAACATTCCGGTTCCTGCCGCGCCGCCTGCACCTACCTTTAATCGAACAGCATTTCGTTCAAGATGGGTTCCGATCTTAGTTGGTATTGGAATCTTGTTCTATGTTTTGCCAGCACTCATGAATAGGGAACCGCCAAATCCGTTTACGGATTTTTGTTCCCGTCCAGTTGTCGCATCAGTCGTTGGACTGCATGTCAATATTATTGACAATGGACTATTCATGTATGGAAAACTGAAAGGAACCTTCCAAGTTAACGACAAGACGTATGAAGTTGATGCGATTCCGAAAGATCTCGTTGTTACTGAGTTCCCAGAACGAGTTACCCTTTTAGATGTAACGGTTACATCGGGGCCGCATGAAGGCGAAAAAAGTTCTTGTAACAAAGAACTATACACAAAGTGAAGTATTTTCCCTGGACTAACCATCCAGGGATTTTTGTGTTTAAAAAAAGTTACGGACAACTTATATCAGTCGGGGACTTAATGGTAAATGTCTTGACACCTGAAGCAGATGTGTTGGTGCATCCTGGTACTATCCAATCCCACATTGTGACAACTGCGTCGTAATACAGTGACTGCAATGGATTAGTACATGCTTGGCCAGCACCAGGTCCATTTAAGAAGATGTAATTAAAGGCGAGCATATCTGTTTGTCCGTTATAGTCTGCACTTGGTACTGGTTGTGCATAACACAATGGGTAGTTGAATTTATATGCTGCAGGGCGAGTGAGGAAACCATCTAATTGGAAATTAAAGTCACTCTTTGGTGCACCACCACTCACTATTCCAAAGTCAGCAATCTGGCAACCAAATCTCAAACCATAATTACTTGCACCACTTTCATGTAGCCAAATAACGAGTGCAAACATTGGGTTAACTCCAGCTTTCTTTGATCGATCGACAACGTCGTTAAAACATTCTGCTGCATAGTGTTTACCCTTTCCTGCAACGAGTCGTGTCGCGAGGTCCACAAAGACTGGTTTGTATTTTGAGTATTTCGGATCCTCAGGCGCGTTGATATTACAGTTAATTTCACAAAGAGCACCGTCTTCTTGTGGGTTACTGGCTATATCATTTGCCTTTGGTCGTAGTGCAATTTGAATCCCTTTGAGGAAGTAGTCATAGATACTTCCAAGATATGGGAAGTAGATCTTTGCAGTTGAGCCTGGTCTATTGGCATTTGGGTTACCAGCAAGCGTCTTACCACCAACCAAACTTCCACCTGTCACAGTTCCATTTGATGAGTAGTTTGCATAACTGTCACCTGGAATATTCTTTATCTCGGTAATCGGAGTATTGGCGCCAACTTTTGGAAAAATACGTTTAACAACAGAGTAGGAACCTGCAACCAATTTGTCCCATGCTGAATAAATATTTGGAGTATCTACTTGAACACCAAGACCAACATTTACGTCTTTAATACATTCATTTGGGTTTGGTGTTGCTTCTTTTTTACATGCAGCAGGATCGACACCTTTAGTTCGAGCCATACAGGCAATATATTTGTCATTGTCAGGTGCTCCTGTTGCAAAGTCACACTCAAGCTTTGCTTTGAAACTTAAGGTACCGGCAATTGGGGTAGTAGCTGGTTTATTTGGTCTTTCCAGTTCTCCATAGAGTTTGTCACCAGGGTTAGCTCGACTTTCAAGCAGTTCACAGTAAGGAGTGTTGTTTAACTCAGTGAGTTTCCCATCTGGGGCATTCCCATCATCAACGCTGTATCGAGTTTGTCCATTGGTTACAAACGATCCTGATACAAATGTTCTTTGAAGAAGATCAGCCAGCTGTGGGTCTTCTTCCATATGGGCAAAGTACAATGTTTGTTCTTCTTTTGTTAAGTTAACCACAATGTCTGAAACCCCGTCTGATGTTGTTTTTACTCCTGCATAGAAGGTTCCAGGTAAGTCTTCTGTACTTGTAAAGGGAATATACTCGTGTGAGTTTGAACGGGTGTCAATTTGGCTTAACCGATTCTTTGGGTCAGATGTTTCACTGTAACAAGCTTGTGGGTTTGCTTTGTCTCCACATGAGACTATTTGGTCATGACGGTCGTTTCCAATCTGATTTTTTTCTTTGTTTCTTTGGTCAATTTGAATTGATTTTGGGAGTAACTTTTTCAGTGGACCAGAAAGGTTAATGATGTCATTAATGTTGTTCGGTGCGATTGCAAACGGTTCTTCTGCTCGTTGTGGAATACCGTTTAAGTACCAACTGACGTACTCATTAATTCGTTGTTTAAAGTCGAGTGTTTGAGTTGAAGATACTGAATTTTTAACCAGTTCTGTGTTTCCCATGATCGGGAAGTCAGCTTTATTTAAGCCAAATGACAAGGTGTTACTGCTTGAGATATTAAATACACAATGCTGGCTTGTTGTTCCATCTGCGTTTGTAACAAGGGGATCACACACCCCATCACTTGGAACTAAACTAATGGTCTGAGAAACAACTAAGTCTTGACCACAGAGGCGAACAACAGGTGGGTCTTTCCTGCATGGGTTTGTTGGGTATGGTCGAAGAGAATGAAATTCATTGTTGCCTCCACTTGTCTGGTTACAAGGAATTTCATTCAAATCAAATGGCTTTTCCACCTTACAACGTGGTGCTGCCCAGTGCTCTGTTGCAGGTTCATTTGGCCCTGCAATAACGTAGACAGGACCTGGAACAAGTGCATTTAAGTCTTTCAAAAACTTCACGTAGTCCGAGGGGTTTGAAAAGCCACAGGAGTCACCGACACAGGCACGAAGAACGGTTTGCATACCATTTGCGTATCCTTTTGTTACTGAACCTACAGCTGACTGCAGATCTCCAGGGTTTGTAATGATTTCAACTGTCCAACCAAGATTTGCCCCAGTTTGGTTTGCTTGGTCTTGAAAATCGCCACCTTGAATAAATAATCCAGAATTTACCCCTCCTTTTTTAGAGTTTGATGAAACAATGGAGCTCAACTCTCCGTTATCAAGCTTGTGACCAATAAATTGAGGGTTTCCACCAAGCGCATTAAAGTAATTGATACCTGCTACTTTGCCATCTGCTGAAGTGATCTTAAATTCTCGTCGCATGTTATCAATAATCTCGCCACGATTGGTTGATCCCATTCCTTTGCCATCACCGAAGGTGTCAAAATCTCCAAACTCGGTAAAAATAACCTGTTTCCCTGTTGCACCTGCAGTTTCACCAAGCCAGTTAGTTTTTTCTGTGACCCATTCATATGCACTTACTCCACTTAATGAATAGGTGTTTCCTGCAAATCCCCAAATTCGTTTAAATACTTCAATTCCAGCTCCACCACCTGGTGCAGGTGAGGTTTTCATCACTTGATAAATCTCATACTCAGCTGGGTTGGTCATATTAAAAGCAGGGGAGAGAAGTCTAATGTTTTTAAGTCCTCTGGTACCTTCTTCAACTGCAGCTAAATATTTGAGGAGTTCTTGTCCAATACATGCAGTAGGTACTTCATCAGCTGCTTTAACTTCTGGAACAGAAAGGGACACCAGTGGTTGTGCCTCTTTGACTGCTTTCATTGGTTGGCCAATGACGACAAAGATATCGAGCAAAATAAGCAGAGACGTTAATATTCGTTTCATTGTGTATCGTTAGTCAGAATGAGAGCTCTCATTCATTGTGTTAAATGGAATTACTTCAACTTTTTCACCGAGAGCTGGGAATTGATCTCGAATAAGGCTTAAGAGCCAAATACCACCATCTCGCTCAATAAGTGGAATAACCGATTCTGTTTTATCGATAACTGCATTCTGAACTGCTGCAAGTCTTCGTGGCATTGGTTTGGTGTCTGTAAGAATAGTTGCCGTATAGCTATTTTCACTCACGATCCAAATGTTTTGGATAATTCGGTCAAGTTCATCTGGGAATAATTGTTCAATCACTACAATGGTTCCATCTGGATTCCATTTTGTTGTGAGTTTCTGAGCATATTGGAACGAAATTTCATGTATGTTCTTTTTATTCTTTATGAAGGTTAATTTTTTATTGTCTGTCACAATAGCGGTTGTCCCGGTAGGGGAAGCACCTACTACTCGTTCATCGTTACCAATTTCAGATTGTTCTTGAATAACTAATTCTTTGTTAATGTGTACCAATTGATTCTTTTTCTCTTTGTTCACAAAGGTGATGTATGTATCAGTTGGGGAGGCGTTTACATACGAGGTGATTGGTCCTTCGAATGTTTGTCTCACTACATTTCCATTTGAAAGATCAGCAATCTCAATGGTTGCTTGTTTTATTTGAAACGCTGATTTACCGTCAATTGAGATTGTCCACTCATTTCCATTCAACGGTACTTCAGTTGCAAGTTGTGTAATGTGATTAAAGTATCCCCATTTACTATCTTTTCGATAAAACAAGACATCAGCTAAATAAGAAAAGCTTGCCTTTTGGATATCAGCTTTGAGGATTGAACTGTTTTTGTTTGCATTAAAGATTCCCTGAGGTGTTGCATAGATGAGTGTCACATCGTTCCACGCCAAACCAAGTACTGGTGGTGTTTGTGTTAATACGGTATTTAAAAAGTAATTTGATAGGACTTGGTATTTAGCTTCTGTTTTTACTTGAACGGTTGTTTGCGTTGATGGGGTACTTATCAGGTCCTGTTTTTTTGTTCTCGAAAGATATACGTATATCAACAACACGACTGCATGAATAACAACAATGACTATTAGTATCTTTTTTGTTCTGCTCATAGGTTTCGTTTACAAATGTCAGTCGGATCATTTGGACACAAACGTTTAATTTGTGGCACAAAGACTTTATGCATAAAGTCGACTCCTGGATCTGCTTTTCCACTGTATGGGACTTCAAAGTGTCCAAAAACCTGACACCATGGAATTTTGTATTGCTTCATTACCTTACAGGTAACGTCGTACGTTAAGTCTAATTCATTCTTGTTTGGAGGAGGAGGGGTAGCTGTAAAACCAGTTCCAGCCATTTCATTACTAATTCCATATACATTCCAGACCCCAGCGCACCAGGCGAGTTCAACTGAATCTTTATAGAAAGGTTGTGTAAACCAGGTATCATCTGCATCAACCATTAACTGACAAGCAAGGTTACGCCTGATAAGTGTTTGGTATGTGGCATCATTTCCAATTGGATTGTCATTTGATCCTGCACTCCAGTGCATAATCATCATTGTTGGCTTAAAGCACTTGCGGTAGGTACTTCGAGCATCCAAATAGTCAGGAAGTAGTTTAACCACACCGTTTTTAACTGATGCTGCCAGTTGTGCTGTAATGTCTCCAGTTGTTGGACAGTTACTAATAATTGCTCCAGGCGGGTAACTTCCTCCACCACCACCAGGGGCAGCAATCGGTGCACCATTACGATCAATTGGGGTTCCAGGTGGAACAATATATGCACCAGAATTGATAATAAACAACAAGAAGGCAAGAATAATTGGGAGAATCACCCCTGCACTCACTAAAGCGAAACCAGCGCCGGCTAGTCCAGCCCCAATCAAACTGACTGAACCGGTTAACAGTGCCATTGGGAGAGCCACAATAACAGCGGCACCTTGTGCAATTTTTCCTTTGTTGCGTCTGATAAAACCAAATGTCTTGTCGCTTAGAAACTCTGCAGCTTTCCCTACAACTTTTCCAACAACGAGACCTGAACCAGGGAGGATAACATTTGCAGCACCTGTTGCTGCTTTTCCAGCAACTTGCCCCACTGCTTTACTTGCCATTTTTGCAATTCTCGCTTCATTTTGTTGACTAATCTGTCGAAACATTTGTCTGGCCCCACCACTTGCAGCAATACTTGCGACGGTAGATAAACCTGTTGCAATACCTGAGAACGATTCATTGAAGTCTTCATCAGAGAGATTTTTTGCGTTTTTTTGGAGATACTTAATTTGCATTTCAAGTGCCAGCAAGTCCTTTCTACTATTTGAAAGTGTTCTTTTTGCTTCTTTGTCATTTTCAACTCGTTCTAAATATTCAATTGTCTTTTGCGCTCTTGCGTCATTAACCTCATCACTGTTAACACCCTCACGCTCAAGCTTTTTCTTAAGTCTTCCATATTCAGCCGAGACACTATCTTGTGGCTGTGTACCAATTTTATTTGCTACAGCTGTTAGTTTTTCTTTCTTTAAGTCAGCTTCTATTTTTTCTTTGTCAGTCTCTTCAGGTGCAGCTGCTACATACCAAGCCGCATCCATTAACGCTTCTCGTTGCTCTTTGGTTAGGCGGGGATCTTTGAGGAGATTTTTAATATTGGCAGCACTTTCTGCTTGGGTAATCTGAGGACCTTCAGGTAACACAATATTTACTGACTTTTGTTCTTGGGCAAGTATTTTTCTGGCAGTCTGTTGTGCCATTACGGCACGAACTGACCAGTGAAGACTACTATCTAAAAGGTCTCTGTTTCCTTCAAGTTTATATGTTTCGCTAATTAAGCGTTCAGAGATAATTTCTTGATCAGCTCTGGTTACATGCGGTTGGTTTGCCTCTTTAAACTCATTTAGGATTTCTTTTGCATTCATAGTTTCTCATTGGTGAGTGCAGCCGTTACATTTGGTGCCGCTGATTGTGCATTTAACACGCTTTTTGCTGCAGTATCAATGTTGTCTTGTGGCTTTGTGGTAACGAATGCATATTCCTCAGGGGAGGCAACAATCTTAATTGGTGCATGGTGCGGACCTGCAAACAAGATTCCTTCTCCAACACCTGCGGCCATTAAGAGTTGTCTTTCTCCTTGAGATAGATAGAAGGTGTCACTAATGCGATCAATAGCTGCAGGAGACTGCTTTAAGAGAAGTCTCATGGCTGAGTTTGTAACAACTGCCTTTCCAATGTCACGACTCAAGAAGTCTTCAACGTCCTGAGTAATGGTTGTGAGACCCAAATAGTATTTACGAGCACGCTTTACAATTGACCACAAGAAGGCTGCGGTGTCGTCGTACCTCATCATGTGCCATGCCTCATCAACAACTAACAGTCTCTTTTTAATATCTCGACGTACTTTTGTCCAAATGAAATCAAGAATGATAAACATAGCAATTGGGCGCAGGGTGTCTTGAATGTCACGGACTGAGAAGACGGTGAATGGATTTTTAATATCAATGTTTGTTTGTTGATCAAAAATACCAACATAACTTCCCTTTACATACTTTTCAATTCGGGCAGCAAGATCAATGGCGTCAGGTGTTTCCATACCAATCAATGCTTTGTATAAGTCTTCGATGAGTGGTGGCTCTAAGTTTTGGGTATCAGGATCTTGTGTAATTCCTTTTGCTTTGTATGCATTAACTAAAGCACGATCAAGCAATGCTTCTTGTGAAGGGGACAACTCTCCCATGATGACTTTAAAGAGAGAGTGGAGGGTTAAGATCTTTAAACCAAGCTGGTTTTCACCTTTTTCATAAATTTGTGACAAATCAAACGGATTAATCTTTGCGTTACTTCCGAAGGAGAAATCAATGTATTCACCACCAACTGCTTGGGACAAGGCTTTGTATTCGTTCTCAGGATCGATAACAATAATTTCAGCACCCATCATTAAGGATCGAAGTGCTTCAAGTTTCACAAAGAAACTTTTTCCAGCACCTGAGGTTGCAAAGACTGCCATATTACTGTTTTCGAGACCAAAGCGGTCAAAAATAATAAATGAATCATTTTGTGAATTAATTCCATACAAGATTCCACTGTCACTGGAGAGCTCTGCTGTTGTAAACGGAAACGTTGTTGCAAGGGAAGTGGTATCCATGTTTCGAGTTAAAGTGAGAACATCACGTCCAAATGGAGCTGAAGCCAAGAAACCATTTCGCATATCAAGAGATGTGTGCTTCGCATTTAACAAAATAGAGGCGAGTGTTGACTCAACACGCTTTGTGATTGAGTTTAGTTCTTCTTCCGTTGCAGCAGGAATGGTGATATAGAAACTAAATTGGTAGAAGCGTTCAATTCCTTTGACAAGCTGTTCCTGGAGTGCCTTTGCGTCTTCAAGTTTTGCCTCAGTTGATGGATTAATGATTTTTCCACGTTGAATATCAGTTGAAATTTCAGCCTCCATTTCAGTGATTTTGCGGCGTAGATCGTCAAGAACGGTACGAGCCTCAGTTGGGTATATGTAGAAGCTAATATCAAGACTGTGATCAAAGTTAATCAAGGGTTCAAGCCAACCAGGAACAACAAAGCGAGGGTAGCCGGCTACAAAGAGTGTTCGATAATAGACATCTCCAACTTTTACAAAATCAAAATCAAGTTGAATTTGTGCTGGTGCAATGATGTCATCAATTGCCAAAGTGGATTCACTTGGTTTATCAATTGGTGGCTTTGCTGGGTTTGGGATAAATTTTGCAATATTTGGATCCATAAGAATAAATTAGACCTCTTTTACTTCAGGTTTTTCTCGTACACTTTCAACGTCTGGGTTGTACATCTCGTAATAGAGCTCAATTAATGCCTTGCGATCAAGCTGCTTTGCCTTGAGTCCAAGCCGTGCGGTTTGTTTTATTATGTGGTCACGCTTTGGTATCAAAACGACTTTTGCTTTCTTTAGAATATAACTTTTTGAATAGGATAACTGCTGTGTTTTGTTTCCCATTCCTGGAAACATGGATTTGGTAAACCCAAGTTCAAGTGGGGAGAGTGGAATAACAATAAAAAAGCGCTTACCTAACACGTTTCTTCTCTTAATTGTTTCTTCAATAAATCGTTTGTACCCAACCATTAATTCTTTGAGCTTCAAGTTTTTCTGTTCCGCAATTTTTTGATCAAGTTGAACTAAGTACTTACTGATGTCTTTTCTTTGAGTTCTGATAACGATTTGTGTAGCAAAAGACAAACTGTTAATTAAGGCAGCGTACGCAGTGATTACGGCTTCTTGCTCACGCTCTGACAAGAGACCGAAGTTTAAGGACGTGGACTCAAGAACAATCGCGGCCCCACCATCTTTATAGAGGACAATATCATCTGCAATATCTGCAATCGGTACAAAGTCTTGTGCATTTCTGACAATTGGGGTGTCTGGAATGTTTAGATATGGTACTTTTGCAAAAATGGTATCAATCTTTTTAGAGAAATTTTCGAGTGTGTTTGCTGCCATATACTTAGTTTGCGTGTGCTCGTACTGCAATTGGTTCAATGATGCCACCATTTGCAACAACATTTACCGTGTCAAAGGTTAAGCCATCTTTTTCAACAAACATTTTGTATTCACCACTTGGGAGTGGTGTAACAATCATGAAGTGTCCAGCTCTGTTTGTTTTAAGAGCTCTCACTGGTCTTCCTAATTGATCTTTAATCTCCATAATAGCTCCTTCAACGATCTTTCCTTCTGAATCCATAATTTGGCCAACGATAATGTTTGGAGTAGTTGGTACTGATGGTGGTGCTGCTTCATTTGAAAACTGTGCTGCTTGTCCTGCAGGGGTTGCTCCAGGTGTCAAAGTCTGTGAGAGGGTATTGTTACTGGTAACGGCAGTGTTATTAGTAACTTGGGCAACAGGGGTAAACCCTTGTTTCTTCTCAAGTGTAATTGTTCCTATTTGTGGTGTTACAACTGTTGGTCTTGTTGGTACTGGCATAACTGCAGGGTTAATCACTGTTTTGTTTTCAGAAAGTATCGTTGGGGTTGGTGCAAAAACAGTAGGGTTTTGTACTACCTGTGGCATTGGCTGAACTGGTTGTGTTACCGGTGTTGGGAGTTGAACTGTTGGGGCTGTTACTTCAGAAACAACGGTTGCCACCTCACCTGGTTTCTTTGGTGTAAGGCTAAACAAATTAGAAATTTTTGTGAGCATGTTTTTCTCACTTGCCTCAAGGTTTGCGGTATGTTGGTCAGCTGATGTCGCGACAGTGGCATCCATTGTTCCTGGTTGTAAACCCTCTTCATGAGCAAAATAAGGCACATTCTTTTGTGATGTTTGCCACACAAAGATGGTTGGACCGTAGATTGCTCTCACAAAGGCTGCCATCCATTGCTCTAAAGGACGCTCCTGAAGTGGAAGAAACGCAAATGCAGCACCAAAGATTACGGCCAAGGCAATTAGAGGCCACTTAAATACCCCTGGAAGAGGAGAGGCATAAAGCAAAAGTCCAATGACAGCACCACCTGCCACTTGGAAAAATTGTTTTAAGGTCATGTCTCCTACAAGGCGGAACTGATATGAGCTAATTTGTTGTGGTACTGGGTGTTGTTCAAACATAAAAAATTAAAGTCGAAAATCGATCATTCTATCACACTCTCATCATGGCCTGTGTGAACTCATCTTTCAAGTACAAAGAAGTTTTCACGGTGGTGGTTGATTGCCTATAACAGGAGGTGTAGAATTGCCAAAATTCACGAGAAAGAAGAGGTTTTTGTATGCCAAGCTCAAGAATTATGTTGCGGATCTTTTTAAGTGTCTTTATTGGAACAATTTTTCCACCGGCACTCATTTTGATCTGGAAAGGAAGATTTAGGGATTTTGTGATCGTTTTGGTTGTATTTCTCGCTTTAATGAGTTTTATGCGGAGTCAGACCGGTTGGTCAGTGTTACTTGCTATCTATTATATCCTCGAGTTCCGGGCTGAAATCCCAACAGAAAATGATGTTGAGCGTGATTTGTAGCAGGGGGGCAGCCATCTTATAAAAGATGGTTGCTAATTTCCTATAATTGTGCTAGAATTGAGGCCATCTTCACGTTAATTCTATTTCTATTTAGTGCTAGAATTAACCATGGATTCTAATATGGATAACGAACGAAATATTTCAAGACCAGATCAGTTTAGAGCACGACCTCATGAGGCACAGCCTCAGGCCGCCGAGAAACCGTGGTATTCGTTTGATGACCAAAAGACAGATGAGGCACTTGAGGTAGGTAAAATCCAACCAGCGGATACGTTACTTGTTAGTAATTTTTTGATAGATGCTTCTTCACTTGATTCTTTAAAACAGACTGAGAAAGTAAAAAAACTTCAATCATTAAGAAATCGTTTTATAAACGCCACACAGAGACCAGGAAACCCTATGGATCCTGATTTTGCAGACATATTTACAGGTAAAATTGAGGACAAGCTCTCACAAATTGATCCTAATTGGAATAAAGACCAAGACGATGATTTAGATGCAATTTTTGATATGGCTATTGATAATGCTCGAGCGGCAGCGACATCTAGTCAGTCTCCTGTCAGATCCGAAATCGACTCATTTGATCAATTTTTGCAAGAAACTAATATTGATGATGATGATGACGTTCTGTTACCTCGTGCTATAGATGCCTCCTCAGGTTCAAATACAAAGCCAACACCAGAGAACAAAAAACAAGCTCCAATTACCAAACTGGAAGAGACTATTCGTGACTCTATTTTAAGGGGAGACGGCAATACTGATGTTTGGTACAAAGCCAATGCTGATCTCATTTTAAATTTGGTTCAAGCAGGTGAACTTCCAGAATCTGCAATTGAAAAACACAGACAAGTAATAGAAGCAGCAGCTTCTGCTCAAAAACCTACTGTTGAATTGGGTAACAAGACATCGTTTTCTCAACTAAATCTCGAATACACAAGAGTTCTCGCACAAATCAAGAAAGGGGAGAATTTAACTCCTCAAGAGAAACAACTATTAGCTGAAAAGAAGGCTGCACTAGAATCTCAAATTTCAGGTTTTATTGATCAAGCAAGACAAAACGGACTCCTTGCTGATATTGATAGCAAATATGAATCATTCCAATTAAAGCTTGAAGCATATCTCGGAGACTTAATGGAACTAGAGGAAAAGGCCTCATTTGAAAAGCAAATCACATCATGGTCTGTTTCAGACAAAGGGAAAGGATCTCCGGACTTACAAGGTATCCGTGAAGCTTATGTTCAGCGACTTAAAGGTGAAATGAGAGGAAAAATTACAGCTGCTAAAAACACAGAGGAAGTCTTTTTGAAACAAGTGAGAAATGATAGTGAAGCTAGTATTCCAAAAAGAGTGGAAGGAATAGAAAAGCGTGCAGCAGATGAACAAAGAAAAGCATTACGAGTCTTTTTGGATACACTCGAATCAACTGATAAAGGTAGAGATGACTCTCCAACCAATAATTTAATGTCAGAGTTAATAAGAGTAGTTGATCGGAAGGGGATTGATTCAGACGTTCGCGCAGAAGTTTATGCACGTATTCACTTGCACTCCTGCGCCATTGCCCTCCGAAGAGTGAACACTTCCGAAGCAGATAAAGTTTCAAGTGAATTCAACCGTGCTGTAAGTGAAATTCGTGATTACACTCTTAAAGGTTCTGATTTTGAAGTTTTGCTACAAAAAGGTTTGCCTGGACTCGACATTTCAGATGCATTCCAAGTATTACAAGAGGCCGCTTATCGTGGGGAGTTTTCTGGAAAAACAACTGAAACCGAGGCTGCTGAGAAAAGACAAGTTCTTGTTGCTGAAATTTTAAGAAGAGCAAAAAATCCTGGTTTTGATATTGCAGCAGCTGAAAAGTCATACGATCTTGCTATGCGAATTGCGGAGGCTACACTTGAAAAATCAGTTTGGGATACAAGTGGTGGAGACTATCTTTCTCAGGCAATTTATTTCTCAAAGTGGAGAGCAAAAGAAGGAGGCAAAGGTCCACTAGTGACTATCGATATGATTCATTCTATTGGTACCTCATTTTTCAGAAATGCAACTACTGCTACTGAGAAGTATAACGACAAATCAACAAGAATAATTAATAAAGATGAATGGATGTATGTCATTGATCAAGGTAAAACGTTGAAGGATAAGTATGATCGCGATGTAGCAGCCACATCAAATGCCCTAATAAATGGTAGATATCAGTCACTTGCTTTACAACGAATTCAAACAGCGGCAGATTCTGCGATTCTTGCGGAAGTTTTCTATCCAGATAATAGAGATATTGCTGCTCGGAATAGATTTTTGCAAAAAGCGCGATCAGAGACCGATATTACATTAAACTCTAAACCAAAAGGTATGCTTGATTTTGACCCCAAAAAAGTAGACTTTGGATCTATGAGTTCGAACGCATACAAAGAGTATTTAACATCGACTATCCCATCTATATTGAAAGCTAAAGATCTTTTGACAAAAGTTGATATTACAGCAAAAGACTTACAAAATGACCTTAGTTTCCTTTCATGGGCTGAGACACTTGATCGAGTTGATCCATATGGGGTTATGAATCTCCGTTTTTGGTTTGTGACTGGTGCAATGGATGTTGCGTTAAACTCTGGAATGGAGTGGTCAGAAGCATATCGTGTCGCTTCTCATTTGCACACAGATAAGAAGTCAGGAAAAGGTATATTCACCTTTTTGCCTAAACATGCACCAAATGGCGAATCTGTTCGTGACAATGTTCTTGAGAGAACTTCTGCTTTTAGTCGTGGAATGGCAAATACAACAATAAACTTCTTTGAAAACAAGATAAAGATAACAAATCGTTAAGTTATTTACTTCATATATCTACGACTCATTTAGTCTTCTTGTATAGGAAAGTTACTCTTCTAATTTAGAATAGATAACTGAAGTTTTACAAAGCTCCACCCGATTTCCTCTGAGCCCTAGAGAAGAATCCCTTGAAGGCTCCCGTAACTGCGGACTGCGCATCCTCAACATATGGTGAGGCGACTTCCTTCGCGATAGTGCCACCAAACTTCTTTCCCAGTCCATAACCAGCTAACATTGTACCTGCAACTGGTCCACCAGCCTCACGGAATGTACTAAATCCATAGCTACCACGTCCTGTTGCAATCTGATCACGGAGTGCGCTGGCAAGCTTGGGAATTGAAAGCATTACAACGAGACTTACAAAGAAACCAACGGAAGATATGTTGTTTCCAAATGAAAAACCTGATGGCATAGTTCCTGCAGCTGATGTTGGATCAACAAGAGCCTTTACATGGAATACGTTAAAGAAGTCTTGCAAAACAACATTAGGGAAAAGTGGTGGAAGTGCTGCAGGTTGAGCAACTGTATTGCCGAATCCCCAGAAGAATACATGACCAAACATAACAAGTAATCCAATCGCCACAAATACTGACATTTGAGCAACGAGCCCTTTTACCCATCCACCAACACCACCACCGACACCTAAGACTGAAAGTAGTAGTACAAAAGGCCCTGCAATAACCTGCAAAATAAACTTCACATATGTCATTAACAAAAGGAAGAGGATTCTAAAGAGGGCGACGATTAAAAATATTGCAACGATTAACCCAAGAAGGAAATCGAGTGTTCCACCAACAGAAAATACTGTGTTTAAAGCAGTATCCATAACTGGGCTACCACCATTTACAAAGTTTTGAATGATTCCACCGTTTTGTGAGAAAGAACTCAATACAAAGGCTACTGCATAGGCCAAGATACTTGATACACCATTATTTACTTGATTAAAGATATAAATAGATTCTCCAGCGCCACCTTTTGCAATAACCGCTGCCATAAGTCCAGAAATAACACCTTGTATGACAAAGCCTAAATCAACGATAAAGCCAGCGATTGCATAGGAGAAGGTGATAGCAACAAGTGCGATTGCAACCCGTGGAAGAGCAGATTGTGCAGTCAAAACGACTTGTGGAGATATCTTTTGTCGAAGCATAACTAAAAGTGCCAAGATGACAACGACAAAGGTCATTAATAGGTATGCAGCATTTCGAGAGGCGAGCCACAATCCTTGAATTGGAAGCAAACTTGAATCGTATCCATATCCACCAGCTTGTGCGTATGCAGTACCTACTGGATTTATTTTTTCTATTTTTTGAGCAACATATTCAATTCCTGATGCAGGCTTCTTATTAAAGGTATCTGCATAACCAGCGAGAGAGAGGATAAGTCCTGGTCTGAAGTTCTCTCCATTTGCAAAATTAGAGGCACCTGACGCATCTGAAAGAACTAGAATATCTCCAACTCCTAAATCAGCTAATGTATGAATAATCCAGACAACTTGAGCATAGGTATATCGTTCTCCAAATATTTCATTAGCTGGACTACCACCTTCCGCAACATTTGTCCCAACTTTTTTTGTAAATTGATCCATTGTTGGTCTCCACCATTGACCAGTGTTTGTGTTGGCTTGTGCAAATGTTTGTTTTGCACCAAGAGAGATGGAAGTAATAAGGATTGATGCTATGAGGAAACTAAATAGTATTTTCTTCATTTTTGTGAAAATCGTATATCTTACCATACACAAAAGGTGAGTATCTACGCAAGTGTGATTCGTACCAAATACTACTTACTGAGCAATTTGGAAGTTTAGGATTGAGTCTACTCCTGTAAAGAGTGCAACGAGGCGCAAGATAAGGTATGCCATTGCAATAACAACCATTCCAATAATTGCATAGGTAATCATTGCACGAGCTGCCCCAACTTTCTTTGGATCATCTCCAGCCGACATGTAGTTAATTCCAGCGAAGAGAAGGATTACAAAGAGGACAAGACCTGCAGCTGGAACTGCAGCAGTAACCAAATTTACAAAGATTTTTTCGATATCCGTGAGTGTGTTTGGCTCGTTTGGCAAAACGATGCCTGCATTAGCTTGTGCAAGAAGAATACTAAACATTAGGTAATTGTACTTGTCTGTAGATTTTGAAACAAGTGTATGAAAAGGAATAAATTGGTAATACAAAAAAAGCCCAAGAAGACTTGGGCTTTTTAAGCAGAAAAACAAGTTTAGATTGTTGGAATAGTAAAGTTCAAAATACTTACTCCAAAAATGCTTTCTACCAAAGTTGCAATTGCCCAGGCAGAAAAAATAATTACGAGCCCAATCAAAGCTGCAGTAATTTTACCTCGAGCTGATTCTGTTGATGCTTTGTCTCCACCAGAGAGAATCCATTGTAATCCTCCGATTATTAACATAAAAAAGAATATAAGACCTGCAACGACAATAACTCCGTTAATAGCAAAGGTAATGAAACGTTGCACAGTAAAAGTTCCTAAAGATGCATTCGTACTTCCTGGGTTTAGATCAATCGAACTTCCTTTTGTTTGTGCGAATACTGTAGAAAATAAATTCATATCATATGTCACCTCCTTTTAGAAATCTCACTTTTTGTGAAAAATCGTAGAGTTTAGCGTATCTTGAGCTGAAAGTCAAGGATAGAGGCCTATCTATTAGTTATTTATCGCGTATTTTGACCAGAGAAGTCAAGAGGGAGACTCAGTTACTTTGCAAGAATTGGAGTGAGATCAACATTAATTAAGTTGATACCAAAGATTGATTGCAGAAGTTTTGCAACAGCATACACACTTACTAAAACTACCAATCCTGTTATTGCTTGCACAATTTGAGAACGGGCACTTTCTACTTGTCCTTTATCACCACCAGATGTTATCCATCGAATTCCACCAAGGAGGAACATAAAAAAGAAAGCTAAGAATCCAACAACAAATAGGAGAGTAACCATTTGTTGAATAAAATTTGAAACAACGGTAACTCCATCTTGCCCAGGTCCGCCTTTGTCTATTATTAAGTTGGTAACGTCAGCTAGTACTACAGAATACATAAATTATTGGTTTCTTAATGCTTGAATTTGAGTATTAATTCCTAATATGTCGAAACCTAAAACTCTTCCAATTAAGCTAATAATTGCAACCGCAAATATCACAATGACTAAACCGGTTATTCCTGCTGAAATTCGCTTTCTTGCAGTCTCGTATGCCCCTTTGTCACCACCGGACGTGATTATCCCAATAGCACCGATTAAAAAGATGAAGATAAACCATATACCTGCAATTACTGTCATTACCCCAATTATTGTAGACAAAAGCATCTCTAATTGACTGCCAGGATTTGAACCAGGAAGAAAAATTCCTCCGGCAGGTCCTGTATATCCACCACCTGGGCCAAAACGAAGAACAGCTGCAATTTGATTTGTCATATATAAGTCTTTAGATAGTTAATGTTGGGTTAAGTAGAGCATCTGCTCTTCCATAGATAATAAGACCAATGACAGATGCTAACAAAAATGACCCAACCAAAAATACCAAACCAATAATCGTCTGATAAATTTTGGCCCATGCTGATTCCATTCCTTTTGGATTGTCACCTGCACTCATGAACGCGTATCCTGCTAGTACAAAGTTAAAGAGGGCGTACAAACCTCCAAGCATAATAATGAGATTTAAAATGAGCTGAATTAATCTTCCCGGTCCGGTGTCTACTGTACCAAATTGTCCAACAGCGTCAGGTGGCGCAATTCTGCCAAATACTTGGAGAAGAGGAAAGATGTTCATATGTTTAATAAATAATACCCTGTTTTAAAGTTAGACGCCACTTTGTGTTCCACGAATAAACCCTGGTGCAGTAAAAAATTCAACTCCAACTAGTCTCTGAATTATCGCGATAATCCAATATGCACAAAATACTACGAGGAAACCAACGAGTGCATAGGTAATGGCCTGTTTTCCTTGTGCAGCACCCTTTGGGTCATTTCCACCAGCACTTGAGATCATCATGAAACCTCCACCAACAAGAAGAAACAACAAGATAAGTCCTGCAAGGACAAGGCCACCAGCCATGATTGTAGTAATAAAATCTCCAATACCTTTTGTTTGACCAAAAGGGGAACCAAATGTTTGACCAATATTAACCAACGCAAGTTTTTCCATAGATTTAAAATGTTTGTGTAATTCCTTGTGCCCCTAAGATGAGACCTACAATCTGTACAATCCAGTATGCACAAAAAACGATAATAAAACCAACGATTGCATTTGTGAGTTTCTGTTTGTTTGCATTTACGGCTCCAGGATCTCCCTGTGAGAGCATTAAACCAATACCAGCAGAAATACTATATAAAACAATTATTGCACCTGCGATAAAGAATACTAATGTGGAAATTCCATATTGACCAGTAAAGACATCAGAGATGTTTCCTCCTGCAAAACGGAAACCAGGAATACTCTTTTCAAGCGTGTTGAAAGTGTTTTTGTCAAAAGGGTTTGGTGCCGTTGCTTGTGCGAGTAGAATGCTAAACATAGTTTTAGTATATCAAAAAAGACCTAAGATATTTACGCCGATTACTCTCAAGAGGAAAATACTAAAGATAATAAGGATTAGCCCAGAAACTGCTGAGGTTAAGAGTGACTTTCCTTCAGTGAGCTTTGCTGGTTCACCTGAAGAGGTTAAAATCTTAAATCCTGCAAGCAGGAACATGAAGAAGGTAAACCCTCCACCGATTCCTAAGAGCCAAACTAAGAAGAAGCTTGTTAGTCGGTCAAGCACGTTAATTGGAATACAACCAATCGCAGTTTGAACCCCATCACCACTTTTCTGAGCCTTACCAGTTTTCGTGTTACAACCACCATCAAATCCACGGTCTACTGCACCACAGTTATTGAAGCATTGTGTCTGACTACTATATTGTCCATTCTTTTGTGGTTCACACCCTGCCACACCACACGCCCAGTGTGTTCCACCACTTTGGCAGATTGCAGAACAGTCCGCTCGTGTATCGAATGTGCAATCTTGATTCTGTGGATCTGCACATGGGGTGCATGTCCCGTTTGAATTACATTGGTGGCGAACTGGAGCCGGAGTAGGGCCAGTTGGGTTTGTTTGGATACAGGTAAAGGGAGGTCTGTTTTGGCATGCAGAGACTGTCATGTCTTGTGGAGCCATTGCACATTCATTTCCAACGTCATATCCACCAGCGGTATCACAGGTATAACTTGATCCCGATCCCATTGGTACACAGATATATACGCTTCCGGTTGGATCCAGTTGTGCAGTGCACTTGTAGGTGCCTTGTGCCGAAACGCCAGACAAAGACAAACTCAAAAGCACTAAAAAAGATGCAATACCGATGGCCAGGTGGATTCCCTTTTTATACATATATCTATTAAAACAGACCGAGGATATTTACACCAATTAAGCGCAATGCAAAGATTGAGAAGACAATTAAGATGAGTCCTGAAACAGCTGAGGTTAAGAGCTCCTGGCCAGCTGAAAGCTTTTTTGGGTCGCCAGAGGAGGTGAGTATTTGAAACCCTGCTGTGAGAATCATAATGAAAGCGATTCCACCGCCAATACCAACTAACCACCTCATGAAAAATGAAGTCATTATCGTTGCATTATCAATTGGAATACACCCAATCGCAGTTGGTATTCCTTTGCCACCACCAGCGACATTACACGTATCAACTGCAGTTATCTGTGACTGACCACCACCACTTGGAGCTGCACAAATACCTGATCTGCATGACGCTCCTGTTTGTGAACAGGTTGCTTGTCCTGCAGCGTTTCCTGTTGGGCAGCATGTTTGTCCTGTTCCACCACAGGCGCAGTAGTAGGTACTCGCGGACAAGAGACTACTGGGACAGTTTGATGGGCACAGATTTGAAAACGAAGCAGTAACGGCACCACAGGATAATGAGTTATTTCCCGTTACTGTTTCAGCGACAAAAGTACCACAACTAAATGGGGTAGCCGCTCCATCAGTTATAAGGACTCGGTACACACCAGATGTTCCAATCGCAGGTACATTTACGCTAAAGGTGTTGTTCGTTATGGTTATTGGTGCTGCAAAGATACTACTGTTTGCACTATTAAATACTGAGACACTTGTTATTGAAGAAGCTGCCGTGCATCCTGAACCACTCACGGTAAAGCCAGCTGTTGTTGCGGCACTGGGAGGAGTTATCTCGCATCCGCTGCAAGTCATTGCATGAATAGAAGATGTTGTTTGAAATAAAAGCACTAAAAAAGTAAGGAAGCTAAAAATACCAAATCGTGTTTTACGTGCATGCATACTATATAGATATCTCTCTGTTAGCCTAAATTTTAGCACATACACATACAACTTTCGGAATGAAGAATCTCCTCTCCATTAGAAGAGGCCGAGGATGTTTACTCCAATGAGTCTCAATATAAAGATTGAGAAAATAATTAATATCAGGCCTGAAACAGCAGAGGTTAAGAGTTCTTGCCCTGTAGAGAGTCTCTTTGGGTCGCCAGAGGAGGTGAGTATTTGAAATCCTGCAGCAAGGATCATAATGAAAGCGATTCCTCCGCCTATACCTAAGAGCCATCTCATGACGAAGGCAGTGAGGGCTGTAACATTTTCAATTGGTACACAGCCAACTGCAGTTGGAATACCTTGGCCACCGCCAGCTGCATCACAGGTTGCTGCTTTTGTTGATTGTTTGGTACCAGTTCCGGAGCTCCCAAGAAGACTATTTGGTAGACAGCACTTGTTGGTACCAACACTACAACTTCCACTTATCGGTGTCTCATCAGTTGCACATGTGGCTTTACATGCTCCCTGGAAATTAGTACAAGCTTGTGGGTTTGATGTTGCTGGTGCAATACAGTTTGTCCTACAGTCAGCTTGGCTTGATGCTGTTTGGTCGCAATCAGCAACTGAGTTATTAGGAATATCATCACATATTTGACAAGATTTTGAACCTGATGAGTCTGTTACACAGTTATTTCTTGTTTGTATTGGTTGGCAGGGGATAAAAAGTGGGTTAGGGCAGGACTGTTGTCTACAATAAGTAAAAAGGTCAGTTGAAGGAGCTTTGTACCCTGGAGCACAACTTGATGCAAATGTCCCATCCGGTGCGTTTTGACTCTCACACATTCCTGTTCCATCAGAGTAAACACAGACAATGCATCCACTAGTTTCATTTCCTTGACACCTACTTGCTTGTGCAAAGGTTGTCTTTGCTGATAGGCTAAGCATTCCAAAGAGAAACAGTGTGATAATTACTGCTCGTTTCATGAAAGTTTCCATACGCAAATTTTAGCATACAAGAAGTTGGTATAATGATTAGAAGCCGTTTACCGTCTATGAGAAAACTACGAAACCCTTTTTTATCACTTGTCTTGATTCTCCTTCTTTCTGTTTCATTCTGGTTATCTTTCTCCATTACTTCAGCTGAGCCTGATTGTGATAGCAATAATTTGTCTGGAGGGGATATTGATGTTTGTTTGCAAAAGTTAAAGCATGACGCTGAGGCCTTGGCCCCAGCTCACGAGAACAATAAAAAAGAACTTGAGGCATTAACGAAACAAGTTGCTGACCTAAAACGAAGAATCGATGCAACACTCAAACAAATTAGAAACTTAGAGGCAAGTATTAAGTCTCGTGAGAAAGATCTTTCCTTTACTCAAAAAGTATTTGAACAGAAGGCAGCTGAGCACTACAAATTTATGCGAGCCTATGATCCACTGCTTCCGTTCCTTGTAGCTGACTCTGCTTCAGAAGTATTTCTTGAGATCTCACTCCGACAGAGAACGGTTGAAGGAGATCGCAAAGTTATGGAAGGGTATGGGGTGGACTTGGCAAAGTTAACTGCCGACCGTGATAGTTTAGCCAAAAACAAAGACTCACTTGCGTCACTGCAAAAGAGAGTAGATGAGCGTGCTCAGTTTTTAGGGAAGGAAGTTTCTAAAGTAGAAAGCTATTTGGCTGACCTTTCAAGCCGCCAAGAAGAGTTGTTGGCACAAAAGGCTGGTGGTTTTGCAACGTCCATTGGTGACACTCCACCAACTCTTGAACCATGTAGTGGAGCCCCTGGCACTGACAGTTTTTGTGATCCTGGTTTCCGTCCCGCCTTTGCTGGGTTTAGTTTTGGCGCACCACACAGAACCGGTATGAGTCAGTATGGTGCATATGGACGATCTAAAAGTGGACAGTCAGCTGAAACTATTCTTTCAGCCTACTTCCAAGGAGCCTCACTCAGGAAAGATTATCCAATTCCATCAACCATTGGGGTAACTGGCAAAGGACGTGTTTCATTTGAAGAAAACTACCTATTAGGTATCTATGAAGTTCCCGAAAGTTGGGGGGAAAAAGGCGGTTTTGAGGCACTTAAAGCACAAGCCGTTGCCGCACGCAGTTATGCGTTGGCAGTTACCAATAATGGTGCAGGAACCATTTGTACGACCGAGGCGTGCCAGGTGTATAAGCCTCAGTTAAAGACGGGTAAATGGGCAGAGGCGGTTCGCGCAACACGAGGATGGGTGTTAATTAAAGACGGTCAGCCTGCCAAAACATACTTTTCAGCTTCCACTGGTGGATACACTATTAGTCAGTGGGGGTGGACCGGTATTAAAGATGCTGCAAACGATTGGCCATCAACTGCATATGAAAAAGTATCTGGTTCTCCGTGGTTTTATAAAGGATGGTTTAAGTCTCGTTCTGGTGCAACCTGTGGACGAAGTAACCCGTGGCTCACAAGCGCTCAAATGGCAGATATCTTAAACGCATGGAAAGTCTTGTATCAAGGTGGAGGGGATACTGGTCGCATTTCACCACCAGACCCATGTTGGAATGGAAATCCATACTCGTTGTCTGAATTGTCTAACCTGGGAGGTTTTACCTCAGTCTCAAGTGTCAGTGTTGTCTATGGAAACAGTGGAAGTACCCAGTCAGTGAGCTTTGGAACAAACAAAGGAAGTGTCACAATTAGTGGAGAAGAGTTAAAGAGAGCATTCAATTTGCGAGCCCCAGGAAACATTGGTATCAAGAGCTCGCTTTTTAACATAGAGAAGCTATAATTGGAGCAATGGCCGCAATAACAACACCACACACTAAGAATCCACTTTCTTCGTATTGTCACTACCCACAAAACGTCAAATTCTCTGAGGCTGACAAAGAAGAGAAGATTGTTCTTCTCTTAAGAAAGCACTTTTTAACAAACGTAAAGTGGATTGTGATGTCACTTATCTTAATCATTGCCCCTACGCTCATTGTTGCGTTTCCGGTGCTTTCCTTTCTTCCAGAACGGTTTTTAATAGTTTTAATTTTATTTTGGTACTTGGCCACCATGGCATACATATTGGAGCGGTTTATTACCTGGTTTTATAACGTATACATTATTACTGATGAGCGAATCTTTGATGTTGATTTCAGTAACTTGGTTTATCGAGAGATAAGTGAGGCAAACATTGATCGAATTGAAGATGTGACCAGTATCATTGGGAGTGTCATTCGTACCACCTTTAACTATGGTGACTTGGTAATTCAGACTTCGGCTGAAATTCCACAGATTGATTTTGAAGCAGTTCCACGACCTGATGATGTTGCAAAGATTTTGCGAGAACTTCGTGTTGAAGAAGAACAAGAAAAAATAGAAGGGAGAGTACGCTAATGGAATCAGTATTGGGAACTGCAATTAGTAATGATATTTGGTTTGTCGTTAAAATCATGGTCATTATTGGCATGGTGCTCTATTCTGTCTTTGCCTTTGTTATCGTTCGACAGGTGACACACATGATTGCCACCTTAAAGGTTGGTTTTGAAACGCCTATTCGTATCTTTTCATTCCTTCACTTTTTTGCTGCCCTCGGTTTATTAATTCTTTCCTTTTTTATCCTGTAAATGACCGCAATAACGACTGCCAAGCTGATTGCTCCGAATAGTGCGCAAGCTGTTGCTCAAGTGTATGAATTTGAGCAAGACGGAGTCCATCTGTCGGTTATTGCTGCAACACACTTCTTGTCTGGAGCAGGGGAAACACGAGATAACCTTGATTCACTCTTAACACTTCGTGGCATCGCTAAAAATATCTCTACTTCATTTTTTCAAACCAAAGAGAAGGGAACCTTGTTTGCATTAAAGGCTGCAATTGAGCAGGTGGTAACTGACCACACCAATTCTCGTATCAAAACGCTTGTTGCCGCAGTTGCCATTCGTGATTCATTTATTCACTTTGCAACTACACCTGAAATGATGGTGGTACTTCTCCGAAATGGGTTGCAACACAAACTGACCAAAGGAAGCTTAACGATTAGTTCTGGCTCAGGAAAACTTACGGAAGGTGACACGATTGCTATTTTGTCTGATGGATTAAAAGAAGCTCTGGCTGCTTCAAACTCTGTTGACCCTGAACAGCTTTCAGCTGAGCTGCATGCAAACGCAAATGAAGGTAGTGGGTATGCAGGTTTGTTTATTCGATATGGTTCATTTGTGTTGCCTGAAGTTGAAACAATTCTGGCAGAAGAGCAGATGACCCAGGCACACGAGACTCCACTTGCTGCACGTCCTGAACTTGTTGTTCCAGATGAGACTGAAAGTCAGAGTGAAGAGGACGCACTCCATTCGCCAATGACTGCTGTTTCAGATGTAGCTACACCACCACAACCAATTGGGGGAATAACAGGATTCCCTGGTTCTGGATTTACAGTGCGCTCAAAAACATCAGAGTTTCGAGCAAATAAAAAGAATAAACGAATGACGGTTGTTGGTGGTGCACTTCTTGTTTTGCTCTTGGTGAGTATTGTGTGGGGGATAAAGCACAAGAAAGTACAAGACGTAACCGTTGCTGCAACAGAAAAATTGACAGAGATCAGTGATACGTTAGCTGACATTAAAGCCAGCGGTTTTTATAACAAAGAACGTGCCCAAGAATTGTTTATTTCAATTGATGAAAAGATACAGTCTGTTCCGGTTACTCCACAAACTGAGAAAAACATTGCACAAATACAAGAAGAAATTGCAAAAACGCGTGAAGAAGTATTGGGCATTTATACTGAAGCTCCTGAAAGTTTCCTTGACTTAACATTACAATCAGCCTCCTTTACCGCTTCTTCTGTTTCTTTAAGTGATGAAACCCTTCGCATACTCGACTCATCGAGTAACAAAGTAATTTCAGTTCGCATTGAAGGGAAGCGTACTGAGTCAGCGGGCAACACCTCTGACTTTTCTACTGTTGATAGAATCGCAAGTTATGCTGATCGTACCTTTGTGCAGGTAGGTACAGATTTTTTTGAATTGAAGGGACAAAATGCAAAGTTATTATCAAATCTTCCAACTAACTCCTTGTACCGTCTCTTTGCTGGTAATTTGTATGTTGTAGATCGAAGCGAAAATGCAATCTGGCGCTACTCAGGGAATGCCGTTGGATTTTCAGATCGTGTTGCCTGGCTTGCTCCAGACACCGCAGCTGCTGTCTCGTTTGGAAGCGCACGTGATATGTCGATCGATGGGTCTATCTGGATACTGGGGGAAAACAACAAGGTTACAAAGTTAAACCAAGGAGTTCTGCAAAGTTTTAAGCTCACAGGTGTAAACCTTAATGGAGTTACCTTAACTCATATGTTTGCTTCAGAAGATACTGCTTCGTTGTACCTACTCGACGCAGAGAAGGGGAACCTGTATGTTTTTGATAAAACAGGTGGTTACCAGTCAATGTACAAGTCAGAGGATCTTACCCAAACGGTTGGTATGGTAATCTCAGAGACCGCAAAAAAGGCATTCTTCGTTCTTCCTCAAAAAATCGTATCCCTAGGCCTCACGCACTTAAAGTAGCTTCAAAGAATGTATAATACCCGTATATGAAAATATACGAAAACAAAAAAGTACTGTTTGATTATGATGTCTTAGAAAAGCTTGAGGCTGGAATTGTCTTAAATGGAGCTGATGCGTCCGCTTTGCGCCATGGGCGGGTTGACCTTACCCATTCATATGTAAAAGTCATTAATCACGAGTTTTTCTTGGTTAACGCCCATATTGGACAAGAGGAAATGGGCTCAACACTCTCAACCAGAAGCAGAAAGCTTTTGGTACACGCCGAGGAGCTCGTTACGTGGGAGAGCAAGGTGAAGCGTGAAACCTTGACCATTCTGCCCTTGAGCCTGTATAATACCCACAAATACTATAAGGTTGAAATTGGCCTTTGTCGCTCCAGGAAAAAGAGTGGAAAACGAGAAGTTCTTAAGAAACGAGATATTGCTCGTGACATTGCCCGTGAATTTCGAGGTGACAAAGGAAACGATGACCGCCGTGACTAGTGTTTTTCATGTTTGGGGACGTCCCGGTTTCGACGGGAAGCACGTTGACCCTAACTGCGAGCCGAGTGTGAATTATCACTTGTAAAAACTAATTCAAAAACAAACGACAACGATAACGAAGTCGTTGCGAGTTCAGGGTACGCATACGCGTTCGCCTAAGCCGCTGTCGTAAGGAGAGGAACCTCACCACTCCCTTAACGGCATATACCCGTGTGAGGTGCCACTTCCTCTGTTGGTTAACGGAGCTGTAAGTGAAAGACAAGTAACCTTACTTTTAGCGCATTTGTGTATTTAGTTCGCTTTAAGGACATCTTTTAAATACACTACGCTTGTAGATGTTTTGGCATGTACTTTTCGGACGAGGGTTCGACTCCCTCCGTCTCCACAGATAAAAAGGCGAGAGTTATTTAGAATGACTCTCGTCTTTTTGTGTCATACTTTCTTATATGTGGTGGATTGATTATCTCTTTCCATTCTCCTGTGTTTCTTGTCACTCCTTTGGCTCCTATGTGTGTGATGACTGTATTAAAAAAGCTGGCTATGTACCCCTTGTTTGTGCCGTGTGCCGAAAGCCAGTTGCCAAGGGTGCAACTCATATTCGATGCAAAAACGATTGGTCACCAGACTCCTCAATTGCTGTTTGGCAATATAAAGGGGTAATTAAAAAAGCAATTAAGGTAGTTAAGTATCATTTTGCTTATCAAATTGCATATATATTGGGAGGGAAGCTTGTGCATGAGCTTTCATTGTTTGATTTTCTTCCCAAAAAGGCTCTGGTTGTTCCAATTCCGATTGCTCGTTCTCGTTTTAATTCTCGTGGCTTCAATCAGTCAGAAGAAATCGCGGAGATCATATGTAAACGGAAGGGATGGCAAATGGAGTCTGACATTCTTCTACGCTCAAAAAACACCTCACCACAGGTGAAACTTCGGGCTTTTTCAAGGTCGCAGAATATACGCGGTAAATTTGCGATAAATAAGGCAAAAAAGGACTTTTTTGTAAACAATAAACTTCCAATTGTCTTATTTGATGATGTCTGGAGTACTGGATCAACTCTTTTTGAAGCAACAAGAGTGTTAAAGGAATCAGGTGCTCGTGAGGTACTTTGGATAACCTGTTGTCGCTAGACAAGCACACCTGGCGGAGGGTACAGGGGTCGAACCTGTTAGAGCTTGCGCTCACTAGTTTTCAAGACTAGCGCATTACCGTCCTGCCCACCCTCCGTGGGTTCAATTATACCTGGAAAGGTTCAATTTTACGAATTTTAGTTTGGCAATCAGGACAGAGGGTCATTTTGACTGTATAATACCGAAGAAAAGAGAGTGGAGGCGTAGTCCAGTGGTCCAAGACAATGGTTTGCTAAACCATGACTCGTAAGAGTCTCGCGAGTTCGAATCTCGCCGCCTCCGCACGAGTACTTCTTGACTTAATCTTCGGGTTTAATTAGGATTATTTTAAATGGACAGAACTTATTTTGGTGGTACTTTGGGGCGGAGTCGAGGTGGTCACAATTCTTGGGAAAAAAGAATAGCAGACCCAGTTTATTATCGTAAAATTGGTTGTGTACTTCCGAATGTGTTCAGATATCCAGAACGGAATAATCCTTATTTCGCAGAATTTGTTGGCATAGTTCTTGGTGATGGAGGACTAACCAATAGCCAACTTAAAATAACACTCAATCGAGAAAAAGATTTTGAGTATGTTTATTATGTTCAATCGCTTATTCATCGATTATTTGGATATCTTCCTTCAGTTCATGAGCGAAAAGATTCATTAGCAACAGTCTTGACTGTTAGTGGAATTAATTTTGTCAACTTCTTAAAAGAGTCGGGTTTGTTTGTAGGGAATAAGGTTTGCCAGCAAGTTGGTGTTCCATCTTGGATACAAGAAGATCTTGGGTTATCACAATTTTGTATTCGAGGGCTGATGGATACCGATGGGTGTATTTTTGAGAACAGGTATATGTCTCATGGAAGATGGTATATATACAAAAAATTAGCATTTTCGAATCGATCAACTCCTTTACTTACATTTTTTAGAAATACTCTTGTTAAAAATGGCTTGCACCCCGTTATGTACCAAAACAAGCAGGTTAGACTCTGTAGTGAGCGAGAAACGTTGATATATCTTGAAAAGATTGGAAGTTCAAACCCACGAGTAAATCAGTTCAAATCTTGCTATAATAGTGCCACAAGAGTTTAATTCTTTGTGCTTGATTATACTCATTTGTTTCTGGAGAAGTCCCATAGTGGCCTAGTGGAGCGGTTTACTAAACCGCCGTATCGAAAGATACCGTGGGTTCGAATCCCACCTTCTCCGCACGGATCAACTTCATGATGTGGCCCGAACACTTCGTTTGGGATATAATAGGGAATGCCCGAAGGAGAGAAGACTGAAGAGACACCACGAAAAAAGCCAATTCCAGAGGAAAAGCTTTTTAGTTGGGTTGAAAAATCCCGTCCGTTTGAAAGACGTTCCCGTGATTTTTATATTTCTTTGATGTCTGTCGCTGTTCTTTTTGGCTTATTGTTCTTTGTTATCGAAGGCCCAATGCCAGTAATCTTACTCGCAGCTCTTGTCTTTTTGTTTTATGTATTAAGTACAACGGAGCCAGAGCAGGTTACCTATGAAGTGACAAACAAAGGTATTCGAATGGCTGGACGGCTAACTGAATGGAGTAAGATGGGTCGTTTCTGGTTTACCGATCGGTTAAGTCACCGATTATTAATCATTGAAACATCGGTCATTCCAGGAAGACTTGAACTAGTGATTAATAGTGAAATTGAAGGACAGCTTGAAAAGATTTTGTCTGACTATTTAGTTAATGAGGAAGTGCCCCCAAGTTTCTTTGACAAAGCTGCCAGTTGGGCAAGCATGCGTCTTCCTCAAAAGTAATTGTTGTACAACAAATTTGTTCTCGTAGCTCAATGGATAGAGTAGCGGCTTGCGGAGCCGTTGATCCCAGTTCGAATCTGGGCGGGAACACCATGTGACTGGAGGGTTGTCCGAGCGGTTCAAGGAGCTGGTTTCGAAAACCAGTGGACGCAAGTCCTCACAGGTTCGAATCCTGTACCCTCCGCAGACACCTCGCCACAAATATTGACAGTTTTGTTTATAATCCTTCATTAAGAGAAGCAAATTTTTTGCTATAGTGACATTTACGTATGTTTTCAACAATTTTTGAACAAATTATCGTTCTACTGAAACAATTTTCTCAAGTGTTGCCACTTCCGTGGTTCACTTTTATTGGAGCGTTTACTGAAGAGGTGATTGCTCCAATCCCTTCACCACTTGTTATGACACTAACTGGGTCTTTAGCTGCTTCGGCAGGTGCTCTTTGGCCATATTTAATTCTCCTTTCGGTCCTCGGTGCTTTAGGAAAAACACTTGGGAGCTATCTTATCTATGTAATTGCCGATAAGGCGGAAGATGTTTTGTTAGGACGATTTGGCCGTTTTATTGGGGTATCTCATAAACAAGTAGAGGTAATAGGGAAGCACCTGAATAAAGGTTGGAAAGATGATGTGGTGATCTTTGTGTTACGTGCCATTCCGATTATCCCAACCGCACCTGTTTCAATCGTTTGTGGCTTAATTAAGTTAAATCTACGAACCTATTTAGTATCAACCTTTTTAGGTACGGTAGTCCGTAACCTTTTCTATATCTATTTAGGGTTCACTAGTGTCAATGCAATTGAGGCCATCAATAATGATATAGATGGAGTTGAAAAATTTGGATATCTTATTCTTCTGGGTTTGCTTGTCGCTGGAGTTGTCTATGTTTTGTACCACAGAAAAAATGACACAGGATTAAAGTTTCTTGAAAAGAAACCTACACATACGAAAGAAGAATAAGTGTACGTAACCCTTGTGTATACAAATATGAAAAACCTCAATATCGTGATATCTCAAACAGTTAAATATATAGAGAAATTTTTAGCAGTGATTGTAATTATCGCTGTGATTTTTTACATTTTGAATAGCTTTGTCTTTTTCGTACAAGCAGATTGGCAGACAAAAGAAGTGTTTTACGAGCTCATTTATCGCGCATTGTTGGTCACAATTGGGCTAGAGCTCTCACGAATGTTAGTAACCCACAACTTCATGTCAATATTAGAATTACTAGCCTTTGTCGTTGCAAGAAAAATGCTTAAGCCAGAACTTACTTCTCTTGATGTATTCCTTGGTGTTGTTTCTTTTACCGTCATACTAATTGCAAATCGATATCTGGTACTTTCAGATAAAGGGAAGAGTACTGACTCTCTTTAAGGAGAGAACGAGTATTTATTGTCTAATACCACTTGTTAACGTAGTGTTTTCTTTTGTAGAATTGCTTCATGGGAATTAATTACACAGCAGTACTTATTGCAACCGTTGCTCAGTTTATTGCAGGTGCTATCTGGTATGGTCCGCTCTTTGGTCGTTTGTGGGGAAAAATTCATGGCTTTGATAAGCTTCCAAAGGCAGTTCAAGCAAAGATGGTTAAGGAAATGGGTCCTTTTTATGCCATTCAGTTTGTAGTTACCGTGCTAACTTCACTCGCATTGTTTATTTTGGTTGAACTCCTTCCAGAATTTAGTCCGTTTATGATTGCTCTCCTTATTTGGATTGGTTTTGTCGTTCCAGCAAACGTAAGTGCTGTTATTTTTGGAGGAACTGAAGGGAAGTGGGTAACTAAGAAAATAGCTGTTATGGCTGGTGCAACATTTGTCTGTTTAGTTTCTGGTGCGTTTGTTTTCTCCCTCTTCGCTTAAAAAATCCTTACGTAGAGAAAGTTACGTAAATGAGGTATAATATCCCCATGGCAAAAGAAGAATTGGTAATGGTTTCAGCGGCAGTTGTGTTCAAAAAGCACGACAATGACCCAACAAAGTGGTTTATTATCAGTAACAACGACGAGGATGGCTGGGAAATTCCTAAAACCGTTGTCCGCCGTGGAGAGTCTTCAGTTCGTGCTTCAATCCGTATTACAAGTGAACAAGCTGGTATGAGAACTCGTGTTTTAGAAGAAGTGGGTCGTGGATCTGGTGCAACAAAGCTTAACAATCGACCAGTTACTCAGAAGTTTTTGTACTACCTCATGAATTGTAAAGACGGTGGAGAAATCATTGGGTTTAACAAATTTGATTGGGTAGAGTACAAAACATTAGTAAAAAGACTCACAAACAAGCGAGATTTGGCTATGGTTGCAAAGGCAAAAGATCTCTTGAAAGAACTTGAGCAAAAGAAAGATATTCGTACAGACGAAGAAATCGACGAAATAGAAGAAGACGTGGAAGACATGGTATAACCCAGGAGGAGTCGGATAGTGGCCTATTCCACGCGATTGGAAATCGCGGAGCGAAAGCTCTCGTGGGTTCAAATCCCACCTCCTCCGCCAGTTTATTGCTTCATAAATTGACTTCAGAACTACACATCCCTATACTCCGCTAATCGTTTTATTTCTTTCGAGGTGACTGATGAGTACCCACATGCAGACATTAGTAGACTTGTTGTATTACATGGATAAGGTTATCCAAATCAGTTTTTTGTATAACGGAACTCAAGTGAACGTTATTGCAAAAGTTGTGGCTGTTGTCTCTGGGGCCGAACATTATGAATTGCATCTCTCTTTGCCAGAGTTTGATGGAAGACAGATTCGCTTTCTGAAAGCAGTAGAGTCTACAAACACACTAGAGCTTGTTCCCAAAAGCTGGGATCCTACTGAGCAGTGCAGTTTTGTTTGCCATATTCGCTTTTGAAGATAATAGTGATTGAAGTAAATGCCCTGATATGCTCAGGGCATTTTTGTGGCTGTTTGTTTTGGTTTGTTGTGATACAAATAGAAATAAATGGCTGAGAGAGAAGGACGATCAGAGTATTCTCCGGTGTATCTTGAGCGAGAGCCACTCCAAGATCATTGCGGTGTCGTCGCCGCTTTTTGCCCAGAAGGTACTCCTTTTTTTGTCTCAGGTGTTGCAGGTCTTCAAAAAATACAAACTCGTGGATACGATGGCGCTGGGGTGTGTATGGTGTCCCGAGATGGAGATATTGATACATACAAAAACACGGGGGTGATTAGCCAGGTGTTTACCAAAGAGGTGGTACAACGATTCAAAGAACAGGAAGGTAAAACCTGGTTGTTTCAAACACGGTACGGGACAAGTGGAGCGTCAGCCTTTGATAATGTTCAACCAATTATTCGGAATCACTTGTCAGGAGAGTCATTTGCGTTTGTTCACAATGGACAGTTTGCAAATGAAACCGTTGTTTTTGGAGCTGACAGTGATAGCGTTCGTTTTGCAGATACCTTGGCGCAGTCTTGTGGAGAAACATGGGACGAGCGAATTCTTTCATTACATAACCAATCATCCGGCGCATGGTCAGCCTGCATTGCAACTGAGAATGAGTTGTTTCTTTTGCGAGATAGATTTGGCATTCGTCCACTTTCTTTCGGAATGAAAATGGATAGGAACGACAAGAGTGTATGGGTAGTTGCAAGTGAAACTGCTGCACTTAACGTAATGGGGGTAACATCTATTCGTGAAGTTCTTCCTGGTTCAGTTATTAAACTTGATGAGAAAGGTATGCATATTATCCAAACACCGGACACGGTGGATCAGGATAAGGCTGCTTGTATTTTTGAGAATATATATCTTGCGAATGGAAATAGTGCAGTTCATGCAACGAGAGAGACTGATCTAGAGATCCAAGAATCATTGTCAGTGACACAGTTTCGTAGGCAGTGTGGAAGACTCTTGGCACAAGAGGAACTGCTTGATATGCCACATCTTGTTGATTACGCCATTGGGGTCCCTGGGACCGGTATCGCAGGAGGGAGGGAGTATGCAGAGTATGTCGGTGTTCCATACATACAGGCAATATCAGATGTTCGTCCTCCAGAGACAGATGCACGTACCTTTATGACACCTGATATCAATCAAATTCCACAAAAAATACGAGACCATTTTTATTTTGAAAAAAATTATTTAGCAGGAATGCGAGTTGTCTTAGTTGATGATTCAATGGTTCGGGGGAACATCACGAAAGGAATTATTCGAATGCTTAAGGAGGAGTGTGGTGTTCAATCAGTACATATTCGTATCTTGTGTCCACCGATTGATAAACCATGTTATTTGGGAATTAATACAAGAAGCCCGAAAGAGCTTATTGCATACAGAAACGATAATGACATTGAAAAAATCAGAGAAGAAATTGGAGCTGATTCACTTTCATTTTTATCTGACACGGCAGTTATTCGAGCCACTGATTCTCATGGTGGTTTTTGCCTCGGGTGTATGGCACACCACAACCCACCAACGGGGCCTCATTCTTGATTGTAGATACGTCTCATAGTACAATATCCGTGTTTGTTTCCTCCTGCTTCGTACGTAATTTAAAAAAAGGAGTACGTGTTCACATGGAAAAACCAATTAGTGGTAATTCATGGCACTTTAAAATCTACCAGTGGTGGAAAAACGAGTCTCATTTTGACAAAGACAAACCATTAGGGTTTCGAGAAAATCTTTGCCACTATATGAGAGTGGTGTTGATTTGGGGGCCAATTGGATGGTTCTTTCAATACCCACTGTGGGGAAAGATTCCACCTGCTTTATATGTAATTGGCGCTGGGGTTCTTGTTATGCTTGGTGTGATTGCCTCGGTTAATCCATTAGCACTTGTTGTTGGAATTGGGATGGTTGTGGCCACTATAGCGTTCATTATGGTCGCAATTTTCCTTGCAGAACTTTCAGAGCGACCAAATACGGCAGGTCGTTTTATTCGAATACTGACCTCGCCCATATCTTTTTTAATTCGCAAGTGGATGAGTTTTTTAAACACCGTTGTCGAGCCACTGCTGTTTACGAAGAATAAGTACCTTATTCATTCGTGGGTACTCTTGTACTGCCTTTTAGGTGGTGTCATAACGCTTGCATTTGGACTCGCTGGTCTCCAAACATACGTAATTGGGACTATTGTTTTGTCCTTTGCACTGGCAGCTGCTGCTGGAATTCTTGTTACCATTTTTGCGATTCATTCTACAATTGAAGGGTACAAGGAACGCAATGCAAAGCAGAACACCGTGAAGGGGATAAGCACCGTTGGCCTGTTTCGTGCCTTTCTAAACACGAAACGAGGTTCTCGTATTTGCCCATATATTAAGCTTCCAGCAGAGGAAGGGGAGATCGTAAATGATTTACCATCAACACCCGTCTGATTTTAATCAGGCAGTTACCGTAATTGGGTGTTTCTTAGTGCATGATGGAAAGATCCTTCTTTTGAAGGGTGCTAAAGCTCCACGATTTGGATTGTGGTGTGTTCCAGGTGGCGAAGTGAAAGAAGGTGAACTGGACATCGAAACACTCGTCCGTGAGGTTAAGGAGCAGACAGGACTTGAGATCGATGGGTATTTTATTGAATGGTTTAGTCCATTTTTTGTTCGAAACCCAAAGTCTGATTTTGTCTACAAGCTCTGCCGAGTGGTTCTTCCACCAACGTCTCGTCATAGGTGGTTGCCCATACATGCTGCTTATCTCTGGCAAACACCAGAAAAAGCACTGCAATGTCTGATTGAAGATGAAGCTCATATCCTGAAGCTTTGTTACAATCTGTTTTGATACTCTAAGGGTCAGCTTCGCTGGCCCTTTTTTGTTGTCTCAAGAGTTTCGAGAACCTTATATGCCATAACGGCTGTCGTTCCCCAGACATTAAATGATTTATTAAATCCGTACATTGGTAGCTCCACAATGACATCAACTACTTCAAGTGCTTGTTGTGTCACACCGTCACTTTCATGTCCTGCAACAAGCGCTACGGGAAAAGAAGGGGAATAGTCCTTCCACGAAATAGACCGATCACTCTGTTCAACTGCAATTGTTTGAACACCTTTTTCTTTCAATTCAAGAATGACTTCGTAAGCTGTATCTCTCTTTTCCCAAGGTACCCAATTCTCGGTTCCAACCGCTGCTTTGTGTATTCGAGAGTTTGGTGGAAACTCCATGTTGCCGCACAAATATACTTTTGCAGCACCGATGGCGTCAGCCAGTCGAAACATAGAACCAATGTTATATGTGTCCCAGACGTTATCTAAAACCAGATAGATTGGATTTTTGTGTCGATTTTTAATCTGTTCTTCTGTCGGGGTGAGTTTTCGAAGCTCTTTTGAGTTATATATTCCCATAGCTAGTCAAAAGTATACAGGAAAGAAGACCTAAATCCAAAAAAATACTCCACGATTTCTCGTGGAGTGGACTCTTAGTTCCAAGGCAGTCTGCAAATTAACGGTATTACTTCCGTTAGCTCTTTAATCGCGTGTGCCCCAACTGGAAGGGTGCCTTGGCGATATAAGTTCCAACCATCTGGTTTATCTACCCAAATGAGCATATTTACCCCGCATTTTCGGGCAGGCCACATGTCTGTTAATATGCTGTCACCTATGGCAATTACCTCACTTGGTGCCACATTCAGTGCCTTAATTGCTTGTGCCCAATGTCGTTCAGTTTTGTGTTCTGACTCTGGCACAATGTGCAATTGTTCAATGTAGAAATGCAACTTGTGAGATGAAAGCTTTAAATCTGTCCATTCACCGTTGCCATGAGTGATGATTGCCAAAGGAATTTGTGATTCTTTGACTTCACGCAAAAAATCGAGCGCGCCCATACGAAGATCGGGGACCGTTTCATACACTTTCAGCATAAAACCCAATGCATTCACTATTACCTCTTCGCTTGACCGGCCATATATCGTGACAAGTTCAACAGCAATTTTCTTCCAGTTACTTTTCTTTATTGATTCACTTGCGTAGAGCTCTTTACTTAGTCTGTGTACGTGAGCTTCAATCTCAAAGCGTGGAATGCTTGGAATTGCTGCATGTACCGTTGAACAGAAAAGCTCTATTTGACGGGTAAAAATACGATTTGTGTGCAAAATTGTATCGTCTAGATCGCAGAGAATTACTTTCGCCTTAAGTCGCTGCATTGCGTCAGAAAAGTTCACGGTTAACTCCTTTTTAATGTTCTGATTCTCTTAAGTTACATATAAGATTCGTGAATAGTATTCCTTTTTTGTTTAAAATACAAAAAAAGCTTCCGTAGCTTAACGGATAAAGTATCAGTTTCCGGAACTGATGATAGTGGTTCGATTCCACTCGGGAGCACCTTGTGTTTGTAAACGTTTCTCATGCTAGAATTATTTGTGAAACAAACTATTCGTCCTGCTGGAGTGACAGCACTTTCTGTTTCCTCTTTCATTATCTCTGTCATAATGGGGCGCTTCGTAATTATGGCACTTCCAGCTCTTGCCTTTGGAGGAGTGGAAGATAACTCCTACGTTGTTTTCCTTTTGTTACCTCTTCTTCTTTTTGTCCTTGCTATCCATTTATGGAGAATGATGTGGTTCGCTATTTACTTATATTTGTTGAGTGGTTTGTGTGTTGGCTTCATTTCTTTTTTATTAGTTGAAAGTAAATTGCTTATGCCAAAGACAATTGAACCCAGAATTCTCCTTTCATTTATCATTTTTTACAGTCTTTATTTCCTTTGTTTTGTATACCTTCTCAAGAAGAGGAACCTTTTTCATTAAATTGACTTCATTTTGAAACCAGTGGTATTGTTGCGTAGTTTTACTTTAAGGAGGTTATTCTTGGTCATACGATTTTTTCTTGTGTTTGTTGCTCATACATTCAGAAGTGGAAGATCATATAGTGCACTGCTTGTGGATGAAGACATTGTCTTCAACAGTACACGGACAGACAAAGACACTTTGTTGTCTTATCTAACTCTTGTAACACGTATATCTCCTGATGTGTCGCTTGTTCCGTGGTTTACAGACATAACACGAGCCAAAGCATTTGGTTCATTGCTTGTCCAGGAAGCCAAAGCCACAAATCGTTTCGTACATCAGGATGCGTTACGAAGAGAAGTCTTTACTGGCGTTTTGTATGAATTCTCTCAAAAAGGGAATCGAACGAAACGAGTGTAGTTATCTATGGCACCGAAGATCTTCGGTGCCCATTTTTTGTTTAAGGTATAATCAGGCCATGCACGACCAAGTACGGGAAGTGAAAGAGAAGACAGATATAGTGGCCGTTATTGGTGAGTATGTAAATTTAAAGCAAGCAGGTCGCCGTTTTACTGGACTCTGTCCATTCCACAAAGAAAAATCCCCATCATTTACTGTTTCTCCTGATATGCAAATGTATAAGTGTTTTGGTTGTGGGGAAGCAGGAGACGTCTTCACTTTTTTAGAAAAACATGAGGGGATGGAATTTCGAGATGCCTTAAAGTTTCTTGCGGGTCGTGTCGGTGTCGTCCTTACTGAACCTGACTCAAAAGTTTCAAGAGAGCGTCAGTTACTCGTTGAAATAAACGAAGCAGCTGCGTCCTTTTATCACTATTTACTCAAAACCCATGTCCTTGGTGCTCCCATGAGAGCGTACCTTTCGGGGCGTGGTATTGAAGACCGAACAATTGACACCTTCCGGTTAGGTGCAGCAGCCCAGTCACCAAATGCATTGTTTACCTACCTTACGCAAAAGAAAAAGTATGCTCCTCAAATGATTGAATTAGCCGGTCTTATTTATAAGACGGAGCGAGGATACCTTGATCGGTTCCGTGGTCGTGTGATGTTTCCTATTTGTGACCATCATGGGGAAACGATAGCAGTTGCTGGTCGTATTTTGCCGCAATTTGATAATGGAAAGGTCGGAAAGTATGTCAATTCGCCAGAAACACCGATATACCACAAAGGGTCCTCTTTGTATGGAATTCATGTGACAAAAGCTGACATGAAGCGAGCTGATATGGCCGTTGTTGTTGAAGGAGAAATGGATTTATTATCCGCTTGGCAGGCTGGGGTAACCAACGTTGTTGCCATCAAAGGCTCTGCCTTTACGGAAGGACAGTTAACGGTGTTGTCTCGATATGTGCGACAAACAACACTGGCCCTAGATAGTGATTTCGCCGGAAGCAATGCAGCACTTAAAGGTATCTTTTTGGCAGAGAAAATGGGAATGACGGTGAAAGTGGTACAACTGGGGGACTACAAAGATCCAGATGAGTTTGCCAAAGCTGATGCAAAAGGATTTATCATTGCGGTACGCGAAGCAATTGGCGTGTGGGATTTTATTATTGAATTTACTCTTTCAAAATTTGATGTGACAACCGGTGAGGGAGTGCGAAATGTGAGTCGAGAATTAATGCCACTTTTGGCACAGATTGAAGACAAGGTTGTTCAGGCAAGATATGTGCAGTACCTCGCGATGAGACTTAAAGTTCCGCCAGAGGCTGTTATTTCACAGTTGTCACAGACTCCTCAACAGAAATTAAGCCAGACACAGTCACTTGGTGTCTACACTCCTGAAGTACTTGATCGACGAGAAATGCTTGAAAGAAGATTGTTTGCAGCACTTATTCTCGAAAAAATAGATGCATCTACTGAGATTCTTCTTGATGATGTGTCACTTCGTGACATTTATCAAAAGTATTTAGTGTGGAGTGGAGAGAACAAGGGCAAGCCACTTTCAGAATTTGCCGTTACTCTTGAAAAAAACTATGCTGACCTTCTGTCTAATATCATTTTATCCCAAGAAGACGACATTTTAGAAACATCACTTTTGAAAAAAGAGTTGTCTCAAATTGTCTTAAGAGAGAAATTAGCGGCAGCTAGTGATGAAATTGCGGCTGCAGAACGGGCAAATGATGAGGAGAGACTCACTCTCGCACTAAACAAACATCGTGACCTGACGGCAAAACTTGCTCAATTTACTGCTTCCTCTTGATCCGTACAGGGTTTAGAGTATAATCAGGACTAGACATCTGTTCTTCTTTTTGTGCCTCGTTTCGAGTCCAAAATATGACAACACTCAGAAAACCTAGCTTAGAACTTATCAAAAAAGGAAAATCACAAGGGTTTATTACCCAAGAGGATATTCTTGATGTGTTTCCAGATGCAGAAAATCGACTTGCTGAACTTGATGTTTTTTACGAACAATTAATTGTTGAAGGAGTCGACGTTTTTGAATCAGTTGCGGCCGACGAAGCCGGACTTGAGAGTGCTACCGCTTCACTAGATCAGGAACTAGAAATCTTAACAAAGCTTGAAGGAACTGAGTCAACAGATCCTGTTCGCCAATACTTGCGAGAAATTGGTAAATATCCACTGTTGGATGCTGAAGAAGAAATTGAACTTGCAAAAAACTACGAAAAGCAGAGTAAGCGAGCTAAAGATAAATTGATTGAGAGTAATCTTCGTTTGGTTGTCTCCATTGCAAAAAAATATATCGGTCGAGGACTTTCTCTCTTGGACTTAATTCAGGAAGGGAATCAGGGCTTAATTCGTGCTGTTGAAAAGTATGACTGGCGCCGTGGATTTAAGTTCTCAACCTATGCTACCTGGTGGATTCGACAGGCAATTACTCGTGCAATTGCAGATCAAGCTCGAACAATTCGTATTCCAGTACACATGGTCGAAACAATCAACAAACTCTATAGAACAAGTCAAAAATTGATGCAAGAGTTGGGACGAGAACCAACACCAGAGGAAATTGGACAGGAGTTAGAGCTCTCAGCAGATCGTGTTCGTGAAATCTTCAAGATTTCCCAGGAAACAACATCACTAGACACAAAGGTTGGAGAAGATGAAGATTCAACATTGGGAGACTTTATTCCAGATGAATCTCAAGACTCACCAGTTGATGCTGCATCAAAACAATTGTTGAAAGACCACCTTGAGGAAGTATTGGGAACCTTGACTGAGCGAGAAAGTAAAGTTTTGGCATTGCGATTTGGTTTGGACGGAGGACAGGCAAGAACCTTGGAAGAAGTTGGAAAAGTTTTTGGTGTTACTCGAGAACGTATCCGACAAATTGAGGCAAAAGCACTCAGAAAGCTTCGTCATCCTTCACGACGAAAGAAGTTGCAAGATTATTTGGACTAATTCTGTTTTATTTTTTTCTCTGCTCACTTTGAAAATTGCGTCTCTCCACGATATACTATCCAGGCACTTTTGCATTTGAAGGGAGGTTCTTTGTGGGAACGCTCGTAATTTTTGTCATTTGGGGAGTATTGATAGCTTTATTATCAGCTGCGACTCGAAGCATGGTACGAGAAAAGTTGCCACCAGTGGGAATATATACATTACCAGTAGTTCCATTTTGTTTGTCCCTGCTTCTACTTTTGTATCATGATTTTGGAGGATTACGGAATGTTGCAATTCTCGTTGCTCTTGTTGCAATGTTTTTCTTGTACGATACTGTTTGTATTTGGATAGAAAGGAAATACCACTTCTAGCCGCATTGCAGTTTGGCTACCCGTTTTACGGGTGGCCATTTTTTGTAAGGATAAGGTCTCAATCTGTCGTTTGAGGTTTTATTTCCACCTGACGTATGGGAAACTTCATGAATTTTTTTAGTCTCTTTGCTCTGTTTTTGATCTTATCAATTGTTAGGTTTTCAATATCAATTATTGTTCCAGAACAACTACCAATGGTGTAGGCGATAAAGCCGGGAATGTTGCTACTCACGTCTTTGGCAAGTTGCCAAATGATAAAGAAGGCGATGAAGTTTTCTAAGAAGACCACGGTAGCAGCAGCCTTGTTATTGCGTTTTGCAATAAAGGCCGTTCGTTGGGTTATCAAAAACATTTCGATAAAGCCCACAAAAAGATAGCTGGTGGTTTTTAAGAGAAAGTCCATTTTGAGGGGGTTCTCCTTCTTTGTTGGACACAGTTATTGGTTCCATATTGGTTGGTTTAGGCTAAAAAGACACGTGAGAATTGTGCCTGATACGCCTATTTTAGCCTATTTGTAGGTGTTTTGGCAAATTTGCCCTTGGTTGACAAAAGAACCACAAAAACCGATAATATGCCGTTATTGACTCATGTAAGAAGGAAAGGTGTCATATGCCAGAGCTCTATATTGGTGTAATTGCATTTGCCTGGCTCGTCTTTTTTCTTGTTGTCGTGTTTTGTCTTGTACTTGTTCTTTCAGCACTTGCACTCTCCTGTGGGGTAATTCCCACACGAGTATCAACAATCTTTTTGTTTGCTTTCTTAAGTTTACTTTCTAGTTCTATGTTGTTTCGTGATGGGGGAACCTTTTTCATAAGCTGGGCATGTTTTTTAATTCATCTCCTGCTTTTGGATGCTCCTGATACATACAATTACTTGAACGAGAAGTGGTAGTAAGAGAGCGTGCCGTTTGGCACGCTTGTTTTTGTGCCCAAAAAGCAGAAGTTAGTTTTCTTTGTTTCTTTTGCTTGTTGTTAGAAGGAAGAAAGCCAGATTTTAGCTAGGTAGAGGGTTGTGATAATGGTCACAACGGTTAAACACTGGTTCATGATTTGAAAAATGAACCACACTGAATCATTGTGGAAAATTCTTCGTGCAGGCAGTCTCTCAACCTCATATCTGATGATCGGGGAGAACTGTTGATTGAGCCAATACACTGTTTCTCCAATGCTTCGAACAAGCCAGAAAACTGAAAAAATGAGCCAGAACAGGATCCAATCATTTAAATACAAGGAAATAGAAGCCGCAGCTGTCCAAAAGAAACTAAAAACTAACGCATCTCCCCAGACATACATACCAAGGGGGTAGAAAAATGGTGTTTCTCCATAGGCATTCTTTCTTTTGGAACAGGCGTTAAAGGCAAGAACAAAAATTATTAAATTAAAAGTGATGACAAAGACGAGGAAGGCAACAGAAATGGCAGTCATGAGAATTTGATTCTATCAGATTGAAACTTGAGGATACAGGATAGGAAAGAGGAATAAGAATAAACCATCCAATTTAATTACCTTATAATACTATGGTATACTTGTGTGTTTGGTTGAACGTGATTCAAAAATCCTTTAACAGAAAGGCTCGTTGTGAATATTCATTCACTCTACAGCAAAGTTCGTCGCCCGTTGGCAGTTCTCTGTATGTTCGTATTTGTGGTAACGGTATTTTTCGGAATGTTATTCGGCAATATGCTCCCCAGAGAGGAACGAGCAGGTGTGTTTATTTTGTATCTTTTGTTGTTTATTCTCTGGACCTATGCTACATCAATCGGTCGATTGTTAACCTATTTTGAACATGAAAGGCGATATCGGTGGGTAAACATATTTTCAATGATCTTTTTTGTTTGTGTATGTCTGTATGGGACTATCTTGCCGCAGGCTCCCGTTCGCTCATATGAGGGATCATATATAACCCTGAATAATATTTTTGGGATTGCGGCAATCTTTTGGGCTTATCTGAGTGTTGCTCTTGATTTAGGTGAAATATTCTTGTGAATCTAGTAGGTCAGGGTAACTCCTGGCCTCTTTTTGTGGATTAAACTTGAGGATGTAAGCTCAGAAGGGTATAATTCCAGTGTACTTTAAATAAAATAATCCCCTGTAGCTCAATGGCAGAGCGGTTCGCTGTAGACACTTGCTATTTGGTATACTTAATTGTGTATGCCAGAGAAGCGAAAATATGCTGATCGCGCCGAGTATATGAAGAAGGCTGTTGCGATGAGACGAAGAAAGCTCAAAGCAATGGTTGTCGAATATCGAGGCGGGAAATGTATGATTTGTGGTTACAACAAATATTTTGGAGCGCTTGATTTACATCATGTAGATGAGACTCAAAAATCATTTGGTTTGTCTGTTCGAGGTCTTACTCGTTCTTGGGAAAAGATCAAAGAAGAGGCAGATAAGTGCATTTTATTATGCGCAAATTGTCACCGTGAGATTCATGCCGGCATTGTGCAGCCTCCAAAAGAAATTTTGGAGTGAACACCAGGCTAATTCGGGGAAGTCCAGGTCTACTGGATAATCCCGAGCTAAATCATCATGAAAATGATGTAAATGTGTAGAGACTATATACCTGGGGTCTAAGTTCTAATTTTTTTAGAATATGATCATAAGATAGTCCAAGCCTCACAGTAATGAGAGGGTCCTTGTAACGAAAAGGTTGTAGGTTCGAGTCCTACCGGGGGAGCCAGGCATCTGTTATCCGAACCATGTCTCGCCTTATAACAACATCAAAGGCAGGCGTGTAAGTGATATTGACGATTTTCTTATCTTCAATCCAGATTTTCTCCACAAACCAGCTTAAAAAATCTTTTCTCTCGGTTTCAGTAAATGCTTTGTATAGCTTTGGTAGTTGTCGCAGAAAGGCAATAATTGTTTCTATCTTCTCTTCATCAAGATTCACAGATGGCTTGTTGAGTTTTGCAATTTCAGCTTCAACTCCTTTGAGTTCATCTTTCAGAGGAACATACTTTTGTTGAATACGCTCCTGTGGGATAGTTTCAGCAATAATTTGATCTTCTAGCTTATCCATTTTCTTCTCAACAATTGTTTTGCGGGCAATCAAAGACTGGATTTTACTAGGAATGTCTTTGCCTTGCTCATGCATATACTCTAGCAATTCAGTTCTTAATGCTTTGAAAAATCTCTCATCAAAATCAATTGCAGCTATCCAATCCTCAAGTTGTTTATGGATTTTATTCATTGGCGCATAGGGTTGGCTGCATTCCTTGCCTTTGTTCTTGGAGCCTGTACAGCGATAGTAAAGAAAGATCTTACCATTTTTCTTAATATGTTGCTCTCCAGTCATTAGACTTCCACATTCATTACAAAATACCAACCCTGCCAAAAAGAAGTTATGTTTTCTCTCGCGATTTGCACCGTTATTGTGTTTTGCTAGTATCTCTTCTGACTTTTTAATATCTCCCATAGTTATAATCGCCCCATGTTGTCCTTTGTAAATTTTACCGCAATAATACACTTTTCCAGCGTATCTCACATCAGTTAACATCCGATGGATTGCATTTGCTCTAACTCTTTTTCCTTGAGGGGTGCGAAAGCCCTCCTCGTAAAGCTCATTCTCAAGGGAGTATATCGAGTGACTACCAGTATGGAAACGCCTAAAGACTTCTTTTACAAAATACTCACGTTCTTTGTCAATCTTCCAAGGCTCACCCTTTTTGAAAGAGTTGAGATAGCCAATAACTGCCATCCCAGGCTGAAATCCTTTTTCGGCAAGAGCGACCATGGTTCTTTTGGTCTTTTCTCCTGTAATTTCTCTTTGAAGTTGATTGGCCCCAGCCATTACTAAATCAACGAATTTTCCTACAGGATCATCTCCGAAATTGGGTTGTTGAGTGGCAATGAGTTGCACTCCGCATTTCTTAAGAATTGTTTTGACTGCTAAGTGATCTTGTGCATCACGAGCAAAACGATCTGTCTCTTCGAGAAGTACTGCATCAACATCTTTATCCTTTTGGCAACGCTCAAGCATTCGCATAAACTCAGGTCTGCCTGAAGTACTGCCTCCGCTTTTTCCACCATCCTTGAAGACTTCCAGAATATGCCAATTTCTTTCTCGAGCAAATTTTACTAAACGATCTACCTGGTCATCTAGTGAATGCCCCTCTTGTACTTGACGATCTGTACTTACGCGAGCATAGAGGAGGACATTGCTTATTACTTTTTGTTCATCTTCGATGTTTTGTTTGTATGTCATAAACTTTGAAAGCCGCCTGGTTGAACTCAACAAGAATCGCTTCTGTTGTCCAGACGGCCATCAAAAAAAGCGGTTCTTAATGTTGAGTTCATAATTATTCAACCATGTTTTAAGATCGGGTGTCAAATCAACTTCGTCTTCCAATGTCAACAAGCTCATTTTCTACCCACTTTTCATTTGCTTGTATGTCATTAGGTAGCAGCAATTCTTCAGCCTTATAAAAGCTACAATCCCAGAATCCTTTATTTAATTCAACATAGGTCTTTATAACTGATTCAAATGATTCATTGTGGTCAGCAATAATTGTGTTTATCCTCATATTTGCACTTGTGATTATGCTTAATGGGGAACCGAGATCTCTTGGTAAAAGTTCCATCCCATCAAAATACTTTTGCTCAAGTTTTTCTATGAGTACGATCCTGTCTTTGAGGTACTGAATGTTCTCCTTGGCTCTTTCAATAAAGTTTGTGATGACTTTGCGATATAGTGGGTCTTGGAATTTAACAATTGCAGTTTCTGCGTCATAATCTGTTTTAATAAGTTTGAGAGGCATAAGTATTTTGGATAATTTCACTAAGTCTCGTTGGTTTTTATAGGAATGGAGAATTGATCCAAAGTCGTCGTGAGGGGGCAAAATTGCAATTGGATGGTCACGCTTGTCAATGATCCTGTGATCTCCTGCAAAAACTACACCTTTATCTTTAACAAAGCGCAGTTCAATGCAATCATCAGACAAAGGATTGTAGCCTTTCATACTTGAACCTTCTTCACCCGCATATTTTTGATAGCGACCATCCCAAGCATAGTAACTTCCTGCCTCAACTCCTTCAATTTCCTCTGTATGGAATTGTCTTTTTTTACGGTTATATCTTTTGACTTGTCCTTTAATCCATTTGAGTTTTCCTTCAGCTATTGCTTTTTGAATACGAACTTTTTCCTCCTCGACAGTTTTTAGCCACTTATCGTATTCTTCTTTATCTGGAGCTACAAGTGCGTCTGGCTGTTGTTCTTCAATGTATTTTGCTAGTTCCTCATCGCTCATGTTTTCGTATTTGCAATAATCCTTCCAGAGAAGTGGCTCTTTGCCTAAGCGGTTCTTTTGTCTCAAATAATGTGACAATCCCTCTTTTTTATCTTTTATAGTGTCAGCGATGAGATCTTCTTTTGATTTTCCATATCTTTCAATCCACCAGTACCATTCATCCAAAAGGTCATACTCCGTAACATATTTTTCTTTAACAAGACGATAAAAGGCTTCCTGGTCAACTAATCCATGCCTACCATCAAGCGAGATGACCTCTTCTTTTATAGACTGCTTTGCTTGCTTCAAACCTTTATCGTAATCTTCTTTTTTAACTAACACTGGCATACGATCAAGGTAGTTTGATAATTGGTCCATCATAGGTGAGGTGGCAATCAGATACATTATGGTTGAGATTCGTAGGTGTGCATTCTCAAGCTCAAGTAGAGTAATTTCCATCATTGGAACGATATGAGTCCAGACCTCGTCCTTAACACTAATAAGAGAGTTATATTCTTTTGCCTGATGAGATGGGCATGCGGAAACAATAGCAGCCACTTCTGTTCTCAATCCTTCAGATAGTTCACCATCTTTTGCTTCCTTCATCGCTTTCTGCTGAATTTGGATGACTAGTTTAGCTCGCTCTTTCGCAGTCATTAAAGGTGATAGTTTGGCAAAGTTTAATTCTGTCATTTTCGTTTTAATGTTGTTTTTCTTTCAAAAAGTACACTTTCAATCATTTCAATGCGTTCATCTAAGTTGGCATTCTCCATAGCTTTTAGAGCGTGGCTGCAAATATAGGCAATAGTGTTAGCAATTTGAGGAGGAATAGTGCCGCCTCTGACTCCGTTTATTGTTTCCTCCAAAATACTTACAACATCTGAAGGGTTTTTCATTGGTGCGGGAGGAAGGCTGAGTCTGTCTCTTTTGGACATCTTGCCTCCTTTGGCAACAGCCAAAGCGTGATCCTCGCGAGTATCAGGATTATGAGCAAAGCAATACTGAGATTTCTTCATCGCGTTTGCCTGGCATTGTTCACCATTAGCGTTGACATAAGTACACCTCATGATTTTTGGCCTCCTTTATTAGCAACAGTAGTGGGTGATACCCACTCACATTCTTGTCCAAAGATGTCCTTGCAAGTAGCCAGAAGCTCGTTGTCAGACATAAAGTAAATCATTTGTCTTTCGCGGCCTTCGTCTTCAAGAAGCTCAATAAGTTTTAGGACATCGTTGTACTTCTTAACTTGAGTTTCCCTTTCTTGTTGATTGAAAAGATCAACACTTGCAACTTCTGGTTCAAGATTGCGAGCAAAGGCAGTGGCTTCTTCATATCTTGTAATAAGGATGTCGTTAGGCCATTCCTTCAGAAAGCGAATATCTTTGTATGTAGCTTCGTTTTCAGATTGAATTTGAAGACTTTGCAGTGCCTCTTTCAAAGCCTGAATAGTCTCGTTTCGTGCCCCAGCTTGCCTGGCGGCATCCAAGTTTGTTTGAGCCTTTTTAATCGCTGACTCAAGATTGGTAGATGTCTGAGTAGATATTGAGTGGATGTCCATAACTACAAAATCCTCCCTTCTTGAAGCTGATAGCTAGAACCTCGGTAGATGTTTGTAACCAGAAGAGTAGTTAACAATAAAAATAATCTGTTTGTAACTAAGGATGTGTACTTTATATCCTTAACCCTCCTGCACATAGTAATGTCTACTGCTTTTTGCAGTTTCGTGCGTAATTGAGCTATAAATTGGTGTTTTGAATGTCTACTCATTGTCTACTTTTAAGTCATGTTGGGATCAATTCCATATCGCTTCATTAGTTCTTCAATAGTTTCTGGTTGGATTACATATCTCCAATATCCTTGGACTTTCTTGCCAATAATGCCAAAACGTTTAAGTGCTGCTCCTACACCACGGCTGGTGAAGTATTGCTTTTGATCTTCTTCCAGAAATTCACTGGCTCGCTGTTTGATTTCCTTGTTAGTGATATATCCTAGGCTTGAAGTAGAGGTAAGCTCTCGTAGCGCTAGAAGGACCGCTGCATCAAAGTCCTCCAAATCAGATCCAGAAGTTTCCTGTGCTCTTCGAATAGCTTCTTCTTTAATCTGCTCAAAAGTTCCTGGCAGGTCTTTATCAAGAAGCTTGGCGATGCAAAGAAGTGGTCTCCAGAGTTCGTTTTGTCTGTTAAGCAATGCATTTACCTCTGGGTCGGAGTGATAGAAACCTGCGATTTCTTTTGCATAATCCAGTGCAAAGATATAAAGCAGAGAGCGCAAGTACTGCCAGTTTTCTGAACCTTCAGTAACAGCAAGATTACCTTTCTCAGGGTTATTGGTTCTGACCATTGTAATAGTGATAGATCTGTCTTCGAGCACATTATCAAGACCTGAGATGTTGGCAATGGCTTTGGGGCTATAAATTTCAAATGATTCAATTTCAAAGTTACCCTTAGCTCCTTTTTTGACACGATATGCAGGAGCTCCTTGTTTGTATCCAGAATTAAGTAACTCCCGTAGCTCTTCCTTTTTAGTCTTGTCAGACAACTGCTCACTTTCATCCAATGCCAGCGTGCATCTTTTGGCCTCTACTATGCGAAAGAGTACTGATGGGGAGATATTGCTTGAAAGAATTGCATTAAAAGCAAGTTTTTCAATTAAAAGTAAAGTTTTAGTTTTTCCACTTCTTTTTACTCCAACTAAATAGATATAAGGGAAGGCATCAAAAATTGGAAAAAGATAAGTTCCCATTATCCAAAGAGATAAAATATCGGCATCTGTATCATTTCGGAAATCAACAAACTTAAGAAGAGTCTGTCTTATTTCAATGAATGCAAGAGTGGAGGGAGAGGAAGTACTGCTCTCAAGAAACTTTCTAATATCTGACACACTCCAGCGGCTTATTTTGCCAGGAATTTTACTGACCTTTCTGACTGGCAAAATAGTATCCTTTATCGTTATTGTGCCCTTCTCAATAACAGTCTTTTCTTTATTGCTGGTGACAATAACGATTTTTGTCTTTTCCTTACCATCTATTTTTATTGGAAGAGGATTACCGATAAATAGTTGATCGTTATAGTAATCAAGTGCTGGATGTACGGCTTCTTCTAACTCTGATTGAAGGATTTCAAAGTCTTTTGGCTTTATCTCCACAGTTTTTGCTTCGTCAAGCAATTTTTGGAAGTCATCTGGGGTCTTTTTAAGTTTTGCGAAGTAATCACTTGTGTCGACTTTGTCATCTCTTTCTTGTGATAAGAGTACAATCTTTGCTCTTTTACCAAAATGTCTTCCTATTGCCTCTGCCCCTTGTTTTCCTGCATCATCAGTGTCGTAGCAAATGTAAATGGTGTCGATCCCATCAAATTCTGATACCCAGTCCTTTTTGAAAGTCGCAGCACCTGCTGTACCACTGACTGCTGGGAAACCATTTTGATTGGTAACAATTGCATCAAATTCTCCTTCTGTGATTACAACAAAAGAACTACCATTCTGCTTTACTTCTTCAAGGGTTGCGATATTAAATAATGCAGCTTTACCACCTTTTTCATTCCACATTTTGTTGCCATCCTGTTTCTCAGGATCTCTTCTGTGGCGGACATTGATAAGGTTTCCTTCTTTATCAAATACTGGAATGGTTATACTTTTCCCATCCCAGCCAATTTGGTATTTAGTAATACTTTCATCAGTAATACCGCGTTGGTCTTTGAGGTAAGTTTGAATTCGCTCAGGTAATTGCTCGTGATATTGAGCTGCAAGGTTTTTATCAAGTTTGGTGGTATTTAACTTGGCTTTGTATTCAATCTTTTGTTTACCCTTTTTACTTTCAAGAATGGCTTCATCTTTTATGCCAAGGTTGTCAAGTAAATTTTGCCAGCTTCCTTTCATGCCACATTTGTGACACAGATAACAGCCCTCGGTATTGTGGACATACAAGTGGAATTTGGTGTCCTCACAGAAAGGACAGCAAATAATGGCTTCAGCGCCATCGGTTGAAGTCTTGTATGTTATACTGGTTTTTGATAGATAGTCTGTAACTGTTTTGTAAATCATAGTCGTAAATTAAAAACATTTTTATTTCTTTTTAGGAGGAAGACAGGGTAGATGCCTTCCTCCAAGGGTTTAAGCAGTTTGTTTTGACTTAGCAGGCATAATCTTAGTTATGTCCTGCCATCCCTCTTCGTTTCCTGGGCGATCCTCGACAAGAATTTGGCACTCATTGCCAACTAGCTCCTGTAAGGACACTTCTTCATCTGCCCCAGGCTCTTTGCCCATCAAAGCTGTAACTGCACGAAATAATTTTGATGTGGTTTCAGAGGTTTTGCCTTTTGTCAGCTTGGCACTAGCAATATGGGTTCGCTTAACTCCTTTGTGCTCTCCTTCTGTTATTTCAAAATCGAGCCTTACAAATGCTCCATATTGCTCGCCATCCTTTTCTTCAAAGCCTGCAAGCTTTGCCTGATACACTCCAACTGGAATTGGCTCAGGTGCTTGTGCTTCTTTTACTGTGTATTTTCCTTTAGCCATTGTGATCACCTCCTTTGGAAAAAGCTTTTGTCAAATCTGATTGGAATTTTTCATTTTGGATCTGTGCCATTTTTCGTTCGTACCACTCAAGGAGAAGTACTGCCAATGGTCTTAAGCTCTGGCTTATTTCTTTTGAGTTGGGAATAATAGTTTTTTGTTTCATAATCAGTCGAATTTTTCCGAATAAATACGGTTTTTAAGAATCTTGATGTTGTTGAAGAAAGCTAGGAGGCTTAATTTGAGACTGTTATTCCAATAAAGCTGGATAATTTCATCCATACCTTCCAGACGAGAAAAGACAAACTCTACTTTTGAAGGATCGGTTTTATCTAAATGGTCTATGGAAAATCCTGCGGTAAGAATCGCAGCAGCTAAACCCAAATCATGGGTTGAGAAGTATTTGTTAATATAATAGTCGCTTGTCATATAATGTTAATCCTTTTGGATTACGTTTATATTTTGGGGCAAGCTAAAGAGGGAATATATGTTGCTTTTCTGAAGATTCTGAAAAGTTTCTACCGAGGGTAAGTGAGACGATAAGCATTATCACCCTTAACAGTTTTAGTTGGCTGCAATACTTTATCAATAAGCGCTTTCGTAGCTTCGTCACGAGCACTCTTTTTAATAAGGCTTTTCATTTTGTTGCTGAAGCTTTGCGGAGTATATTCATCTCTCCACTTGTCGGCATCCACACCTTGTATTTTTGCCATTTCACCAATGCAGAATTTATGAATCTCCTCATGCCCAACTGGATTATTGAAGTTATTCCATAAGCTCATAACAAAGTTGTATTGAGGAGTACCAGGTGTTACTTGCACTACATTTTGGTGGTCAATCCACAAGTCGCCATTTACTTCAAATTTAACTCGCTGAATTTTTCCAGAAACAAAATCATTGAAATACTCTTTATCAATTGTGACCAGACCCTTTATTAAAGTGACCAGATCACTAGTTGGAATAAAAACTAGGTTACTATCCTTAGTCGTGATCTTTTCAGGAGAGATAACTACTGATAAAAGAGAAGTTTTATCCAATGTTCCTGTGTCAGCTTTATGGTTGAAATAGTACACGGGTACTTTTGCTCCAGGAAGATTACCTAATAGCCAAATTTTTCCCGCTTCAATCTCTCTCAATTTGCCCGCAAGTTCTAATTCGGTTGCCAGAAAGGTTAAAAAGTTTTTCGAGTTAAGAGTCCATCTTTCAATTTCACCTTTATCAATCCATTCCTTCGATCCAGATGTTGGACAAAAGTAAAAGAAGCTATCGTTTCGTGATTGGACTTTATGGCTCTCGTGACAAGTCTTACACTGCACTTCTTTTAGTGGCTCGACCTTTTTGTAGATTCCATTGTCAGTGGCCCATCGAGTGACTGAAGCTGTAAATAATCTGTTAAGCTCTGATGTTGTTATCTCTTTGATCTGATCAAAGGAGAGTAATGTGTCTAGTATCTCTTCAAATTGATATTCCAAACCCCAATCTTTGAGATAATTTTTGACTTTTCGGTAACGAGGGTTGTCATTTATATTATGAGAATTAGGCCAGGCAACAAAGAAGGTAAGAGTTCCGCGGGATCTTTTAATTGTTGTTTCAAATTTAATTTGAAAGACTCCTTTGCTAATAAATAATCGACTGAGAGGAATTTTGAGTTCTCTAATGAACTCGTGAATTGCTTGCACTCCATTTGTATCTTCGCTTACTTCTAAATTAAGTTTTCTGGTGCCACCAAAAAATTTGAGTTGTAATTGCTTTAGTTTTACAAACTCTACTTTATCTTCTGGTGGAGTAGGGAAAGTAAAAGAAGAGCTTTTAAGAACATCAAGATTAAAGACTCGGTCACTATCTACATTCAAATCTACTCCAAGCACTGCCTTGCCAAAAATTTGCTGAATAGTCTTGGCTCTTTTCCAGCCGCCAGCGGCTTTTGTGCTCAATCGTCCTTCTTTTGGATAATATAAAAAGAAAATTTTATCTACTGGTTTATGAGGGTGACGCTTTCTGAGCTGCTCTTCTTCGTAGACAATGGATGATTCGGTATAGTCCTCAGGATATGCAACAAAGCAAACTCTGTCTTCTTGCCGATAGCACTCGACATAGCAATTTCTTCCCCTTAATTCACTGTTAAAAATATAAGTGCTAAGTGCTTTTTGGAGCTGTGCTGTTTTACCTGTAATTTTCGATATATCTTTTACTTTTTTAACACCTGTGAGTTCTTTCCAGCCACGAGTATCATTGACTTCATACCAAGTGGCTACATCACTGAAATGCTCGTTTTGGTGAAGAAAAAACCAGAAGGCCTTGTCGTGCTGATTCAGTTGATCAACTTCTTCATAAGGGATTTGCAAGTTTTTCCCTTTGGCTTCTTCAATCAACAAGTGCAATCCTTCATTAGGAGTCAAACTGTTGATTTCTTGGAAATCTAACTCAAGGGAAGATCGTGATTTGTCATCTAATTTTGAGAGTTGTTTAATTATTGCTTCTTTAGCTTCATCTTCGTTGTCTGTAGTGGGGAGGGTGAGAGGGATATTGTGGAGCCGGCAGTACTCCTTCAGGAAAGAAGGGCTTGTTTGAAGAATAAACTCTTTTAAGACAAATGATTGTGACATAGTAATACAATCTTCATATAATTGGGCGAATTATACACCTTTTTGTTAAAAGAAGCCAAGGCTGCGGTTTTATTTGCATAATTTTATCCAATAAAAAAGGCCAGCTAATCCAAACTCTCGTGTGAGAATTTAAATCAACTGGCCAATGAGCCTACTTCAGAATCATTTCTGCGTAAGCATTAGCTTCCAACAGTTACCTGTGCGGTCACTGGGTAATTGTTGCCATCAAATCCCTTGCAGGTAAATGTCGCGGTGTATGTACCTGCGGCATAGTTGTGGGTATATCCGTTTTGGTGACCAATGCTGGTACCATTCCCGCCGAAATACCCGACATTACTACTGTCACCCCAATCCAAGATTTGCCAATCCTCTGCACAGTTGCTCCAATCAGCATCAGCTTCCACCAGATTATTCTGGGGGTCAGTGACAGTCAAAGTCAGAGACAGCGTTGGCTGCGGTACTGGCGTTGCAGTTGGTGGAACTGGTGTTGGTGTCGCCGTAGGCGGACCTGTCACAACAACTTGTTGAGTTGCTGTATAAGTTTGTCCTGTACGACCATTGACTGTTAAAGTCATAGTGAACGTCCCAACGGGGAAGATATGCGAATCCACTTTCGTGTCCGCCGACCCTTGGTAGTCCACATATGCTCCATTGTGTCCAAAGTCCACTCGTTGCCAGCTATCAACCGGAGCATTTGCCCAGGTTGCCGTATAGTTGACCAAACCACTGACTGCATCAACAGAGTTAAGCGTAAGTGACAGTGTTGGCACTGGCATTACAATCTGCTGACTCGTTGGGTAGTTTTGTCCGTCCAGACCTTTCACCGTAAAACTCAAGGTGTAAGTGCCTGGGTTGTAGATGTGCGTGGCATTTTGCGTTCCAGATGCGCCATTCACATCAAAGCTTTGTCCATCGCCAAAATCAATATGGTGCCAATCAGCCAGTGCGTTACTCCAGTTGAGTGTAAGGTCAACCAGACCACTACCTGTGTGCGCTGAATTGATTGTTAGCGAGAATGTCGGCGCTGGAGGCTGAACCACGACTTGTTGGGTATATGGATAGCCCACACCGTCAGTGCCATAGACAGTGACCGTCACATCATATGTGCCATAGTTGGCATATTGGTGAGTCGGTGAGACATCGCCAGAGCCACCTTGAACATCGAATGTTGCTCCATCTCCAAAGTCAAAATGTTGCCAACCAGGAGCTGCTCCAGACCATACGAGATGGTTAGTGACTTCCTTTGTAGCAATGTTTGTGACTGTGGATGTGAATGTTGCCGTTGGTGCGTGCATTCGTCCGCCACAAGTTGAATCGTGGAAAACTTCAATGCTTTCGATTGTGTCATTGACTGGCGCACCCGTATTAAGAGTGTCATTCGTCAAGTCGGAATCACTCACATTAAAGCAAGCAAAACCGCCGCCGAGATTTCCACTCTCATACAAAACTGCTGACCAGCCAGGGGTCACACCGATTGATGTAATACTATTGGAAACTGGACCTGAGACATTACCGCTGAACGGATCATGCCAACCGTAATGTGTGTTCCAATAGGTCGGATCAACCCATACGGTGACTGTGTCGCCAGGTTCCAGACCTCGATATTGTCCTCCGCAGTTTGAATCTTGATAAACCCAGACTGAAGAGATCGTGTCAGTGATCGGATAACCTGCGTCATAGTAAGCGCCTGACAGTTCAGGATAAGAAGCAACAAAGCACTTCTTCAGACCTGTACCGTTTTGACCTTCAGCGACCATGATGGACCATCCAGAGTCAATTTCGATACTACTGGCTTGGTTATCCATGTAATTGACATCAGGTGAAAGGTTAAACCATCCACCACTCGGATTGTCCCAACCATATTGAGTCCCGCTGTAATTGGGATCCATACGCAAATCCACATGAGAGTTGCCAGTCTGTCCGCCTCCTGAACCTCCAGCAGATGGTTGTGGTTGATTGGCAGGAACTGATTGGTCAGACACCAATATACCACCACCTCCGCCTAGATACCCGTTTCCAGAGTATTGGACATCGGCTCGTGCTGTGCTACGTTCACAATTTTGTTGACCGGCATATGGACTACCTGCTGGTTCAACGCCACTACAGACGTAGTTGCTAGGAAGGTAAGTGTAAACGCCAGTACGCATAGGACCAGTGAACCAATCTCGGAAAGAGAATGACTCATATGGCACAGGCCACCAATCAGCGTGGACTCCTTCTTCTTTAACTGCGACACCATCGTAATTGTAAGCGACTGGCTCGCAGTTCCCAGGTTGGCAATTTGGTGGAATTCCAAGCTCATTAGGGCGATAATCGTATATACGATAACCGTTCACCATAACCGAGTGCCAACTAAGAGGATTACCTCCGTCTCCGTTGGATGCACAACAATTACGAGAACCATCCCGTAGTTCAACGTGCAGATGTACTTTCCCATCTGTTGTGCCTGTACTACCAGCATCGCCAATAGTATAACCAGGCAAGACATGATAGGTCTGTCCAGCCGATACTGCGTCCAGAATTGGTTGCCAGATATTACTGAGATGCCCGTAAATTATTACGGAACCACCCACTGTATGCTTTACAGCAACCTTGATTCCCAGACCGCCTCCTGTATTTGTCTCGCTTGCCCAGATAACATCTCCTTCTGCCATCGCAGCGACAGAGAAGGATTGCCCTCCATAGGCGAAATCCATCCCCGAACCTGCATAAAGGTCCATAAATTGAGTTGTCGGACCTCGTCCCCACTGGTGTGGACCACCACTCCAAGAGGGACCCGTATTAGCATAGTAGGGCAGCTCGAAGTTCGGTAAAGGATACCCTGGATCTGCCGACACTTTTGATGGTGTCAGACCTGAGAAAGCAACCACAAAGAGGGTTGCTACGACAAGGACTTGCAAAAACTTGCGAATACTCACTGTTGTCCTCCTTAGGACTTCTGTTAGAATGTAAATGTACTGCGTGGCAATTTTAGCACTGTTTCATTTGAAATAAAACCCATATTATCGTATAATTTCGCACTATGACTAAAACTGTTAGAAAGGTCACAAAAAAGTCGATTTACTCTAAAGATATAACTCTGTTTGTAATTTTGGCTTTTGCTGTTTTTGCTGTTGTACTGCTTTCAAAAAGTAAAATCACGGCATTAGTTCAGGACAAGACTCAAGTTAATAACCTGGCAACGCCAAGCACTATCTCGCCTAAGCTTGAAAGGGTGAAATATACTTTAGAGCCAGCTGAAAACGGAAAGATGTTGAGTTCCTCTAATTATGATTTCCAAGTTACCTTCCCAGGTTATTATGATGACTTCACAGTAGGGTGGGGTTTTGATAAAGATTTTCCTGAAAATGAAACTACTTCAGTAGGTGGCAAGCATCGACTAGATCCGTCAGATAAAGATAACTTTATGAGTTATGACATAAGTATTGGATTTCTCAACAATCAAAGTATTCAGGATCTGATAGATAAACAAATCGAAGGTATAAAAAAGAGCTTGGAAATGGCAGGTAAAACAGAAAAAGATGGTCAAATCCAAACACAGACACTTACGACTCAAGCTGGGAAGTTTGTTAAAGTAAGGCATATAGATGCCTTTAATTTCGAAAGTGTCTATTATTACATTCCCTACAAAGATAAATACTACACAATTTATGCTGGTCAAAGCAGGAATACTCGTTTTTCTCAAGTACAACTAAGTGAAATTGATCAGGTTGTAAAAAGCTTCAAATTTGTAGATTAAACGGAATATAATATAGCTGAAATGAAAAAGGCTATATTTCTAATACTAGCTGCAATTATATTAAGTGGTGTAGCAATAAGTTTTCAAAAAGAACGATTAAGAAAATTTGAAGCTCCAAGACAAAATACTCCTCCTATTCAGCTCACAATCGGTAAAGACTTTACTCTGGAAGCTGTTGTTAATGATTTGAAGTACTATGACTTTATTAAAGACGAAAGTGCTTTCAAATATGCTTTGGAACACACAAAAGATACTAGCCCAGGTCGAGAAGGATCTTTAACAGTTGGCAATAATACTGTTGATCGAGAAGCAGTTTATACCATTTCTCAAAGCATGACCGCTTGGCAAATTGCAGATATTCTTTTGAATCAAGGAGAGTATAGCTCTTGTGATCATGGTTGTCCTGAAAGTAACTTCAGTCCTGAATTACTTCCTGGTGGAGATTTGGCTCCAACTATCAAGCAAAAATATGAGTGGGTTAAAACTTATGAGGATTGCGTCAAAGCTATTGGTCATGATGGAGGGCAACTATCCAGTGAACAATATGCTCAAAAGACTGATATTAGAATTTGTACTTCTCCTGATGGGAGATATTTTGTTCAAGGAAAAGAGGGGTGGACTGACAACCCGCCATATCCTTAATCTTTCTTTAACTTCTTAATGAAATTGTGTGGATTGAGAAGTATTGCGTTTCTGTTTTCTTTTTCATAAATGTAAGGAGTCCCAATAACGGTCTTACAATGACTACACACTAAATTTGGTATTTCTTTAATATCTACAATTTCTTGTAGTTCACGTAACTTCTCTGGTTCAAAGATCCTGTCTAGGTAAAGCCTCTTTAGTGGTCCTGGTCCATCTTTCTGATATAAAAGTAGAAATTCTTTGCAATTAGCACAATAAAGATTAAGAAACTTTGAAGTGCCTCCTCTTGCTTTTCTGTGTTTGTCTCTCTTGAACTTTAGCATAATGCATTCTGAGGGCAGTTTTATTTATCTAAGTATTTAACCACTTCATTGGAAAATTCATGAACCAAATCAGTTGAGATAATTACTCCAAGACTTTCACTGTCATCTGAACTGACCATTGAGGGAATTCCAATCATGCAGCCTCTTTGGTCAACTGCTAATCCGCCTGAGTTTCCGTGGCTAATTTTGGCGGATGTGACAATAAGTCCATCACCTGGAAAGCTACTAACGACACCATCAGTTACAGTTAAAGAGTAGCCACCGCTAATGGCAGGGTATCCAAATATGCGAATTTGCTCTCCCAGCTTTACACTTTCATTGGTGCATCTGGTGCTATCATCGAAAGCAGGAAATTTGCGTGGATAGGTGCCTCGATATTGTTGTTCTTCCTCGTCGTAGTAGGCAGAGTGGATTGACATAAATGCTAAGTCATAGTCATCGCTTATGGTTGGAATGACGAGTGGGGTGGCTAAATAGATATTTTCAGGTTGTCCTGTTATTGGATTTGGGAGTATGACTAGACATCCATCTTCATCAACATTTATATGTGTCTTATCTTGAGGAATAATGTGTGAGTTGGTAAGGATTACTCCATCGTCAGTAATAATGGTGCCAGAGCCGCCACTGACTTCCTCTCCTGAAACTGTACTTGGACAATAAATATTTACCACTGATGAAGCAATTTGTTCTTGGTTATATTGACTATTAGAACTAGTGACTTCGGTTGCTTGATTTGTATCGACCACAGGAGTGCTACTGTAACTGGTGTCGTCAGATGGAGACATCAACCCAATTAGCATCAAAAGATAGAAGCCAATAAAGAATAGTAGTGCGAGTATCTCTTTCCAAGAAAAACTAGTTTTAATACTTTTATTTGGTGTTTTGATAGCCCAATAATCATTAAATACTGTCTGAATTTTATTTAGAACTATTGGAGTTAAGAATCCCAATGAGATTCCATTTATAGTGATTAGCCAAAATAACCGCCATCCTGGTGAATAAGTATCCTTGATACCTTTTTCCTCTGCTAACTTCTTAATTTCATTAAACTGCTCATACATTAGGAACAAATTAAGAATAGGAACAAAAAGTCCAACTGTCCTCCAAAATGGACTAATATTTGACTTTCGCTCTTCCTTAATCAGTTGCCAATTTCTTTCAAACCAATATAGAAAATACACACCATAAGTGACAGCGAGCATAATAGTGAACTTTTTAATAGGGTAGCTATTAGATTTTCCAGTTGAAGTGTCTTGGTCTATCGCTGAATGATGAGAGCTTTCTGATTCTGTGAAGCCATCTAATTTTTCTCCGCAATGCTGACAGAACTTGCTATTTTCAGGATTTTTCTTTCCGCAGCTAGGGCAATACATATAATTATTTCTTTTTATTCTCGTTCTCAGCTTTTTTTAAGAGAGACTCTGGATTTAGTTTATACCAAAAACCCCTAATTAAGCGATAAACTCCATAAAGCATTGCACCCCAGAATATGTAGTATGTACCACCGTCTGAGGCGAAAAGATAAGTACCTCCTGTAATTGCCATTCCAATCACAAACCAAATCACTCCTTGCTTCATCTCACTATCAGCTAATACTTTAGCGTCTTCAATTAGGGAAGTGTGTTGCTCCTTGAAATATCTATCTACTGATCCATGTTCTTTTTCAGTGTTTGATTCCTGTGTACTTACTTTAGTTCCACAGTGAGTACAAAATTTAGCTTCTGGATTGATTTCGTTGTTACAATTAATGCATCGCATAATTATTTTCTATATTTAGCTTCAGATACACCTCCCAGGTATCCCCAGATTATCTGTATAAGCAAATTACTTCTCATGTTCTCAATAAGATCGTTAGGTAACTCTTTGACTGTTTCTGCGGATTCAAGGACATTTTTCAGTTCAAACTCAAAGAAAATACTCATGGCCTGCATTAGCTCCTCTGACATTCCTTTTGTAGATTCTGCATAATTTTTAGTTGCTATCTTAGTCCATTCCTTAACTAGTTTCTCCAAATCGATACTTTTAGGTTTATTTAATACTTCATCATTTGAAAATGCCTCAGCCATCCAGAACCAATAACCACCATAGGTGCACCAGCTAAAGACATTTTTGAGAGCTTCAATAACTTTATATGGTTGTTTATTAAGTAAGTCCTTATTTTCTTTAATAAAATCCTCAAATCTATTAGTGGAGATTCGCTGCATTAGCTCCCAAACTTCATTGGAGGAGAGGTCAGAATACTTTTTTCGTTCTTCTCCTGAAGAGTCATAAATTTCAGCAAATTTATCCCAAAGTTTGGTATGGACTTTAGGAGAGGAAGTACTTTGATCTGAAGAATTTGTTTGACTGGAAGTGCCTTGGTTATGTTCGACTTTCTCCAATTTTGCACCACAGAATTTACAAAACTTATGATCTGGATCAATCTGTTTGCCACAATTATTACAATACATATAATAGTAATTTTTATATTTACCCTAATTATAGCCTCAAAGACGCCTAGCAAGCAAAACTAAGCGTCTTTGTTGCCAAGTTATCTTCCTAAATCTATTTCTTGTGCTTTACCAAAAAGTCCACCTTTGACTAAAAGTTTTAGTCCAGCGGCGTCTTTTGGTATATCAAACACAATATCTCCTGTAACTGAAAGGCCTGGTTGTACTTGCTGCAAGAATAAATCGACCTTACCTTGAGAAAGTCCTTTTGCAGTTTGTCCTTCAATAGATCTATCAAATTTCCTTCCCTGGCTGTCAGTTAAGATGATCATTGAGCTATCAACTGTTTTTGTTTCTTTGCCCTTATTTTCAATTTTTAATGTAACTACAAGAAACATTCCTTGAGCGTCTTTTTGGGTGTACTGATTCCCAAGAGAGGACGCTGTTGTTACATCAGTAGCGGTAAAAGCTAAGTCACCATCTTGAGCAGGTTCTCCAACTTTTGCAATTGCTTTTGTTTGAGAGCCAGTGTTCTGAGAATTTGATGTCTGTTGATTGTTGGAAGAGTCCGAATTGGTTTTTGAACCTCCAGCAGAGCCAATAAGCCCTAAGACTACTAAAACTACAAAACCTATCCCGACTATTTTTAATGCTTTCTTCATATAATTTCACCTCCTTTGTGACTGACGCTAATGCTAACTGTAGTTTAGCAAAACCGTAAGTGTAATGCGAGCCTGTTTGCTAAGTGTAGCTTAGTAGAGTACCTAGCCTAAGCCTTTGATAATTGGGACATGAGAAAGAATGCAAAACTTCCTCGGGTCTTAGGAAGCAGGGTGAGACGAGCTCGGAAAGAAGCAGACCTTACACAAGAGGATCTGGCCTACAAAGTAGGTGTAAGTAGAGCCTACATGGGGTTTATTGAACAAGGGAGAAATGTTCCCTCTCTTGAGGTGCTCGAAAAGATAGCACGAGTATTAAAGGTTAGACTTTCTGATTTCGTCAGATAAACGAGTATTTATCAGAACTTTTTAGCCTCGAATTGAGAGTTCGGATAATATCCCATATGGGGAGCAAGATATTTCACTTTGAATTTTTTACTCCAGTCAGCCATTTTGGCTATGTTATGATTTACCAATGAAGAATTTTGAGCTAGATGTCACTCTAAAGACAAAAAAAATACATATTGTTAATAAAAGAATTTCTTCAGAAGAGTACATCGATTTTTTAAAACGTACAGACCTTGGAAGTCAGTATCCTAAGGAAGACTTTGTAAACAGGATATCAACACTTGTAGATAGCGTTCCAATAAGCCTTATTGCATATGATCAGGAAAAGATAATAGGTGTATGTTTTGGACTAACAGACTTCGCATATTGGCTCTTCTTGTCAGACTTAGGAGTTGATCGTGATTACATTCGATTGGGTATCGGTAGAACCCTGATTGAACAAGCACACATCTTGGCCGGGGGAGTTGATAATATAATTATGTTTACGATGGCAAATGAAAACGCTGTCGAATTCTATAAAAAATGTGGATGGAAACCTTCTGAATTTATGAAATACAGCAAGATTCTATGGACAGACCACACTGTCTCTTAATGGAGGAGGGTCAAACATGAGAAATCTTTCTCCAATGTTGTGCATGAGAATCTTATAATATTGACTATCGCTTCGTTTTTTGTTAGACTAGATAACTGTATTTGAACTCCCGGTGATCATTTGGAGGTAATTTTTATGCGTTACTCAGTATCAGGTGGACAAAGTTATCAAGATGCCGTTCGTCTTGTTCAAGCCCTTACAGGTGTTAATATCGTTGCCAATATCACTGTTGGGGGATTGATATCGATCCTTCCGAGACACAAATTCAACAGATGCACCGGATTGTCGAGAGTGCCGGTATGAAAGCAACAGAGGGAACCACAATTGCTAAGCATCTTGGAGCAATTGAGGGCAAACCAAAGTAGTTTTTTCTGGAAGTGAGTTAAAAGGTATGAACTTATTATTCATACCTTTTTTTATTGTCTACTAAATTTCAAAACAATATTACTAAATTCACACTTACACTTACACTTACACTTTTAATCTGATATCATAAACCCATGACAACAATACATCCTTGGATTAACTTCAACGGTAATGCAGAAGAAGCATTTACTTTCTATAAATCAGTATTTGGTGGAGAGTTTAGAAAAATAGTACGTTTCAAAGACATTGCGAGTGCTGAGTTTCAGGTTCCAGAAAAGGAAGAAAATAAGATAATGCAGATCTCTTTACCTATTGGGGCAAACACACTTCTTGTTGCAAATGATGTTCCAGAAATCATGGGGCGTGTGAATGAACGGGAAAATAGAAGCAAGATTTTAGTAACTGCTGAAAGCAAAGAAGAAGCAGACAGATTATTTACTGGTCTTTCTGCTGGTGGAGAAGTTGAAGGAGCAATGGGGGAAGGCCCATACGGAACATACATGGGAATGTTTAGAGATAAATATGGAATCGAGTGGATTATTGAGTTTTCTTCAGAGAATTAATTAAGGTTACTAAAAAACATAGATTCATTGCTCATATTGCCTTTCAGTGAGAACTTATTTGAGAAAGAGTAGAATTACTGAGTGAATAGAAAATCTGTTTTAAATGCTTTCTCTGCCTCCGGTTACATTATTCTGGTTGTGTCTTTGATGAATTTGATCATGCAGACACAAAAGGATAAGCCAGACACTATTGCAGCCCCCATCACCGTTTTATCAGTGTTAACGCTTTCAGTGGCTGTTATGGCATATTTGTTTTTTTATCAGCCGATTATGTTTTTTATTGAAGGGAAGAAGAAGCTTGCTGTTAATCACTTCCTCCAAACGGTAGTTGTCTTTGCTGCTCTCACCGCGTTGTCTGTTATTCTTCTTTTCTCCGGTCTCTTGAAATGAGAGGTAAGTACCCATAATTTGTAATCTTCGTGTAATCGTGGTAAAATTCTCTTTGTCGTTCCTTACAAAGGAGGCATTACATGCTAGGAACTATTTTGCTTATCGCGTACTGTCTGGTACACGGGATGTTTATTTGCTGGGGAGTGCTTTCCTTCGGTCGAGAAGGCGGATTTGCTCGCCTCAGTCAAGGATATCAGGAGAAAAAACCTTTCTACCTGAAACTGCATCCATTGCTAAGCCTCTTGGCCTTTCTTTTAGGCCCAATCGGTGTATTCCTTTTTTTGTGATCAACTTTTTTGTTCCTGATTCACAGAAGATGTGGTATCAGTAGTAAATTGAAAGCCGCTGTACACTCTACAGCGGTTATTTTTGTGCTCAATTTTTGACTAAACCTTACTAGAAATAAGTGGGCTATATACAAGTACTTCATATAAGTGTAGTATGTGAAGTATGTCAACTAGTACAAAACAAAGAATAACACTCTTTCTAAACCCTTCAATTTCAAAACATGCAAAAGCACAGGCAATTGTAGAAGATATGACCCTTACTGCACTTGTAGAAAAAGCGCTTATTTCGTATTTACCAAAAGAAACAGTAATCAAAAAAATTGAAAATACTGATTAAAACATATAGTGGGGGGGTGAATTGATAATGGAAATTGTATATTGGATAATTTTTGGAGCATTAGCCGGTTGGGTAGCATCTATCTTCATGAAGACTGACGCAAGTCAGGGAACACTCTACGATATCATCTTAGGAATTGTTGGTGCCGTTGTGGGAGGTTTTTTCATGAATAATATTGGTAAGCCAGGTATTACTGGGTTTAACCTGTATAGTTTTTTGGTAGCAGTAATTGGAGCAATCGTTGTTATTTTTGTCGGTCGTTTAGTCCGAAATAGATAACGAAGTTCGTTTATACAAAGGGTATGTGAAATTATTGAGAGGATGTGAATTATTAATGGTAAAAATTATAAAAGAAACAGTGAGTACACAAACAGGTCGTGATACTACAAAGGCAATAGAACCTGTCATTCGAAACGCAACCGGGTTGCAATCGGTGCAATACGCAATCTACTTTCTTTTTGGACTGATAGATGTATTACTTGTTTTTCGACTCATTTTGAAAATAATGGGTGCAAGTACTGCAAGTAGTTTTGTCCGATTCATCTATGGTGTTACGTGGAGCTTTATTCTTCCGTTTGAAGGAATCTTTCGTCGAGAGGTAAATCAGGGAATTGAAACGTCCTCTGTTTTAGAGCCATCCGCAATTGTTGCAGTCGTTGTATATATTCTTCTTGCGTGGGGAATAGTTCAGCTTCTTCAGATTATGTCTGGAAGGGAGCAAAGTAACTAGTTTTACGGTTCTATTGTTTACTAAAAAAATGGATACAATATTTAAAGAAAATAAGGTATCTTTTGAAAGTCTAGCTTTCGAAAAACAAAATAGACAAGACAAGAGTGTGGTTGAGGGTTTAGTAAGAAAATCCAACCGCATCTTGGTCTCTGTATCTTCACACAAATTCCCCTTTGATTTCTTTCCTGACACAATTAATGTGGAGGATGGAAGGTTAACCGTAATTACTCGTGACTTCTTTTTCTCTTCCCGTGTTCATAGTGTTGACATAAAAGACATATCAAATATCTTCATAAATACGAAGATGTTTTTTGCACAACTCGTTGTTGTTTCAAAAACCTTCAAAAACAACGAAATTAAAATTGAACATTTGAAAAAAAGTGAAGCAGTATATGTACGGAGACTTATCGAAGGACTACGCAGTTTTAGTAGCAAGAATATCGATACTTCTACATATTCCGAGCAGGAGCTTATTCATAAACTTGAACAACTAAGTACTACTGATATTGTCGTTTAATTTTTTAAAAGAATTGGAGGTGTTAATTTATGAATCTATCTACTAACTTAAGTCCGCTCGCATCAATCCTTTTCGGGGTATTAATTCTTCTGTTTCCAAAATTTCTCAATTATCTCATTGCAGGGTATTTGATCTTTGCTGGTATCGTTGGGCTCGGTCTTATTCGATAAAGTGATTACTGACTGTTTCTCAATCGTATAAAAATTGAGGAACAGAGTTGGTGAAGTCATAGACGGCCCATTTTCTGATAGAATAGGGCATGACTAAACAGATACTTTCACTTGCTGACCAAAAAGAACTTCTTGAGACTCTTCATACTCGTTTTGAGAAGAATCCCCATCGTCACCCTGGTGTTGCGTGGACAGCTGTCTTGGGGCTTTTAGAAGCTTCTCCAGAGAAACTGTGGTCACTGAAACAAATGGAAGAAACCGGTGGAGAGCCAGATGTTGTCGTTGTAGAGAAGAAAACTAATCATGTTACGTTTATTGATTGTTCAGCTGAGAGCCCAAAGGGGAGAAGAAGCCTCTGCTATGACAGACAAGCACATGATGATCGAAAGTCATATAAACCCAAAGACTCCGCACATGATATGGCCAAGGCAATGGGCGTAACAATGCTTTCTGAAGACCTATATAAAGCACTTCAGACAACAGGGGAATTTGACACAAAGACATCAAGTTGGATTGAAACACCTGAAGCTATCAGGAAGCTTGGTGGGGCAATCTTTGCTGATCGAAGATATGATCATGTGTTTATCTACCACAATGGTGCTTCTTCCTATTATGCTTCTCGAGGTTTTAGAGCTTCACTTACAAGTTAACCTTCTCAGCACAAAACACCTATAACTTGATTCGCTTCTGATCCTGTACTATACTATGCTTCGTTTACCTCTCATTTGGTAATAGGTACATTGAGGAGTTTTGTAGTGAAGCGTATTTTACTGTTCATTCTGTTTGCCGTTCTTTTTTCAGCATGTACTCCTGTTCCGCAACTAGGGGACAAGCCCCAGGGTATTGGAAAAGAAGATGGGTTCGGTCGTGGAATCGTGAGTAACGTTGATCCCTTAAACAACGGTCTGTTTGCAGTTTGGATCTTTGGTGACAATATCAATGTGTATTGCACCATGGATAAGTCCATAATTACCAAGATTAAAGACATTTCAAGAGAGTGGGATGCAACTGTTTATTATACCTATCGTGATTGGAAAGTAGGTGATCCCGAGGTTGAAACACTTGATTCATATTCTCACAAAATCAGCGCGTCTTGTGGTCAAGGTACTGCACATGGAAGCAAGTTGATGTCGGTTGAGATAATAAAAAAATCAAAGTGACCGGGAAGGAAATCTCATGATAAGTGCGAGTTTCATGGCATTGGGAAGTTTTGCCTTTGTATTCGGTATTATGATTAGTGTTTTTGGTACAGCAATTGCGATCCATTCAAATGGATTGGCCGCTGGTGTCGTTCCATTTATTTTAGGTCTCGGCTTAGCCATTGCTGGTTGGTTCTTCCTCTCCCGAGGAATGAGGATGAACTAGCAACTAAGTGATTTATCGCTTGAAGAGTTGTGTATTGGTACACTTTCTTCAAGCGATTTTTGTTGCTAAAGGAAACCCCGTACGTAAGTACGGGGATGAATTTGCCTTCCCTTCACGTTGCGAAGCTTCGTGATTCCCAAGGAAACCACGGACGTAAGTCCGTGGAGGTTCCTTTTGTGCAAAAGAAAAGCAAAAAGTCACATGATATATTCATACTATGAACAACGAGACTGCTGGTTATTCAAAGAAAACATTGAAAGACAAAATTGGAATAAAACCACATATGTCGGTTGCTGTCATTGGAGCCCCTGCAAATTTTAGTCTGTCAGAAGTTTCATATATTGATGCTGTATCTCATGATCTAGATGTTATTCTTCTGTTTGTAACTTCAAAGAAAGACCTTCTAAAAGAGAGTAAACGGTGTCGAGATTATATAAAGAAAACAGGAGCCCTTTGGATTGCTTGGCCGAAAAAGACATCAAAGATTGTGACTGATATCGATGGGAATATCGTCAGAGAGATTGGGTTGTTGACCGGTCTTGTTGACGTTAAAGTCATTGCAATTGATTTGACCTGGTCTGGATTAAAATTTGTATACCGGGTTACAGATAGATAACGTTCGTTTGATATAATTACCCTTATGTCAGAACCAAAAACAAAAGAAACAAATACATCTCTCACGGATTTTTTAGATTCACTTGCCTCTGAAGACAAACGTGTAGACGCCAACCATTTTGTTTCTTTGTATGAGAAACAAACGGGAGAGAAGGCTGTGGTGTGGGGAACAAGTATTGTTGGATTTGGAAAGTACGCAGTTACTAAGGGAAAGAAGCAAACCTTTTGGCCCCTTTTGTCATTTTCTCCACGCAAAGCAAATTTCACCTTGTATGGTCTTTTGTCTGTTCCTGAAAACAAAGAGTTGTTGCCAGAAGTAGGCAAACACAGTGTTAGTGGAGGGTGCTTTTACGTAGAACACTATTCAGATATAGATGAAGCCATTTTAGGAAAGATGATTAAAAATGCATTTGCCGCTTCAAGCTAAGAAAAGTAGGTGTTTACTGTCTGCTCTGGAGTAGTGTCAGTTTCTCTTTATACTCTTCAATTTCTTTTTTCAGTTCTGTCATTTTCAGTTCTCGACCAATCATTGCTTCATTCATTTCAGACAAATATCTATTTGTCTCTTCATACTTAACCGTAATTTGTTTCAGTCTTGTGATATCAGATTCAACTGCAATGAATTTGACCACTTGGTCATTTTCTAAAATAGGGGTGACCTCAATGTGAAGCCAGATCGGGTCACCATTTTTTTTGTAGTTTAGTATCTCAACAAAGAAAGGTTTTTTCTCCTTTATCCCATCAATGAAACGCTTTGTGTCCCTTGGGTCAGTATCTTTTCCTGTTAAGATTTCTTCTCGTCGGTGCCCCACAACGTCCCCAAGTTCATATCCAGTGTTTTTTGAAAAACTTTCATTAATCCAGGTTATTTCACCTTTTTCATTGGCAATTGTTACCCCAGAAATTGTTTTGTCTGCAACGATAGACATTTCTTCGAGTCTTGTTTTTGTTCTTTCTAGATCATCAATTTTTTTGTTTGCTTCTTTCAAACCTTCGGTTGCCTCCTGGTGAGTTGCAAGGATTGACCAAGGGTATCGTGTTTCAATTTGAAACCCTCTTCCTTTCTTTTCAATCTGGATGTAGAGATACGCAATTGGAATAATTAATAACGAAAGGACAATTCTCACGATATAGTCAGTCAGCAAAATTGTAAGCATTGCAGGGGTTCCCCAAAAGGCGCCAAGGACAAAGATTGTCGTATCAAGAAGGTTTACCCCCAAGAAGACGAAGGCAATTTTTGCCATAATCCAAGAACTGTTTTTACTCATGAAGCTCCAGAGGAATGTTATGAAATAAAAGTCTGCAACTACTGCAATAGTTGAGAATATATGGTTTTGAAACCAACTGGTATTTAGTTGAAAATATGAAGGAAAGATTCCTGTCAAAGAGAGGGCAATGACACTAAAAGCATAGAGAGCTTCTCCTGTTAGTAATCCATAAAAGAGTTTTCGTGTCTGAGCTGGCCCATCAAACAAGAAGATGAGGAATAGTCCGAACAAAATTGATGGGAAGAATACGATTGATGAAATAAAGATTGGGTATCCTTGAAAAAAGGTAATACTGCCTACATCTGAAAGCCATTGAACAATGACCATCACTGAAGTAAGAAAAACGATCAAGTACCCAGTTCCTGTTTTTTCTTGGTATCGGTGAATAAGCCCCACAACAAACAAGAGAACAAATATCTGAAGTATGACTAAGGCAGGAGCAATCATACTTTAATACTAGAACTCTTTTGGGTCTTTTACAAAGTGAACAAAGAAGGAAGAGCGTTATTCTTGGTTATACGCTTGATAGAGGAGTGCTTCGTCAATTTTTACCATTTGAAGCATCGCTTGCATAACTCGTCCTGACTTTTTCGGATCAGGATCACTCATTAGTTTTCCTAGCGATTTTGGAATAATCTGCCAGGTTAAACCAAACTTGTCTGTTATCCACCCACACTGCAGTGGTTTGCCACCTTCAGCCAGCTTGTTCCAAAGGAAGTCAACTTCAGCCTGGTCTTCACAATGAACAAAAAAGGAAATAGCTTCGTTCATTTTGTAATGTGGGCCCCCGTCAATGGCCATGAACTCAACACCATCAAGTACAAATGAAGCAGTTAGCACTTTACCTTTCATTTCAGGAACTTCGTCACCATAGCGAGCAATCATATGTATCTTTGAATTTTTAAACAGACTTACATAAAAGGTGACTGCTTCTTCTGCTTGGCCGTCAAACCAAAGGAATGGAGAAATTTTCTGCATCACCCATTGTCTCATGATTTCGCGATAAAGGCGAGAAAGAAAAGTGCTTGTTTCTTTGCTAAAATATGGGTAATTGTCATGAAAGAATATAAAACGATTGACCAATACTTGAAACAGTTTTCTCCAGAGGTCGCCTCAAAGCTCACTGCATTACGAGAAATGATTGCTGACACGGTGCCTGAAGCTACAGAGGCGATTCGCTACGGTCTTCCAACCTTTCAATTGAACGGAAATCTTATTCATTTTGGAGGATATAAAACTCATATTGGAGTGTACCCAGCACCTTCGGGTATTGAAGCATTTGAAAAAGAGCTTACTCCGTATCAGAAGGGGAAAGGAACACTTCAGTTTCCTTTGGACAAAGATCTTCCATTGTCATTAATTAAGAAAATTGTTCTCTTTCGAGTCAAAGAAAACCTCGCAAAGGGGAAAAAGTGAAGGCTTAAATGTGGTCTTCGTGGTCAGCTTCAGCGTCTGCTTTCGTTTTGTGTACCGTTTGATCTTTGTGATGGGCTGGTGAGTATATGGTATAGATTTTTACTGGGTTGTTTGAAGATGTATTTACCACATTATGTGCTGTTCCCGCAGGGATAATAAAAGCGTCACCCTCGTGTACTTCATGGGTAACTTCACCAAGTGTTAGTTTTGCGTCACCTTTTTCAATTCTAATAAATTGATCAACAATTTCATGTGTTTCAAGTCCAATGTCTTCAAGGGGATTAAGGTGCATCACTACAAGTTGTGCATGTTGACCAGTATAGAGAACTTTTCGGAAGTTTTCATTCTCAAGTGTCTCTTTTTCTATGTTTCCTATAAAGCCATTCATATCTGTTTGGAGTATACACCTTATCCTAGAGATCCGTTCTCTCAATCGCGTTTCCCTCGAGATCAGACACTTTTTTGAGCATGATTGTTTGGTATTCTCTTAATTTCTCTTGAACGACGGGTTTTGTAGTTTCGTTTTCTTCTTCAAAAAGTGAAAGAAGCTCTTCATAGACATGAGCTGTCATTTCCTTGCCTGCGTCACTTTCGCTACGCATCTCTATTGAGAGAAGGATATATTCAGAAGAAATGATCTGGAGTTCTTCAGTGATCAAACTATCAGTTTCTTGATGTACAAGTTGTTCAAGGATACTTATCACCCGTCTACTTACGTAATATTCAAAGGCTGGGTTACCTGGCGTAAGTTCAGGAGGGAAGGCAGAGTCAAAGATAGGAGGGATTATTTGTCTTTCGGTGACCAGTCTCTCCATACGACGAATATAGTCTCTCAGTAAGGTTCTTACAAGTTTTTTCTATACAAAAATCCCTGGGTGTTTTAACCCAGGGAAAACAACTACCACATCCAGTGACACTGGTATGTATGTTTACCTAAACTTTTCTTACCAGAAAATACTTCTTCCACTCCACTTGCAGACTGAAAGGTGTTACTTTCTAGTCTGTTTTGATAGACGAGATTTTTGTGAGTAGTATCTGGTATCCCTCTCCCTCCAAAAAACTGTTTTGTCTCATACGCATGCAAAAGCGCTGAAAGAACGACTGGTAACGCTTCCTGCTGGTAATACCCTTCATAGGTCATCGCCCACAAGAGCGTCTCACCAAAATAGATATGAGTAGAACCCATTGATCTGCTTTCCCCTGATGTCTTGTACCAATGATCAATCAGCTTCATGAGCCCTCGTTGATAGGGGATCATCTCATACCCTGGCAGAAAGCCTGGAATTGCTGTCGTACTTACCACCCAGCCTTGTCTCATTGCTTCAAAAAAGAAGTCTTGAACATCAGCTAATTGTGGACGACAGGTACTGTTGATATTCAGTTTCCTTTTGCAAAATGGACAGACTTTTATCTCAGGGGAGTTTTCAATGCCACTTCCTTCAATTTTCTCAACAAAACGACTGACATTAAATGTGTTAGTCAGATGGTGGATAATTTGAGTTCCACAGGTGCGACAAAGGCGCTTTTCAGTCTTTCCCATTGGTGTAACCCCTTGTTTTTGTGTATAAGAAAGCCCTAACAGTAGGCATTATATCAAAAATATGGGTAAAATCCTATAAATTCTGAAACTGTGTGTCTTACATTCCCATCTGCCACTTTTTAATTGCCTGTGATGGGTAGAGAAGCATAATAATATTAAGTGTTAAGTTATCTCGGATAAGAAGTCCCACACCAACCTCCATAAGAATGATTAATGAAACCACAGCCCAAACAGGGAGTCTTTTTGCAAGATAGAAGCCTAAAACCATAGCTAAAATATCAAAACTAGAGTTAATGATACTGTCTCCATAATAGTCGAGAGACATGGTTGTTGTTCTGTATCGATTGATAATAAAGCTACTGTTTTCAATAAGCTCCCATCCTGTTTCAATTCCCAATGCAAGGATAAATGATTGGAAGAGTGTTATCTTTTTTGAAAGAAATCGACCTAAATAGAAGAATGCAAAACCATGAATGATGTGAGAGAAGGTATACCAGTCTGTTAAGTGTTGAGAATTCTCACTGGTCATAACTGCACTTTGCCAAACCTTGATGTACCCACATTTGCAGATGATTACACGGCCAAAACGGTACTCAGCTATGAATGTAACAATGAGCCCTGCAACTGTTGCAAATACATATGACAACACGTTTGTTTTCTTTTGTGTTTTTCTTTTCATACAAAGAGTACTTAATCCTAACAGTGGAGAGGTGTTTGTTGAAAGCAGATCTTTAGATCACAAAAAAATACCTGGCTTAACGCCAGGTATATGTCTACGAATTTAACGGAGATTGTAGCCGCCATCCATCATCACAGATGTGATCGGGTATGGGCTCTCAATGAGTGACCATACTTGATGTGCTACATCAGTATCATCAATGATGCGAACCATAGATGTCCAATATCGGCTCTTGGCTTCTTCAGTCATTCCATTTAGTTCTCTTGTATTAACAAGAGCTAATAACAAACTTGTAATCCAGACCTTTCCATTTTTGCCGTAGTTTGGGTTAGAGTTCACGGATTTTGCCCAGTTATCCATATAGGCAAAGGCGGCACTATAGTGTGGTGCTTCGACCAAGCCATGGATTGAACACTGACCTAAGATGTTGATGATCCTACCATCTTCAACCAGTCGTTGGGTAGCTAAGCTCATAAACCGAATATGTCCGGCGAGCAACTTCAATGCCTGATTGGCCTGATCGATATTCATTGGATCAGCTGTCAGGAACGGGAAGGATGACATCACGACGGCATCTATTCTGCGATTACCTAATTTCTTGAAAAATGACTTAATTGAATCATCGTCACTCAGGTCACACAAGTGAATCTCATGCCCTTGTCCAAGGGTTGAAAAGTGTGTTCCGATTGTGCTCCAACCACGGTCCATTCCTTCGAAAATGATAGATTTACCAATATCCGAGCTGCTGCCTGCAACTAGTAGTGTTTTCACAAAGAACTCCGTTTAGATTATGTTAAATGCTACCTATAATACACCAATGTATGGTCGAAATCAAGTTTTGAAGTAATCTCTTCGTATGGTAGTATTTCCTATGGATAAAAACATAGCAGTTTCCTGTCTTCACGACGATCTTTTGAATGCACACACAAATTTTTTGCAAACGATGGAAGGGGTAACAAATGAGGTAGCCGCCTTTAAGCCAACAGGTACAGCCAACCCAATTGCAGGTACCTTTGCACATCTTGTCTTTTCAGAAGACTTTTTCACTCAAGGATTTTTAAAGAAAGATAAGCCACTCTTTGAGACTGAATGGAAAGACAAAACAGGTATTAGTGAATTGCAGCCAACCGAATGGGTAACTGCGTACCCTGCGTGGCTCAAGAGTGTAACTGTCGATATGCCACAAGCTTTGGAGTACACAAAAGCTGTTTTTGCAGCTACTGAAGCATTTGTTGCAGGGCTTGTTGATGCTGATTTAGAAAAATCAGTTGATATGAGTATGTTTGGAATGGGTGAGAAAAAAGTAGGGAATTTCATTGGGAGTATGATTACTGGTCACGCCAACAACATCATGGGTGAGATTTCTGTTTTGAAAGGAATACAGGGCCTCAAAGGATATCCATTCTAAAGTCTTCTTTGTTTTCTTCTTCTGTTTGTTGCTACAATGAATCTATGAAGAAAGTTCTTCTCTTAGTTGTTATTGTTCTTGGAGGAATCTTTATTATGTCACTTGGAAATCCATTCTCTCGGGTAGCTTCAATAGGGGGATCTGGGGATGTACTGAATAAAGAACGTGATTATCGAGATCCGGCACACTTTAAACTGGATGGAGTACAAATGCCAACAATTGGCGTAACAAAAGAAGCTGACATATATACCTTATTTGGAAGTGATTTTGATCGACGACTAACCTTTAAAACACCTCGTGAGAAAACGATTAATGGGACTACTTTTAGTTTTAATAAAATAATTGCCTATCAGGATTACACCTATGTGTTATCAAATGAAACAAAGAATGGGGAAGAAGTTCGAACAGGAGAGCCAGTAGGCCGTGATGAAGCAGTTATTTACCTCCTTGAAGGAGAGGTCCGTTTTTATGCAGTACGCAAACAAGTGAAAGAGGGAACGGACTATGTATCAGTGAGCCCATCTGAAAATCTTGATGAATCAGGAGATGTGTGGCCAAACTCCATGGCTGACATTGCAGACTACCGTTCACAATAAAAAATAAGTGTGGTGCCCCACGGGTCTTTTAACGTAATAGTTTGTTCTTCCTCTTCATACGAAATGTTGTTCTTTATTAGTCTGTCAGTTAGAAGTGCATATTCACTTTCAGAGATTCCCATCTGAAACGAGTGGAGTCCTACGCTTGCTTCTCGTTTTGAAGCGCCAAAACTCTCCCATGTATTTAAACCCAAATGGTGATGGTATCTATCGACTGAAACAAAAAGTGCTTGTGGTAGTTCTGCTGTAATTTCAAAACCGAGTATGTCTACATAGAACTGCTTTGCAAGGTTAATATCACCAACCTTCAAATGCATGTGCCCAATTTTTTTGCTTGGGCTCTCATCCTCACGTGACAAGTGAAGTTCTATATACTCTCCAGGATCAATGTATGTGGTTCCCATGACAACCTGCCTGTTTACCCATTCCCATATTGATTTATCACGGTCCCAATATAATTCAATGCCGTTTCCTTCAGGGTCCTGCAGGTAAAAAGCTTCACTGACCAAGTGATCTGCGCTTCCTGTAAAAAGGTGTGGAGTTTGTTCAAATACACGAAGAAGTGTTTTCGCTAAATGCTTTTGAGATGCAAACAAAATTGCAAAATGATATAAGCCAGTAGAACCCTGTTTTTGTACAGGGAGTGATTGATCTTCAATGAGGACTAGAAGTGGGGTAGTATCTGTCCCAAGTTTTTTTTTACTCCTTGGTCTTTTAGTATCGCAAGACCAATTGTTGATGTGTAAAACTGTACCATTTTCTTCATGTCCCGTACGTGGAGTGTAACGGTGTGTATCGTAAGTCCTTTCATATGTGTCAAGTATATCGCACGGGGGTACCTGATCTATCAGAAGTAGTTGAAAACATATACACTGAGTGCACGATGGCACAAGTCCATTACACAAAAGAGGAAAGCCTCCAATGGAAACGCTTAAAGCAGGGGGATATGTATCGATATGTTGATGAGAACGGTGATGCATTATCTAAAAAAGAGAGAGATCGAGTACTCTCGTTAGTAATTCCTCCCGCATGGAAGTCTGTTGCCATTTCTTCAGATCCATATGGCCATATTCAAGCAGTTGGTGTTGATGCAAAGGGGCGAAAACAATACATATACCACTCTGATTGGGTAAAAAAGAGCCAGCAGAAAAAGTTTGATCAAATGATTGCCTTTGGTGAAAGCCTTCCAGCTCTAAGAGAGGCAATGGACTCGCATATGAGAGAACATTCATTAAGTCGTGATCGGGTTACTGCTACTGTTGTTTGGCTCCTTGAACACACCTTTATTCGTGTCGGAAACAAAGCGTATGCAGATGAAAATAAATCATACGGGTTAACTACCATGAGAGAAAAACACGTGGAGGTTGATGGAAATACTATTTCTTTTTCCTTCAAAGGGAAAAGTGGTGTCTATCATGAGTTAGCGATAACTCACCCACGAATTGCTCGTACAGTTCGCTCGTGTCTTGAGTTACCAGGGTATGAGCTGTTCCAGTATCTTGATGTAGATCACAACCGGCAGACGGTTGATTCATCTGATGTAAATGCATATCTCCAAAAATATACTGGTGCAGACTTTTCGGCAAAAGATTTTCGAACCTGGGGAGGAAGTGTTTTAGCTGGAGATGATTTATATAAACGGGGAAATGCCGAAAATGAAAAGGCACGTAAAACGAATATTTCACAAGCTGTTGCTTCAGTTGCAAAACACTTAGGAAACACCAAAACGGTTTGTCGTACCTACTATATTCATCCCACTGTCATTAACACCTACGAAAGGGAGATATTAGTTCCACATTTTGAAAAGTCATATAGTCAAAAAAACACAAAAAAAGAGGGGCTTACTAATGAAGAGAGAGCGCTTCTTTCACTTCTGAAAAACTACTGACCACAATCAATTGTAGTGGCATTGATATTGCTTTTGTTCCCTTTGGTATACTGTGACCTCTCTATGCAAAGCACTTCATTTCGAGAACAAGTTTACGAATTGGCAAAGAAAATTCCGGTGGGCAAGGTTGCTACCTATGGTCAATTAGCCCGTTTGTCAGGACGGCCAAAGGCTTCACGCGCAATCGGTCTTTTTATGCGAACGAATCCAAATGCACCAGTTACCCCATGTCATCGAGTTGTGTCGTCTTCTGGTGCTTTAACGGGATATTCGGCTGAAGGGGGAGTTGTGAAGAAAAGACTCATGCTTGAAAAAGAAGGAGTTTTGTTTGTCGGAGACAAAGTAAATTTAGATGTTTCTCAGTGGGACGGTAAATAACCTATTTTCCACAAAAAAGAGGCGATGCACGCCTCTTTGTGTATCCTAATCCTGCCAGTCCTTCATTACTTTCCACAATCTGTGGTTGATAATGTTCTTTCTTTCTACTTCTGTTATGTAACTGCCATCAAGATGGAGGTAATAATGACCTTCTTTTGCTTTGATTGCAGTCAAACAAGACGTGAGCTCTTCCTCTGTTGTATGCTCACCAATTGCATAGCCAATAATCTCTTGCGATATTGAATCTTTCAAAGTGTAGATGTGTTGACATCGGTTTGCTTTTGCAATTTCGACGCCAAAGTCACTATTTGCCTTCACAACTTGGCCAATAATAATCCCAGCAGACTCATGCAGGATTGCAAAAATTGGGTAGCCCTTTCGTCCAGTCCCTGTGTTAAAGAAACCTAACACAAATTTTTCACTGATCAACGCAAACCTCCTTTGTGGTTTGAAAACGCAAGTATATCCGATATTTTGTAAAAAAAGAAATTTTTAACCTAAGCTCACTCATACTGTATAGTAAAGGAATGAATGAAATTGCTTGCCCAGTTTGCCACACACAGGTTCGGGCCATTGACTACTTTTGTTTCAATTGTGGTGCAAATTTGAAACCTAAACCAAAGTCAGTTGATGCGCTCGCACAGGTTTACCTCTATCTGGGCTCTTTTTTCCTTCCACCCATGGGGTATATTTGGGGAGCAAGATACTTGAAGGAGTCTGAACAGAAAGCCAAGGTTGTTGGTATTATTGCGATGGTTATCACGACCGTTTCACTTGTGCTAACGATAGTTGCCGTTAAGCAGTTGTCAGACATGATAAACAGCCAAGTGAGTAGTGGGGTAATGAACTTGTTAGGTAACTGAGGAGTAAAAAAATTAGTTTTCTACATCAAACCAGTCAATTGGAGTTGTGTCATCTGGTTCTCCATTGTAGTTAACCAAGATTTCTTCATCTTTTTTAATATCTTTAATAGCGGTGTAGACCATGACTTGTTCCTTAAAGTTTTGCTTCCAATCTGCATTTGGTTCAAAAGAATGGTTATAAATTGAACCGTATCCAAATGCAATCGCACCACTTCGAGTACTTCTCCATGGATACATATAGTGTGAGAGTGGAGTCTCTTCACAATGAGCACGATCTTTAGTATCAAGTAAAAGAGTAGGTGCTTTTTCAATAACTTCACCTTTTTTAAAGTCTCGCAATGCATATACGCCAAGACCCTTTTTTCGTGTTTTTCTTACTTCAATATCGTAACTCATTGCAAAATTCTAACAAACATTTTTGACAATTGCATCTACTGAAAATTATTGGTCAATGATCTTACTTGCGTGGCATCTTTATAAGGTGAGAGAATGAATTACCTGCTATGAATAAAAGTTATAGTGCCCATGTTGTGAGTACAAAATTGATTGCAAAAGAGACATGGGAATGTGTCTTTGCAGTAGATGACACCTTGTTTAGTTTTACTCCCGGGCAGTATGTGTGGGTCATTTTACCCAATCACAAAGAGCTTGATCCACGAGGAGAGCGCAGAGCTTTTTCTATTACTTCAGTTCCCAATAGTGAGTCAACACTATCAATTGTTTTTCGAGAAAATACTGCAAGTGAATTTAAAAATGACTTAATTCATTTGTCTCCCGGTGACGCAGTACAAATAGAGGGACCTTTTGGGGGATGGGCACCGTTTACAGATAATGTATGTATTGTGGCTGGTGGAGTAGGCATCGCACCATTCTTAAGTATTATTCGAGATTTAGCTCCCAAGCAAATTAATTGTAAATTACAACTTTTGTTTGCAAACAGTAGTCAGGAAGATGTGTTTTATGAAGATGAGTTGCGTTCAATTGAAAAAGAATGTGACAATTTCCATTTCAAAAAGGTAATTGGCACAATTCTTCCAGATCAATTAAAGGCAATGACTCCTGTTGGACCAACGAAGTGGCTTATCGCCGGTTCACAATCAGTGGTCGATTCTGTAACGCAAATGTTACTGGTACAAGGTGTTTCACTTCATGACATGTTCTTTGAAGAACATTATCCACGAGTAGGTGAGTTTTACTTAACAGCAGAGGAATTGCTTTCAAATGAGGGAGTCAACTACTTTAAAAGTATTGTTGAGCAGTCTCTAAATCACATTATTGTGACTGATATTGAAGGGGTAATTATCTATGCAAATCGGGCAGCAGAAAAGTTAACAGGCTATACCTTTGATGAAATGACTGGCCAAACTCCACGTTTGTGGGGTGGCCTCATGCCAAAAGAATTTTATATAAAAATGTGGCAAACGATAAAGGTAGACAAAGTTCCGTTCAAAGGAGAAATCACCAACAGAAAAAAAGATGGAACGTTCTACCGTGCAATCGCGACCATTACTCCCGTTTTTCAAAGCAATAACCTCTTGATAGGGTTTTTAGGTGTTGAAGAAGATATTACGGCACACACAGATACTGAAAAAGAGTTAATACAAAAGTCACAAGAGCTAGAGAGACTTAACAAACTGATGGTTGGTAGAGAGCTAAAAATGATTGAGTTAAAAAATCAGATTCGAAAACTTGAGTCACAACATGAAGGATAACAATCAAGAAAACATTGACTATCTAGAGAAGAGAAAGGCCATGCTTATCTATGGCTTTTCTTTCATTGGCTCAACTTCACTCTTTATCTTTGGTCTTTGGAACGTTGTCCTTGGTGCAACCATGTTAGGGTACTTTGAATTACTCGCCGCAGGAGTTGTTGTAATTAACATGGTGTACTTTAAGTGGACAAATGAGAGATACATAAAGACCGTATCTGCAATTGTGTTGTTTATCCTGGCACTCGTTTTGGTTTCCTTGTATGTAACAGGAGGGCTTGGAGGAACAAGTGGTGTGTATTGGTTCTTCACCATGCCCGTTGTTGCTTTTTTTCTGGTTGGAAAAAAAGAAGGTGCCCTGTGGGTGGGGAGTGTCTTGTTAGTTACTGCACTTTCCTCATTAATCCTTCCAAATGAGCTCTCAGTTTATGACGCAGATCAGACTCGGCAACTTATTTTCTCAGTGATTGTTGTCTCCGCCATTGTGTACCTCTATTCAGATATCAATGAGAAAATTGAAAAGCATTTGATGCAACGGGAAAAGATGCTTGTTTCCTATTCCGAACAAATGTCTTCAAAGGGAGATGAACTTGTTGAGCAAAAGAAACAAGTTGATGAACAAAATATTGAACTAAATGACACGAAGCGAGCAATGCTTAACCTTCTTGAGGATTCTAAAAATTTGGAAGAGCAGTTAAAGGCTGAGCGTGATCGAAGTAGTGCCATTATCACCTCCGTCGGTGAGGGGTTACTTGCAATCAATATGAATCACGAGATTACCTTGATTAATCCTGCTGCCCAAGAATTCTTAGAAGTTGATGAATCAGTTCTTGGAAAGAGGTGGACTGAAATTGTTTCAACACTTCGACACGGAGTAGAAACACCAGTTGAAGAGCGTTCGTTTTCTAAAACGCTTACTGATGGTCAGGTTGTTGTCATTAATCTTGAAGATGATCATTATTACAAAACACATACGGGAAAAAAGTTCCCAATCGTTTCAGTTACAGCACCAATTAAAAAAGATGGAGTTATCATCGGAGCTGTTAAAGCATTTCGTGTTGCGACTGATGACAAACATCAGCAACAGATTATTGAAGCTGAAGTTAAAAAGCAGACAGAGGAATTGCAAGATGAGCAAGCAAAGCTCTACTCATCCATTAACAGTCTTCCTATTGGGTTTTTGATTGCAGACGCAAGCGACCGAATTATTGCAATTAACCCAATTGCCAAAAATATGATTTGGAACACCTCGACCCCAACGTCAGCTGCTGAGATTGGAAAAAACCTTGGACCTGAAGTACAAAATGCATACGTTCAAAGTAAACATACACAAAAGCCAATTGAAATTAAACGGTTCACATTTGGAGCAAAGTTCCTTCATCTGTTTTTCGTCCCAATCTTCGTGTTAGGCGAACGTGGTCGATATATTGGTACGGTGATGCTTGCGGAAGACATTACAGAAGCAACGGTGCTTGAGCGATCAAAAGATGAATTTTTCTCAATCGCGTCACATGAGTTACGTACCCCACTTACCGCGATTCGTGGAAATACCTCGATGCTTATGGATTACTTTGTTGCTGACTTAAAGGATGACAATGTGAAGGGCATGATCGGGGATATTCATGAATCAAGTATTCGTTTGATTGGTATCGTAAATGACTTTTTGGATCTATCCCGGCTTGAGCAAAAGCGCATGGAATTTAAAAAGGAAGATCTCGATATTGTTGGTCTTTCTAATGAAGTTGTGGGCGAGTTACAAGCAAATGTACAAGGTGGTGTTGTTTTACAAGTAACAGGTGGAGAAAACATTCCACACGTAGTGGCTGACAAGAATAAGACAAAAGAAGTGTTAATTAATTTAGTAGGAAATTCCTTAAAGTTTACTGAAAGTGGCAGTGTCAGTATTCAGTTTGAAAAGAGAGAACACCTGCTTGCAGTTAAGATTGTAGATACCGGTCGTGGAATCCCTGAGGCAAATCAAAGCCTGCTCTTTAGAAAGTTCCAACAGGCTGGTTCTAGTTTATACACGAGAGACACAACCAAAGGTACTGGCCTTGGCTTATACATTAGTAAGCTTTTAGTTGAAGGTATGGGAGGGTCTGTACAGCTTGTTTCAAGTGAGCAAGGCAAGGGTTCTGTATTCGAGTTTACTTTACCTCTTAGTTAAACTATACTTTCTTACAAATGGCTAAAGTCCTAATTGTCGAGGACGACTCTTTAATGAGCCGGATGTATCAGAAAATCTTCACTTTTGAGAAGTACGATGTAGAGACGGCAGAAAATGGAGAAGTTGGTCTCGAAAAAGCAAAAACAGTTAACCCCACAATTATTCTTCTTGATGTCATGATGCCAAAGATGAATGGCCTGGAAGTTCTTGATAAATTGAAGCTTGATGATCGCACAAAAAGTATTCCAGTTATTATGTTAACAAATCTTGCTGGAGAGAAGGATGCAGAAAACGCAATGCTCAAAGGTGCAGTTAAGTACATTGTAAAAAGTGAGCATGAACCAAAGGAAATTGTAAAAATGGTTGAAGAAATTATTGCTGGTCAGACTCGAAACGAAGTCCCAACTGCAGCTCCACAAAACTAGTCAAAAGCTCCTTTTGACATTACCTTTCAAAACATACTACAGTAATTGTAAGGGGGTGATTTTAATGTCAAGTAAAAATGCTGGTTGGCTTCACGTTGTTGCTTTTACACTGCTTGTTGTTGGTGGTCTAAATTGGGGACTCATTGGATTGTTGAACT
>CAZMSJ010000002.1:0-114598 GCA_964568925.1 uncultured Gammaproteobacteria bacterium
TGAGAATGAGATTCCCAAAAGAAACCACGGACGTGAGTCCGTGGAGTTTCATTTTTGTGAGTGGTATACTTGTGGATCGTACGTTTAGTTTGAGGATTAGAGCAAATGCGGTACGTTATGCGTTTGTTACGACGACTCTTAAAAGAGCCTGGAATCTGTGAATGCGAGTGTGCTCGATGTGACCAAGGTCACCATTGTGGCAAGCATGCAAAGCATTGCTATTTCTACGGCTAAGGATGTCAGACCCCGAGCAATATCGGGGTTTTTTTATGGTTTTGTGTTTTAAACTAATTCGAAGTACAATTGTGTTACCTATTTTATGAAAAAGAAGTCAATCAAGAAGCCAGTTGTGAAAGAAGTTGTCTCTCCAAGTGTTAACAAAGAGATAACGATCGATGTCATGCAAATCCTCTCTGATTCGAAAGACACCGTGCGTTCTCCACGATCTGTCTTTTCAAAGGCACATCCAATATCTGAGTCTTTAATCTTCTTTGTTGTTGTCACATTAATTGGTTCAGCATTGGCTTTGTTGTATTCATTGTTGTTGTCACCACTCCTAACAAATATTTCAGATGTTTTTGATTCTTCACTCCCAGTGTCACCAACTGTTACTGAAGCAGTTACCGTTGTCATCATTGGAGCCCTTGTCGTTTCATTACTCTCTTTTGTTTGGGCAGCTCTTCTTCATGGATGGATAAAGCTCTTTCGTGGAAAGGGTACCTACGCTGACACATATGCTGCGTTTTCATACTCTCGAGCACCATTGTCACTTTTGGGATGGATTCCATTCATTGGAAATTTCGCAGCTTTGTACTCTTTCTATGTGTTAGCCATTGGTATTAGTGTGAGACACAATATGAGACTCAGAAAAGCACTTCTCTTGATGATTCCTGTGATAGTACTTGTCATACTTGCTCAAATTGCAAGTTACACCATGCTTGCTTCAGCTGCCGTAAACTAAATACATGCAAAGAATCGTCGTCGTGATGCCAACATACAACGAATCAAAAAACATTGGTCGTATGATCGATGAGCTGTTTACCCTTCGTTTTCCAAAGATCAAAAATGCAGAAATGCATTTGTTAGTTGTTGACGACAATTCCCCAGATGGAACTGGTGATATTGTAAAAAAGGCTACTAAAAAGCATAAAAATCTTCATTTGATTCAAGGAGAAAAGTCCGGTCTTGGAATGGCTTATGTCAGAGGATTTAAGTATGCAATGAAGACCTTGAAGGCTGATGCCACTCTTGAAATGGATTCTGATTTTCAACACGATCCAAAGCATGTGATTGAGATGGTTCAACCATTCCTTGATGGAGCAGATTACGTAATTGGTTCACGATACATTAAAGGGGGAACCATTCCAGCAGGATGGGCAACACATCGAAAAGCAGTAAGCTTCTTTGGTAATTTGCTTGCACGAGCTGTTTTATTTCTACCAAATTTACATGACACTACAACCGGTTTTCGCTTAACTCGGGTAAAGGGAGTCTTGGACCAGATTGATTTGGATCACTTGATGGAACTTCATCGCTTTGCCTTTAAAGTCGATTTGTTCTACCAGTCTGTAAAACTTTCTAAAAAGACCGTTGAGGTACCAATTCACTTTGGTGAAAGAACTGAAGAAACTTCAAAGTTTTCATTGCAGGAAATGGTTGCAACAAATAAAGTATTATTTCTTCTTCGATGGAAAGCATCTCAGAAGTTTATTAAGTTTGGAACTGTAGGCTTTATTGGTTTTGTCGTGAATGCGGTAGGATTAACCATTTTTTCACGATTAGGATTTGCTGAAATTCTTAGTTGGTTGCTTTCAACAGAACTCGCCATTATTAGTAATTTTACGTTGAACAACTTGTGGACGTTTAATGACAGCACCATTTCCGGTTTGCCAAACCTTGTTAAAAAGTTTATTCAGTTTAATGGAACCTCTGTTGGGGCGCTTGTTATTCAAACAGTGGCAGGGAGTATTCTCACCGGAATCTTTGGCGGAGGAGCAAGAATCATTATTCTCTTTGTCGTTGTTGTCGCTCTTGTCTTGCCATATAACTACTTCATGTACACCCGAGTAATTTGGAAGAATAAATAACTTGATCTTATAGTTATATTTTGATATACTGTCTCTACCTATTTTTGAGGAGGAAAACTCATGAACTACCCATTAGTTCCGCTGCCACAAGCAGGCGGATGGATAGGGAATTTAACAGGTTTTTTTCTGGTAATGGCTGCCATCTTGCTTGCACTTGTGGCTTTTTCGAAGCAAAATGATTACCCATTTGCCCGAGCGTGCATGTTAATTTCAATAATTTTTTTTGTAGCAGGTTTTGTTGGCCCTCTCTTTTTTGGAGATTGGGCAGCAATTGTTCCAATCGGGTGCGCTTTTGGCCTGGGGGTAATACTCCTTAAGGCATAAAAAGAGGGCAGGACTTACATTGTAAGTAACCTGCCCTTTATTCGTGGGTTAACTTGCATTTTTGAGATACAAGCTTCCCTCTTTCTTGACGACCTCAGCTTTCTTCTCAGGCTCTTTTCTTATCGGGGTAAACGTTGGTCTGTCTTGCAGACTCAGCTCTCCCGTTTCAGATCTAAAACCTTGTAGCCGGTAGAATTGTGGCTTCAGTCTCCAGTAGAATGCGGTTCTCATTGTGTGTTCTCCTTTCCACAGTTCTACTTGTCTCCTCGAGTATAAAGAAAAGAAACTCTCATTGACTCTCAGGTTCAAAAATAGGTAGCCCGAAGGCTACCCAAGAGAAAATACTTACCCGATTTGCTTGCCAATAAAGTCAGCCACGCTGTACAAAACGTTCATTAGCGTATCGACATTCGCGCCGTCGACGACGGAAACAGCAAGTAGATAGTTTTTGTATCCAACTTGCACCGTAGCGCTGTTTGCTTGACCGCACGCGGTAGTAACTAAACCACTACCTTCAATCCCAAACTGTGTGTTTGTTATGTTTTGATAGTTCCCAGTCCGTAGCCAAGCATCAATGACGCTTTGGTTTTGTACGTAGGCCTGTGGCCCGTCAGTTGTTTGGAAGTTGATAATATCGATTTCCAACACTGAGCATGCATTTGATCTCCAGACAACCACTTCTTGATTTATATATCCTGCTTGTTGGGCAGCACTTGCCAAGATTGAACTAAATTCTGGGCCAAAGTTTTTAGATAATACCGATTTCATTTCCTCAAGGGAATATGTGTGTGAGAAGTCGGTATCCCGTACAAATTCTTGCCCAAGACCAAGTTGCTGTTCATTTGGCATAAACTGCTTCAAATTAACTGATGCGACTTCCGGTGTAGTCACCGGTTCGACCGGTACAATAGCAGTTGGCGCTGATTGAAAACGGGAAGCAATATATTCCTTGATCTTTCCGACAATTGCATTGTCGAGGATCTTGCCCTTGGGATAGACCGTGCCAATCACCTGTAAGGCTTCTTCATTTGTTCCAATATCGGAAGTCGCGGTGACAATCACAAGGTCAGATTCGGTTGGGATTAACATCCAAAGCTGGTTGTTAATTGTTGCCAATCCGATCGGTTGATCCGTGAGCTTTGATATTTGTGTTGCTTTATAAGCCTCAAATATTGCTAACGGTTCAGCACTTTTAATCGACTCAATTACTTTTTGGTTCGGAACAAGCGCGAACTGAACAATCGTGCCAGTAGTGCTTTGTGCCGCAATGACTCCGTATGGGATAACTGCAAATGGCGGCTGTTCACTCGTGCCAGTCCATACTTTCCAACTGTTTGGAATGCTTACCGTTTCAATACCGACCTGATATTCAGTTACCGGCATTTGAGTGGCAATTCCAGGCAGAGCTGGTGCAGGCGTCGCTGTTGCGAGTCCCGGTAGCGCTGGTTGGGCTGTTGCATCCTGCCCAAGAGTAATCGTTACCCCTGTCATCAAAATGACCAAAAGTACGCTAACACGTAGTGCCAAACGAGACAATTTAATTGTCATCTGTTTCTATCCTTTTTCTCTAAAAAAACGAATGGCCTTGCTGCTCATTTGAGCCTGGGTATCATACCACAAACATACCTATGGGTCAAAGACTGCGTGGTATACTAGCGCATGCACGAGAGAGAACAGCACACAGAATATCTTCGATTTAGTGACCGCTGGTTTATGAATGAATATTTCAAACATGGCTCAGTTGAGGCTGCAGTGAGCAACAACGATTATTTACCCATCTCAATTGCAAATTTTCATAAACTGATAAAGCGAGCTGGAATCATTGGTTCTGCTGGGCGGCATACGAGCTTACCTGAGGTTCTCCATTTCTTCAGAGAAGCAGCACTTGCTCCAGAAATGCCATTAGAAGCTCTCTACCGGACGATGCCAACCACATTTAAAACATCAATGGTGACGCTGCACCGCATCTACAATAATATTGAGCGTGAAATAGTGCGTCGACGGGGTGTTGCCCTGATTATTTCACCGGAAGGGGACCCAAATCGTATTTTAGTAGGGCAAGAGACACATGGAGGAAATCGGTATAAACACGCTGGGGATAAAACAATTCCAATGGGGTTTGCTAAAAAGGAGACAGAAGAAACTACTCTTGAGAGTGTCTTACGGATTTTGCAACAGGAGGTGTCAGTTAATAAGACTATTCAGGGTGCGCTGAGATACCAACCACAAAGTGATATTGTTCAGTATCTTTCAAATGAGCAGATGGATCCGTTTGTCCAAGTGACTATTCTTGATGTTCGTGTTGATGTCTATCGCTTGATTCTTCCAGAGGAATTTCTAACTGATTTATCGAGTTACAAATTGTATGGTTTTGGTTTTCAAACTGCCAAAGAGATTCAACTTTCTGATAACCTTCGCCCTGGAGTATCTGAAATTGTGAACATTTATGACCGTGGATACCTGACTTCAGAAGAGCCGGTTGTGTCGGCAATAAACTTATCGTTTCTTTCTTCATAATTTTGAAAATTGGTGCTTTAGGCTTCCGTATCATACAATAGCCGTATCGGTAGGGGACCACGCTTAAAAAGAGGGAGTTGTGTCATGTTTCCGCTTGTTCACTTTCCAGATGCCTGGTATGTATCGAGTGCGATTCCGTACCTATTGGAACAGGTTGCGGTGATCTTTGTAGTGAGCTTTGGTGGTTGTGCCGGTTACATGTTTTTTGTTGCTTACGCATATAAGCATGAGGCAGGGCTCATACAACTGGATATGTCTATTGCCCGAGCATTTCTGTTTTTAGCATTTTTATCAGCAGTGTTTGGTGGGGTGTTTGTTCTGTTAGTTGCAATCGTTTTTTTCATTGTCCCAATCTATGGAATATTTTTTGGAGTTCCCAAGATTATCCGGAGGTGAGACAAAAAAAGGCCGGCGAAACGCCGGCCAATTGCTTAAACTACCATTCATTCATAAATATGAGTGACGGTTGTTCTTCAAGTAGGGTACTTACGGTCAATAACCCTTTTAGGTATTTCTCCAAAACGGTTGGGTACATTTTTTGTACTGCAGATCGTGCGAGTGGTAACCCTTCGACTCCTCGGTACATTGCTTCCTTGTAATCAGCGACAATAAGGCGCAGCTCTTCAGGAATAATTCGAGGTACTCGTATCTCCTTGCTGCCTACCCTGATTACCTCATCTGTTTCTTCAGGTGTAAACGCAAGGTGCTTACCAGACGTTCGTATTTCGCTTTCAGCCACGTCGTGCATGGTTGCTGACATTCGGAGTTCCGTTTCCTGTGAAAAAGGTAGGAATCCTTTCATAATGCACATCAGGCCAAATTCAGTCTTCAGTCTAAAAAACATTCCTTGATCGACCGTCGTTTGAAAAAAGAACTCTACGGATTGCAAGAATTCTGGAATTACGCCTAAAATCTGTTGACGTAGCTCCTCCGTCAAAGTAGAGAAAGCGGTTTCCTTCTCCAAAACTGAACAGACATTGTTTGGGTTGATCACAAAAACCTCCTTACAAAAAGTCTTGGGTCATATTATACCAAAATTCTATATACACAAATGACGGTACAAAAAATGGTCGGCCAATGGCCGACCGAGACAAACAACTAGTCAGTTACAACGAAGATTAACGATGGCTGTTGTTCTAACATCTTGCCAATCGTTAAGGTACCAGCTTCAAACGCTGATAGAACAGACGGTGACATCCGAGCTATCAGTTGTTGGCTTATTGGTTTGTCTTGAAAAACTTCAATCAATGCATCTCCGATACCATCAAGATCACCAATTATTGTATCCAGATCGTCTTCAGCCTCTTCTTCACTATCTGGGTTCTCATCTTCACTGTCATCCAAACTCGTCGGAAGAGTGATTGTCGGTGAATAATTCATACCAAATCTTTCAGGTATGTCCGAGACCACCACATCGCGTTCTTTCGCTTCCTCTGCTGTATCTTTCAACATCTCAAGAGCTGTACTAACCACTTTACGAGCTTTGTTTAACACCTCTTCTGAGATGGGGATGAAATTTTTGTCAAGACAGACCTGAGTATATGCAATACTCGCCCTAAGTAGGCTTGTTTGTGAAACCAGTTCGGTTTCCAGTTCACCTACCTTTGCCAAAACATCGGGGATGACGGCTAATATTTTTAACCTCAAATCCTCAGGAAGTGCGCAGAATGACTCCTCATTGGACAAAACAGAACTTACATTTGTAGGATCAAGCATCAAAGGCTCCTTATACTACGTGCACAAGACGTGCGGAGGCTAGTATATCAAAAGTTATGGGGTTTCACAAAAGGGGAGTCCAATCACCAATTGGCATGACATTGTTCACGATAAACACGATTGAGAATAAATAGATTGGGATTATTAGTAGTAACATCACAAATACAAATTCACGTTTAACTAATTGATCTCGGAAAGCTAAAATTACAAACGGTATTGTTGGAAGTGCGTACCGCAAGACATCTCGGTGCGAAACAAAGAGAATTACTCCAAAGAAAATTCCTACAAACCAGGCCAACAGCCATTCCTTTTGTGTAATTAGTCGAGCTAGCCCCAAGGCAATAATGAGGTAAATGAAAATAATTTCCTCGAGCCAATGAGTTCCAACCCATGGTTGGCTAAAGTTAAATATCTGGAATGGAGGGATGAATAGGTGAATGTTGTCTCCAGAATTAAAATAGGCAAAGAATGTACCAAATTGTACTTGGTAGAGTGCAAAGACCGCCAAGAGCCCCACGGGAATGAGGAAAACTGCAATAGAACTTATGTGTAGTGACTTAATAAATTTACCCATATGATGTGTTGTTACAATCTCTCGAAAACGAGGAAGAATGATTGAGATTAAGAGGGCTGGTAGCAAGAGAATTCCTGGACTTTTTGTCATTGCTGCAATTGCACCAAAGAGACCAGCGAGAAGGTATTGTTTTTTTCTTGCATGAAACAGACACGCAATAATTGCACCAACAAAAAGAGGTTCAGGAGAACCCACCGATCGAACAATGAGCCACCGCGCTGGAAATACTGCAAAAATCATGGTGAGCCAAACGGCCAAATGTTCTTTCTTTGTCATATCGAGTGCAAAGCGATAGAAGTAATAGTGTGCAAAGATAGCGGCTAAGAGAGTCGCAAGAAGGGTTCCCCAGACATACCCTGAAACAAGAGAGATAAGTCGAATGGTAAGCGGGTAGAGTGGAAAGTGAGCTGCATAATATTCGTAAGGAAGATCAAAGGAAAAGTTTTTAACAATCGCCTCTTTGTTATAAAGCGTTTTAGCGACAACAATGTAGAGTGGTCCATCGTAATTTGCGACGACTGTTTGCATTCCGTTAACAGGAAGAGGAATTGACCAAAGTTTCTCAGATCTTAGGTAAAATGGTGCCCAGACTGCAATTGTTGGAATGACTGCAATGGCTGCTACGAGCAAAAATGTTTTAATTCTCCCCATACCCGATGGTATCACGATTGACCGTACGTATGCTAGACTAGGGAGCAATGAAGCTTGCTGAACTATCTCTCTTTTTTCCAGCGTATAACGAAGCTAAGAATATCTCGACAACAGTTGAGAAGGCATTAGCAGTACTTCCAAAGGTCGCCACAAAGTGGGAGCTCCTTATTATTAATGATGGTTCGAAAGACAATACAAAAGAAGTTATTGCTTCACTTGCTAAAAAACACAAAGGTGTACGAGCAATTAACCACCCAGTAAACCGTGGATATGGTGCAGCATTAAAGACTGGATTTGCTGAAAGTAAGTATGAGTGGGTCGTCTTTACCGACTCAGATGGCCAATTTGATTTTAGTGAGGTAACTCACTTTATTGAAAAGCAAAAAGAAACCGATGCTGATTTAGTTGTTGGCTACTATAAAAAGAGACAGGTATCAAAGCTTAAGATTTTAACCAGTAAGATGTGGGAAGCTGCTGTATTTGTCTTATTTGGTCTTCGTGTTCACGATATTGATTGTGGATTTAAGTTTATTCGAAAGTCAGTAATTGATACTGTTACCCCACTTGAGAGCGAAAGAGGAGCCTTCATTAGTAGTGAATTTTTAATTAAGGCAAGACGAGCAAACTTTAAGATTGTTGAGATTCCAATTACTCATTATGCCCGCCTTGCAGGAGAAGGTACCGGAAGAAAGCTTAACGTTATTATTCAAAGTTTTATCGATCTTGGTAAGCTCTGGATTAAGCTTCAACAATAGACACTTTATGAAACGACTACAAAACTTTAAGAAAGACATCTTGATTTGGACACATGAACACAGATACGAAGCAATCCTGTTAGGAATTATTCTTGTTGTGGCCTCCTTTATGCGTTTATACCGCATTGCAGATTACATGACCTTCTTGGGTGATGAAGGGCGAGACGTGATTATCGTTCGACGCTTTTTAACTGAATTACATCCAATGCTTATTGGGCCAGGCACTTCGATCGGAAACATGTACTTGGGGCCACTCTATTACTACTTAATAGCTCCTTCCCTTTTACTCGCTAATTTTAGTCCGGTTGGTCCTGCTGTTTTTATTGCTCTCATGGGGATAGCGACGGTGTGGCTCGTTTGGGCAATTGCTCGAGATTGGTTTGGGCAAGCTGCAGGTTTAATTGCTGCTTTCTTGTATGCAATAGCACCGGTCACGATTATCTATAGTCGTTCTTCCTGGAACCCGAACATCATGCCATTCTTTGCTTTAATAGCTATCTACTCGATGTGGAAGGTTTGGAAGTCTCATCAGTATCGATTGATTGCAATCTCAGCCGTGTCGTTTGCTGCTTGTCTTCAATCCCATTATTTAGCATTGTTGCTGTTGCCTACCATTGGTTTTTACTGGGCACTCACTTTGTTTAAGTTATATAAAGCAGGAGACACAAAAAAGAGCTTTTTTGTTTGGACAGTAATTGGTGGAATACTGTTTCTCCTTTTAATGTCACCTCTCGCGTTTTTTGACATTAGACACGAGTATCGCAATTTTAATGCAATAAAATTGTTCTTTACTGAACGACAGACGACCGTTTCAATTCGACCTTGGACTGCACTTCCGTTGGTTGTTCCTCAACTTACAAAGATTTCAACCAGACTCATTGGCGGCTATGACGCTCGAGTCGGCCAGTTTGTTGTAGTTGCAACCCTTGTTGCACTCGCCTCAGGTCTAATGAAGGCAGCCTTCTGGAAGAAAAAAATACAAGTTGAAGCACTTATCCTTATTGCTGTCTGGCTTGGAGTTTCCTTAATAGGATTTGGTATTTATAAACAAGAAATATATGACCACTATTATGGTTTTGTATTCCCAATTCCCTTTATCTTAATTGGTGCACTGGCCGGTGTGGCGTGGGAACATTCGAAAATTCGCGGAAGATGGATTGCCCTTACTCTTGTTGTTATCTTAACTTGGGTTAACTTATCAGTTTCTCCATTAAAATATGCACCAAACGGTCAACTGAATCGTAGTATCACGGTTACTGATTTCATAATGGAAGACGCGAAGACTACTCCATTTAATTTTGCCGTTATCGCTGAGAGAAATTATGAAGGTGCATACAGATACTTTTTCAATAAAGATAATGCCCCTGTACTAGATATAAACCCTCAAGACACGAAAAACACGATAGCTCCTGTTTTATATGTGGTTTGTGAAATGGAGCCAGCTAAATGTGATCCAACTCACAATGCAAAGGCTGAAGTAGCTAACTTTGGGTGGAGTACAATTGAAACCCAGTGGACAGTTTCAGGTACAACGGTATATAAACTCGTACACTCTATCCCTTCAAAATGAAATATCAAGAATCACAACAAATCCTTGAGATGATTCAAGGTGCAACAAAGATTGCTCTAAATTGCCACCACCATCCTGATTCAGACACTGTTGCCTCAGCCACAGTGCTCTCGAAGGTAGTTAGTAGCATGGGGAAGGACGTCGTAATACTTTGTCCGGATCAAGTTCCACCAGATCTTCTTTTTATTGAAGGATCTGATCGCATCATTACGAAAGCATTTGAAGATGTGTCTTTCTCTGATTTTGATCTCTTAATTATGTGTGACACTTCAACATGGAAGCGCGTATTTATTTCTCAATCGTTTACCCCTCCAACGATTCCTGTTGTAGTTATTGATAACCATGTAACGAACGAAAAGTACGGAACATTAAATCTACTCGATTTTGAGACAAGTTCTGTTTCTGAAATGATGTATTCAATTCTTTCTGATTGGGGAATCTCAATTGATTCATCAATTGCAACCTCCCTTATGGCAGGAATTGTAGGCGACACTGGCTCATTTCAATATGAAATACATGCAGATACCTTTGCTATCGCCCATGCGTTGAAGGACGCGGGTGCAGATATGAAGAGTATTGACCTCCATTTGTTTGATACAAAACCATTGGCACTTATTCAGTTTTGGGGAAAGACAATCGACAAGTTAACGATTGAAGACAATTTTGCATATGCGGCATTCTCATTTGATGAATATAATGAGTTTGTCCATATCAATGGTACCCGTGAGTCAGCAGTCGGTCTTATTATTAGAAAAGTTGATAACACCGATTTTGGTTTTATATTAACTGAGGAAGCGCCAAATACCTGTTCAATTAGTTTTAGATCAAGAACTGGCACTGATGTTGCACAAATGGCTGTAGAGTTAGGTGGGGGAGGTCATAAAGGTGCATCAGGTGTGTATATGCAACAGGTCTCTTTTCCTGAGGCTCTCGAAAAAACATTAACTGTATGTCGAAAATACAAAAAAATAAATTAAGCTTTGTTGGGGTCCTTTTGATTGCAATTCTTGTATTTGCATTTTTTATGCGTGTCTACCGAATTGACTACGCACTTGGTTTCTATTTTGACCAGGGTCGTGATGCTCTTGCCATTTGGGACTTAATCCGTAACCATAAATTCTTCCTCATTGGACCAACAACAGGTATTGCTGGTATCTTCCGTGGACCGTTTTATTATTACTTAATTGCGCCCTTCTATTTAATTGGACAAGGTAACCCTTTGTATCCATCAATCTTTTTGTCATTAACCTCGGTCGCGGCGCTTGCTTTGCTGTTTAAACTTACGAGAAAGATAATCGGTGCTCCAGGCGCATTGATGGCCACATTAATAGGAGCTGGTTCTTTCTACATTATTTTGGCTTCTCGTTGGTTATCAAACCCTACCCCAATGCTTCTACTTTCAATGGCTCTTATTTACTCGATGTTCCTAATCCTTGAAGGAAAAAAGTGGGCATGGATCGCAATTGGTTTTATTTCAGGGACTTCTTTGTTTCACTTTGGGAGCTCTGGTGAATTCTTTTATTTCCCCGCACTTGCTATCTTTTTCCTTTGGCAAACAAAACCATGGTCTTCAAAGAGAAATCTACCTTCATTTACCATTTGTGTTCTAACTGTTTTAGCTTTTCTTTCAACAGCAGCTCCACTGGTTCTCTTTGACTTAAGACACGATCATATTCTTTGGAACAATGTAAAAGCGTTCTTGTTTGAGAAGGGGAGCTTTAAAGGAAACTTCATGGATGTTCTTCGTCTTCGTTTCGATTTCTACTATTCTGTTTTTGCAAGTAAACTTTTTGAAACTCGAAATAATCGAGAAATCATATTAATGATTATCCCGATTATTGGTATCGCAACTCAGGCAAAAAAACTTTTTACAAATAAATACTTCCTTTCAGTTTTTCTTCTCTTTATGTCTCCAATCATTGGGTTGTTGTTTTTCCAGGGGAACGAAGGAAATATTTATGACTACTATTTAACTGGTTATTACTTAGTATTTATCTTGCTGTTCTCTGTTGGACTTGGCGTGGTGTATAAATCAACTTTTGGAAAGATTTTTCTTGTTGTGTTCTTTTATGTATTTTTACAAAGTAATTTGGCAATCACGTTTTCTCGTTTAAATGACAATGGGGATGGGGAGAACACCATTATTTTTGCAAATCAAAAACAAGCTCTTAATTGGATCTACGAGGACGCTTCAGGTGCTGAATTTAACACTGACGTCTATGTTCCTCCAGTAATTCCGTATGCATATGATTATCTCTTTACTTGGTACTCTCAAAGTAGAAATGGATGGGTACACAATGGTGAGCTTTCTCGCCTCTACACTCTCTATGAAGAAGATCCCCCACATCCTGAACGATTGCTCGCATGGAAGAAGCGACAAGAAGGAATAGGTAAAATTCTCTATGAGAAGAAGTTTGGTGGCATAACAGTACAAAGACGAGAACGTATTCCACAAAAGACAAATGAAAAATAAGTCTTGGTTCTCTCAGATCGTTCGTTTTGTTGTTTCTCACAAGACTATTGTTGGTATTTGTCTCATTGGTGTTTTCCTTCGCTCATATAAACCCCTGGAACTATTCATGTATAGTCACGATCAAGATCTTTTGTCTTGGTTTGTGAAAGATGTGGTAACAAATCACAATCTTCGTTTGATTGGCCAAGAAACGTCAGTTCATGGAGTCTTTATAGGACCGTTGTGGTACTACACTGCCATTCCTTTCTACCTATTGACAGGGATGAATCCGACAGGAGGTCTACTCCTTGCGATATCCGTTGGTGGAGCAACGGTTGCTAGTATCTATTATGTCTTTTCTCGAATGATGAATCGAGTCGTAGGGATAATTGCATCTCTTATGTATGCAACCTCCTTTTACTCGGTAATGACCGATCGAGAAGTGGTACCAACCACCCCTACAATCCTCTGGTCAGTTTGGGCATTTTTTACTGTTTTCTTGTTTCTTAAAAAACGCTATAAAACTGCATTTATCCTTACTGGAATCCTTGCAGGTCTTATTTGGCACATTAACATGGGCCTTATTTTAATAATTCCCATCATTGGTTTGTCGTACCTTGTTTCATTTTTACAAGAGAAAAAGAAAGTTACTCACCTTGTCTCACACAGGTATGGAATACTACTTGGCCTTCTGTTAGGACTCCTTATGTTATCCCCATATGTACTTTTTGAAGTACGTCATAATTTTGTACAAACAAAAAGCATCTTCACGTCATCAAGTACAGCTGCTACTCAAACATTTATGGAGAAACTTGATCGAACAACAACGCTTGCTTCAAAAAATATCATAGGGTTTACTTGGGGACCATATTTACATGTTCAAGATAAGTATCCTTTGTTCATGATTTTTGCAGTACTGTTGTTCCTTGTTTGGAAGAAGAAAGTGACAAAAACTTTTGCTGCCTTTATGTCTTTCTGGTTACTTCTTTTTATTGGGTTTTTTAGTTATAACTCTCTTAACCTTTCTGAATACTATTTGAATGGAATGCTTGTGATTGAGCTTTTTGTTTTAGCTTCACTTTTTGCCTATCTGGTTGAATCAAAACGGTTTCGTTTTGGAGGATACTTTTTCCTCATCCTGTTTGTCATTGCAAACGTTACAAGACTAGTCACTATCCCTGTTAACAGGAGTGGGTATGTCGATCGTGTTGCATTGGTTCAGTTTATAAAAGCTGATGCCATGAAACATGGATATCCATGTGTTTCAGTAAGTTACATTACTGAGCCAGGATTTAATTTGGGGTACCGGTATTTGTACTATGTAAATAATCTACGAGTAAGTCAGCCATCAAGTTTGGCACCTGTCTATACCGTAGTATTTCCTCACAGTAGGGTTGATCGAATTGATAAGAGCTTTGGTGCACTTGGGTTGATTTATCCTGATTACAATCGATACAAGCCAGAATCAATCGCTACTTCTTGTCAGGGACCTGATGCAAACTTGACTGATCCATTGTTCGGTTACGTTCAATAACAACACATCTTTTCGTTTCTTACCTATTTGTTTGCATTCAAACCTCACTGTACAATAGGGAATGGCTAAAGAGGCACAACCGTATCTGTCTGTCGTTATTCCTGCATATAAGGAAATTGATAATCTGAAACTTGGTGTTCTAGAAATGGTTCGTGACTATCTTCAAAAGCAGACATACAGCTGGGAAGTATTAATTGTTGATGATGGATCTCCTGATAAAACTGCTGACGTAATTGAAAAGAAAATTGCTCATTGGAAAGGTTTTTCTCTCTCTCGTGAACCACATCGTGGTAAAGGGGGAACGGTTATTGCCGGTGTTCTTTCAGCTCATGGAAAAATTGTTTTGTTTACCGATATGGATCAGGCAACTCCGTTAAACCAAATAGAAAAGTTTTTCCCTTATTTTGAAAAAGGAGCTGCTCTTGTGATTGGTTCACGACAGGGGAGGAAGGGTGCTCCATTAACCAGAAAAGTTATGGCGTATGGTTTCCAGATGTTAAGAACACTCATTTTAAGACTTCCATATAAAGATACTCAGTGTGGGTTTAAAGCTGTTACTCACGAAGCTGCTCAAAAAGTATTCCACCAAATGAAAATATTTGGATCTGGGACATCAGTCAACGCTGGTGTAACTGCAGGCTTTGATCTTGAAATGCTGTACTTAGCAAGGAAGATGAGGCTCAAGACAATTGAAGTTCCTGTTGAGTGGGAACACAAAGGAACAGCTCGTGTTAGTGCCATTCGTGATTCATATCAAGGGCTTCGTGATATGGTAAAGGTACGTATTAATGCCCTTTCTGGAAAATACAAAATCACAAAATGAAAAAGATCTTAAGTTCGTTTTTCAAGGATACACGCCTGGTTATCGCTCTTTGTACCTCCGCTGTTATTCTCATCGCTTCAACTGTCGTCCGTCTCTTTCACCTAACAATTCTTCCTGTATTTGCTGATGAGGCAATTTATGTTAGATGGGCTCAAGTGATGAAAGCAGAGCCGACACTTCGATATCTTCCCTTGTCAGATGGTAAAGAGCCGTTGTACATGTGGATCCTAATGCCAGTATTTAAGATATTTTCTAATCCACTCTTTGCTGGTCGCTTTGTATCTGTTGCAGCTGGGATGGGAACTTCACTCGGTGTTATGGCCCTTGCCTATGTGTTGTTTCGTTCAAAGAAAGTAGCAGTATTGTCTCTTTTTCTCTATCTTGTTAGTCCCTTCACCTTCTTCTTTCATCGAATGGCACTGGTTGACTCGTTGTTATCTTTATTTGGAGTGTGGGTTGCCGTCTTTTCAGTACTGACTGTTAAAAATATTCAAAGAGGTGGGAGATCCTTTGATTTTCCACTCGCCACAGGTTTTTCATTAGGCTTTGCCTGGCTAACCAAGTCCCCAGCCTTATTCTTTGCACTTCTGTCTTCAGGTTCAGTTATCTTTATTCGAAAGCCATCAATAAAGGTTATTGTTCTTTCACTCTTTGCTATTTTGTTTTCAATTGGAATTGGGTATGGAATGTACAACACGTTGCGTCTCGGTCCTAATTTTCAAATGATTGCGAGTCGCAATTTAGATTATGTATTCCCGGTAAGTCACATTATTGAAAACCCTCGTGATCCATTTATCTTTCATGTCGACCGCGCACTCGAGTGGTTCTTTATTTTGGGGCCATTTACAATACTTATCCTCGCAGCATTGGGTAGCATTGATTTAGTTAAAAAATATTCCCGAGAAGTTCTCTTTTTGCTCGCTTGGTTTGCGATACCACTTCTTGTCGAGGCAGAATTTGCTAAGGTGTTTACCGCTCGATATGTGTTTTTCACCATTCCACCACTTGCCGTCTTAGCAGGCGCAATTGCGTTAAGTCAATCAAAGCTAATTCGAAGAGTTTCAGGGGTTATTATTTTTGCAGGTGTTGTTTTGTCTCTCCAAAACATCTTCTTGTTAATCACTAATCCAGCTCGTGCATACCTTCCAAATGGTGAACGCTCAGGGTACCTTGTTGAATGGACAGCTGGAACTGGGATATATGAGTCATCTCTTTTTGTTCGGCAAGAGCTGAAGGCTCACCCTGATCAGCATATCGTAATTGGGACTGAAGGGTATTTCGGTACGCTTCCAGATGGTTTGCAGATCTATTTAGAGAGAGTTCCCAATGTAACCATTTTTGGAACTGGACTCAATTTCTCTGATGTACCCCAAAGTTTGAAGGATGCAAAAAAAGAAGGGAAACGAGTCTTTTTCGCAGTGAATGCATCACGGCTCAATTTGAAGAAATCTCCAGAGGAATATGGTTTGAAGACTGTCCTTTCCTTCCCGAAGGAATTGAGAGACCGAGATACTCGTGAATATGTTCAACTAGGAGACCGTGATACCTACTATTTCTTTGAACTTCAGTAGTCAGGTCTGTGGTATGATCGATTAGCATTTATGTCATTTTTTTGGAATAAATCACTTACAAAGGTCGTTAAAAGTCATGATTTCATAGCTCTTGTCATTGTCCTTTTTGCGGCATGGCTTGCTTCTCGTTCTCTTTTTGCTGGTGGTTATTTTAATATGCATGACGATCTTCAGATGATGCGTCAGCTGTCGATGGAAAAGTGCTTCCTAGACTTACAAATTCCTTGTAGATGGATACCAGACATGGGGTATGGCTTCGGATACCCATTGTTTAATTTTTATCCACCTCTTCCATATCTCGTTGGAGAGATTTTTCGTGTAATTGGATATTCATTTGTTGATACCGCAAAAGCCTTGTTTATCCTTTCATTCTTTGTGTCTGGCGTAACTATGTATTACTTGGCAAAGAATTTCTTCGGTCGAGCCGGTGGGGTATTGTCAGCAGTCTTTTATATTTGGGCCCCTTACCACGCAGTTGATGTATTTGTTCGCGGAGCAATGAACGAGTCATGGGGACTTATGTGGTTCCCTGCAATTTTATTGTTCTCATATAAATTACTCAGTAAACCTGTCTTATCTTTCAAAAAGAAAGATATAATAGATTCACTTCCTAACGTGATTCTTCTTTCTCTTTCATGGGCTGCATTGTTAACCTCACACAATTTGATGGTAATTATCTTTACTCCATTTTTTGCTTTGTGGTGTGGAGTTTGGCTCGTAAAGAGCAAAAACTGGAAGTCAGTTGTTCCACTTTTGGTCTCTGGTCTTTGGGCTGTTGGGTTAGCCGCATTTTTCACACTCCCTGTCTTTTTAGAAAAAAACATCGTTCAAACAGATACCTTAATAAAAGGATATTACGAATATACTGCTCATTTCCCAAGTGCCCGTCAGCTTCTGTTCTCTCGTTTTTGGGGTTTTGGTCCATCTGTTTGGCTTGAAAACGATGGGATGCCATTTCAGATTGGATGGTTCCATTGGATAACTCCACTTATTGTGGCTGCTTTGTTATTTGTTCGAACGCTAAAAACAAAGAAGTTTGATCAGTTGTTTTGGGTCATATCAATTGCATTTGTTATTGGAGCAGCAGCTACCTTTATGTCTCACCCTCGTTCCACCCCAATCTGGGCACATATTCAAGCACTTCAATTTATTCAATTCCCATGGAGATATTTGACGATGGTTATCCTTGGGTTCTCATTCGCAGTTGGTGGTTTGGTGAGACTCGTACCAAAGGCTTTTTCATATCCAATCGCAGTTGTTCTTATGGCTGGCGCTATCGCATATAGCTGGGGATATTTTCTTCCTGAACATGGAAAGCTTGGACCACTTACTGATCAAGAAAAGTTTACTGGAGCTGCTTGGGAATTACAGCAGACAGCTGGTATTTATGATTATTTGCCAAATACTGCGTGGACCGCCCCACATGGACCACGAAAAGTGCAGGCTGAGATTATGGAAGGAACTGGTGAAGTTATTACTGGTACTTCAGGTACCAATTGGGAAAAGTTTTCAGTTAAAGCAGAAACAGATGTTACAGTTCGTGTGAGTCTCCTTCAGTTTCCAACATGGCATGTCTTGGTTGATGGCGTAGAGACTGAAACGTTTGTACCAAAAACGGAAGAATGGGGAAGACTCTATGTCGTGATACCAAAAGGTGAGCATCAAGTATCAGTGAAGTTATCTGATACACCTATTCGTACTGCTGGAAACATTATATCAATTGTTTCATGGGTGTTGCTAGGATTGATTCTGTTTTTCCGACGCAATACACTCATGCATAAGGCATGAAAAAAATCTTCCAGGGTTTTCATGAAGTTGTAGGTGTTTCAGTGTGGGCTTTTAAGCTCTATTTTTCATTCGCTCCGTTTTACACATTACTATTTGTTATTACCCAGATACTTCTTTCTTCATCTGCAATTATTACCTCCTATTTACTGGGGGTCGCGGTAGATCAAGTCATAAAAGGAGCACAAACCTCAACCACGGCAGTTCAATTATCATTGGTGTTTCTTCCTCTTATTGTTTTTCAATCTGTAATGAGTCTTGTTGGAATATTCCAAAACCATGCCAATCGAATGCTTGGCATTCTTGAGAATTTTAAATTACGTGAATATCTCTATAAGAGATTAAAAGTTCTTGGAATTACAAAACTTGAAGACCCTGATGTTGTTAATTATATGTACCGTTTTAACGAGTCTATTGGTTTTATCGGAAATCACCTTAGCCTTTTAACGAGAACACTCGCATCTGCAATTTCACTTATTACAACAGTTGGTGTCATCCTTATTTTTATACCTCAGGTTTTACCATTCGTCATTGTTGCTTCAATCGTTGAATGGTCGATCAATCAACACTTTTTGCGTAAGATTTGGCAATTCAGTCTTGATAATACCGTAGACCGTAGAAGTGCAATGCAGGACGTCTCTGCACTATCTGATCCGACCCCACTCAAAGAACTACTCATTGTTGGTGGTGTTAACTTCTTTGAACGTCGATACGGTCACTTTGTGAATAGGTATGTAAAAAGGTATAAAGCTATTCGAGATCATTGGACGAGTTTGTTGGCTGGAAATGAGCTTTTACAAATTGCCACATATACTGCCGGAATATTTTTGGTTGTAGAGAAGTTTTTGCTACAAGCAATCTCTATTGGTCGGTTAACTTTCCTCTTTAGAAGTTTGAACATCTTTGTTGACTCGTTTACAGGGTTTGGTGGCAATTTGGTTGCACTTCGAGAGTCTTCGATTAAGCTTGCTGATTCCCGAGCATTGTTTGTTAAATTTGATCCCGAAGAAGATGGTTCAATTGAATTGACTCTAAATCGGTCTCCAGAGATAGAGTTTAAAAATGTGAATTTTACATACCCAAATGCGAAGCGACAGATATTTAAGAATGTTAGTTTTACCATTAAGAGTGGAGAAAAGATCGCAATAGTAGGAGAAAACGGTGCAGGTAAAACTACTCTGGTTAAATTACTTTCTCGTTTGTATCGGATTGATTCAGGGGAAATTTTAATTGATGGAGTTAATTTGAATGATATTAAAATTAATAGTTGGTATGAAAACTTGGGAGTACTTTTCCAAGATTACAGCAAGTTTGGCCACCTGACGGTTCACGAAAACATAGCACTTGGCCGTGGTGATGTATTGCCTGATTTTGAAAAAATCAAACAAGCCGCAACAGATTCTGAGTCAATTGATTTTATTAACATGTACTCGAAGAAATTCAATCAGGTCTTGTCTGAACAATACCCTGGCGGTATTCGTCCAAGTACTGGGCAATGGCAAAAGATTGCAGTTGCTCGCTTCTTCTATCGTGAAGCACCAGTCCTTGTGCTAGATGAGCCAACAGCTTCAATTGATGCCGTATCTGAGTCAAAGATTTTTAATAATATTTATAAATTTATGAAAGGCAAGACTGTTGTCATTATTTCGCATCGTTTTTCAACCGTACGGAATGCAGATCGAATATTTGTTGTTGATAGGGGTCATATTGTTGAGCAGGGAACTCACGATGAGCTTCTGAAGAAAAAAGGAACCTATGCAAAGGCTTTCAAGCTCCAAGCTGAAGGGTACGAGTAGTGCTGATTGTACTCAAGCTAAATGATACAATTGGTTTGTGAAAAGTACTCGTATTAAAGAAACAGTTGAGGTTCGTGATCCTGGTGAAGTTGAAATTGGGATTGCAGAGGTCAAAGCTAGATCTGTACGTGGAATTGTTGTTTTAACTGGACGAACCTTCTTTTTGCAAATCATTGCCGTTATCGCCTCAGGCTTTTTGTGGGCATATCTAGGGCCATCAGAACTTGGGGTATTTTTCATTTTGAATGCTGTCATCAATTTCTTGAACTACTTCTCTGATGTAGGCTTAGCTGCAGCATTAATTCAAAAGAAAACACATCCAACGGATGTTGATTTAAAAACTACATTCTTCGTTCAGGAACTTCTTGTATTAACACTCATTGGTATTGTGGTATTACTTACTCCATTTTTTACTCAGAAGTATTCTTTAACTCAAGATGGTGTAGTCCTTTTGTATGCACTTGCCTTATCTTTCTTTTTGTCATCTCTCAAAAGTATTCCGTCAATCTTGCTTGAAAGAAAGCTCGATTTTATTAAGCTCACGTTTCCACAAATCTTGGAGCAAGTGTTGTACTTTGTTGTACTCGTTTACTTTGCGGTTAATGGATATGGTATTAAAAGTTTTACCATCGCAGTTATCGCTCGTGACATTATTGGACTTGTAAGTATTTATTGGCTACAGCCATGGATGCCAGGAATTGCATTTTCTCGCTCGACCTTGAAAGATCTCTTCCGGTTTGGGATACCGTTTCAAATTAATACATTGCTCGCGGCATTTAAGGACGATGGAATGACGATTGTTCTTGGGGGAATACTTGGGCCCGCCGGGGTTGGTTTCCTTGGGACTGCTCAAAAATTTGCTCGTTATCCGTTAACCTTCTTTATGGATACGGTTACTCGTGTAACCTTCCCAGCATTTTCCCGAATGCAAGATTCACCACTTGATCTGGCAAGAAGTGTAACCCGATCAATCTTTTTCATTTGTTTTCTCGTATTTCCTTCTCTCGTTGGGTTAGCCATTGTTGCACCATATATCGTTGAAGTTATCCCTCGGTACAATCAGTGGAAGCCGGCATTAGTTGCGCTCACATTTGTTTCTATTAACTTTATGTTTGCTGCAGCAACGACACAATTAACAAATCTACTAAATGCTATTGGCAAGATTCGTATTACATTCTTTTTGATGATTATGTGGACGACCCTTACCTGGGTATTTATTCCACTGCTCGCTATGAGGTTTGGAGTAAATGGTGCAGCTCTCGGGTATTCACTTGTTGGTTCATCATCGTTAATTGCAATCTATATTGCTAAAAAGCATGTTAATTTTTCTCTGTATCACTCAGTCGGTAAACCACTCATTGGAACGGGGATAATGGCTACCGTTCTTGTGTTATTACGCATTTTTCTTCCACTCAATAGTTATTCAATTATTATTCTTTCTCTTGTTGGTGCAATTGTGTACGTCGTAGTTATGGTTGCACTCGTTGGGGCATCACTCGTTGAAGATGCAAAAAAGAGTTTTAAAACGGTTATCGGGAAAAAGATTGCCTAATTCTTCCTATCAGATGTTAAAGAATCTTATGAAATACAAAGCAGCACTGCTCCTTGGCTTCTTTGGCGTATTGAGTTGGGTTCTAACCATGGTTAAAAGTAATTTGCCTACTGGATATGATGGAATAGGTTTTTGGGGGGCAAATGGTCATGATGGCATATGGCACATCGCACTTGCACAGAGCTTGGCACGGGGAACCTTTGATATGCCCGTTTTTTCTGGATATCTACTTAAAAATTATCATGTAGGTTTTGATCTTCTTCTCGCTTCACTTTCACTTCTCACAAGAATTTCAATTCCGACACTCTACTTTCAAATCATTCCTCCTCTTCTTGCTATTGGTTTAGCTTATTCTGTGTATCGATTTGTTCTTTCCTGGAAGAAGGATTCTATTGCTGCTTGGTGGTCAATGTTCTTTGTTTTTTTTGGAGGTAGTGCAGGTTGGATTATTACTCTTTTTAGAGGTCAAGGGTTTGGCGGGGAATCAATGTTTTGGAGTCAGCAGGCTGTTTCAACATTGATTAACCCTCCCTTTGCACTGTCACTCATTTTCTTACTGTTTGGAATGATGTCCTTTTCCTCATATTTGGCAAAAGGAGGCGTGAAGCATTTTTTCTTAACTGTTTTCTTCTTTGGGTTTTTAATAACGATAAAAAGCTATTTGGGGATACTTGCGTTAGTTAGTTTGCTCATCGTTTCTTTAATACAGATAGTTTTAAGACGACCCAAATCTAAAAACTTTTTCCTTGTGTTTATCTCATCACTCGTTGTCTCCGTTCTTCTCTTTATCCCTCTTAACCGATTTTCAACCGGGTTACTCGTTTTTAAACCATTTTGGTTTTTAGAGACAATGCTTGGTTTGTCTGACCGTTTGGGGTGGCCGCGTGCTTATGAGGCTTTAATGAACTGGCGAAGTGGTGGCATCTGGATTAAAGCAGCTCCAGCTATGTTGATTACCTTTGCAATTTTTGTAATTGGGAACCTTGGTAGTCGTATCATTTTCTTGGTTCACGCCCTTACTCTTGTACGAAAGCCAAAATCAATTGCATGGCAAGATCTTTTCTTGTTTAGCATTGCGACAGGAGGAGTACTTGCTCCAACCTTATTTCTTCAGCAAGGGACTCCTTGGAATACAATTCAATTTTTCTATTACACACTTTTTGTAGGCAGTATTTATTCAGGGTGTGTCATGTCAAAGGTATCGACTCATCTCTCAGTCCAAAAATATCGTGTACTTGCTGTTTTCGTTATTCTTATAACCATCCCAACGACACTTTCAACCTTACTCTTAGTCTATCTACCAGGACGCCCACCGGCAAAAATTAGCACTTATGAAGTGCAAGCTCTCGACTTTTTGTCAAAACAGCCTACTGGAGTAGTTCTAACCTATCCATTTGACTCAATTGCTGCAAGCCAAGCAGTAAACAATCCTCCACGGCCACTCTATCTCTATGATTCAACTGCTTATGTGTCAGCCTATTCAAATAAGCCGGTGTATTTAGAAGATGAGGTTAATCTTACGATCATGGGTTATCCATGGAAAGAAAGACGTGTTTTAACTGAAAAGTTTTATAAAGAGCCTGATTCATACAAAGCCCAATACTTTTTGTCGAGCAACAACATTCGATATATATATTGGCATAAAGGACAACGAGCGTTACTTGGAGATAAGCAACTAGGTTTAAAACGGATTTTTGAAAATGAAGAGATTGATATCTATGCAGTTATTCCACTTCTTGGGGATATAATTCCTGGAAAGATACAAAGATAACCTCCTCCTTGTTTTTTTCGTGTACAATAAGGCTGTGAAGATTTCAGTTGTCATTAACACCAGAAATGAATCAAGCAATATTGAGCGTGCTATAGCCTCAATTAAGTCTTTTGCCGATGAAATTATCGTGGTTGATATGGAGTCATCTGATGACACCGTTAAAAAGGCAAAAAAGGCAGGTGCGGTTGTCTTTCCTCACAAAAATACCCAATACGTAGAGCCTGCACGTAACTTTGCGATTAAAAAGGCTACAGGGGATTGGATATTTATTTTAGACGCAGATGAAGAAGTTCAGCCAGCACTTGTAAAAGAACTGAAAAAGATCGCCAAAGAGGGTAAGTATCATTTTGTGCGAATCCCACGAAAAAATATTATCTTTGGAAAATGGATGGAACACGCGAGATGGTGGCCTGACTACAACATTCGATTCTTCAAGAAAAACGCGGTTACCTGGGATGACGAAATCCATTCGATACCAATAACAGTAGGGGATGGAATTAACTTAGAGGAAAACGTTTCTTTAGCTATCATTCATCATAATTATCAAACGGTTGAACAATACCTCGACCGGCTAAATCGCTATACGACGGTACAAGCCGCACATCTTATCAAGATAAAGAATGTTACTGCTCGTGATTTTATCGTTCGACCTTCTTCAGAGTTTTTAACACGGTATTTTGCTGGTCATGGGTACAAAGATGGAATGCATGGACTGGCTCTGTCACTGTTACAATCCTTCTCAGAACTTATTGTTGTTGCTAAAGCATGGCAAAAAAATGATTTTGCTGAAACTGATGCTCCACTGCGAGAGGTAACTAAGGCACTCAAAGAAACACAAAAAGAAATTAACTATTGGTCTGCACATGCTCATGTCGAAGAAGGAGGAAGTGTCGTAGATCAAGTAAAAAGAAAATTTAAACTTCCATAACCTATGACAAAAGTTGCGATCATAGTATTAAATTGGAACGGCGCACCAGACACAATCGAGTGCCTGAAAAGTATTGAGAAACTAACGAGCTCTAATCTTCACTTACATACCTTTGTTATAGATAATGACTCTTCAGACGATTCCGTAAAAGAAATCACCTCATTTGTGAAGCAGAAAAAGACCATTACGATAATTGAAAACAAAAAAAATCTTGGATTTGCAGGTGGAAATAATGTCGGAATACGTAAAGCCCTTGAGGAAAGATTTGATTATCTTTTTGTACTAAATAACGATACGATTCTTCACGAGGATTGTATGACAGAACTTGTTTTGGCCAGTCAGACATACACAGATGGAGGATTATTTACCCCAAAGATTTATTTTGCAAAAGGATTTGAATTTCACAAAGATAGATATCAGAAAGAATCGTTAGGCCATGTTATCTGGTCAGCTGGCGGTGATATGGATTGGAATAATGTATATGGCTCGAACCACGGAGTTGATCAAGTAGATATCGGACAATTTAATATGCACTATGCAACCACGTTTGCCACAGGAGCTGCACTCTTTGGTCCTGCAGAAACGTTTAAAAAAATTGGAATGTTTGATGAAAAATATTTCTTGTATCTTGAGGATCTTGATTTATCTATTAGAGTCCAAAAGAAGCATAAATCAATCATTTATGTCCCTGATGCAATCGTTTGGCACAAAGTCTCACAAAGTTCTGGAATTGGGAGTGGATTAAATGACTATTACATCACAAGAAACAGATTGATGTTTGGAATGAGATATGCCTCCCTTCGTACTAAATTTGCACTGGCTCGAGAGTCTATCCGGATGTATTTGTCAGCTAGACAGTGGCAAAAGATTGGTGTAAAAGACTATTATCTCGGGAATTTAGGAAAAGGTTCATATACATCATGAAAAAGAACATACCTACAGATAAAAAAATACTTCTTTCTGCTGTTTTGATTGTTAAAAATGAATCAAAAATGCTTCAGGAATGTTTAGAGAGTTTGAGTTTCGCTGACGAAATTGTTGTTATTGATACTGGTTCAACTGACAAAACTATTGAAATTGCAAAGAAGGCAAAGGCACGAGTCATAACATACTTAACTGGCAAAAATTTTTCAGAGTGGAGAAACAAAGGCTTATCTGAAGCTCGAGGTGAGTGGATATTCTATATTGATGCAGATGAGAGAGTTTCTGTGAGGCTGAAACAGGAAATTCTTTCAAGTATTCAGTCAGATACTTTCTCTTGGTTTGTCATTCCACGAAGTAACAAGATATTTGGCAAAGAATTCCGTCACGGAGGATGGTGGCCAGACTACGTTAAAAGACTCTACAAACGAAAGTCTCTGAAAAAATGGACCGGAGTGTTACATGAGGAACCCGTTGTTGACGGAGAAATGGGGTATTTATCTTCACCGCTTACTCATATTAAGCATGAGACTGTTTTTGAAATGATGGAAAAAACAAATCAGTGGTCAGATTATGAAGCGAAACTTATGTTTGATGCGAAACATCCGCCAATGACGGTACTTCGTTTCTTTTCAGCAATGTGGCGAGAGTTTTGGTACCGTATGATTCGAAAGCTTGGGTTCTTAGATGGAAGAGAAGGTGTCTCAATGGCAATGTACCAGGTATACAGCCGTTTCGTAAGTTATGCCAAGCTGTGGGAACTACAACAAAAAAACAAATGAAAGCTGGAATATATTCACCATATTTAGATACATTGGGCGGCGGAGAGCGCTACCTAGCTGGAGTAATTGCGGCACTTACGTTACGCGGGTATGAGGTTGATGTCGAGTGGCCAGATGCTAGTATAAAAAAGAAACTCGAAGAACGGTTTAACGTAAAACTCAAGTGTAATATCGTTCCAAGTATCGAGAGAGGGGACAACTATGATGTGTGTTTTTGGGTAAGTGATGGAAGTATCCCTGCCTTGAAGGCTCGTCGGAATATGCTTCACTTTCAAGTTCCGTTTCATGGAACCCATGGTCGTAGTCTCATAAATAAAATGAAACTCTGGCGAGTAACCTGTGTATGTAATTCTGAATTTACGAAATCAATAATTGATAAAGAATATGGTGTAGATAGCGTAGTCATCTATCCTCCAATTGATACCGAGTCATTTAAGCCTAAGAAAAAAACGAGAATGATTCTCTACGTGGGTAGATTTTCAAATCTTATGCAATCTAAGCGACAAGATGTGTTAATCGATGCCTTCAAGAAAATTAAAGTATCGTATCCAGAATGGAAACTGGTACTGGCTGGTGGAGTAGAGGTTGGAGCTGAACAAGAAGTTGCTCGGTTAACGGCTTTAGCTCGAGGTGTTGAGATTGAAATCGTTCAGAGTCCATCTTTTAGTCAAATTAAAGATTTATATGGCAAGGCAACAATCTTTTGGTCAGCTGCTGGTTTTGAAGTAGATGCAAATAAGTATCCTGAGAAAATGGAACACTTTGGTATGAGTGTCGTTGAAGGAATGTCAGCAGGTGCACTTCCGATTGTATTTAACGGAGGAGGATTTAAAGAGATAGTTTCACATGGGAAGACGGGAATCCTTTGGGATACAAAAGATGAACTAATTCGATTTACAAAAAGCATCATAAAAGAGAAAGAATACTTAGAAAAAATCGCGCTCGCTGCTCAAGAGCGCGCACAAACATTTTCATATTCAGCGTTTAATGAGCACCTTAATGCATTACTTCAATAAATTCCTTACAGCCACGTTTTCGACACATGGATATCTGTTACTGTGCTTTGTTATCCCTGCAATATTCTTTTATCGTTCACTTTTTGGAGGTCAGGTAAGTTTGCCAGCTGACTTTATCGTTGGTGTATACGAGCCATGGCTATCAAGTCATTTTGAAGGCTATCCAGCAGGTATTCCAGTCAAGAATCCAATAATGGCTGATGTTGTCTCCTTTACCTATCCGATGCAAACGCTTGTTGCTCGAGAGATTGCTTCTGGTCATCTTCCCCTGTGGAATCCGTATATCTTGGGTGGATCGCCACTGTTGGCAAATTTCCAGTCAGCTCCGTTTGCAATTACAAATCTCGTCTATCTGTTTTTCTCTGAGGTAGTAGCTTGGAACGTAAAACTGTATTTAGCCCATGTGCTGTGCATGGTCACTTTCTGTTTACTTATGCGTTCTTTTTCTCTGTCCAAAAAGGCTTCCCTGATTGGTGCCACACTCTATGCGTTCACTGGCTTTACGGTGATTTGGTCACAGTGGAGTGCCCACACGCTTGCTGCAAGCTTTATTCCAGCCATTATTTACTTTATTAAAAAGTATGGGGAAACCAAGTCTTTACGAGCTGGTGGAATGATTTCACTTATGCTTGCCTTTCAAATATTTTCTGGCTATCCACAACTAACTATCTATACAGTTGGCGTAATTATCTTAAGTATTCTCTTTTTTTCAAATTGGCAGAAACACATCATCTCTACAGCAACACACTACGCATTCTTTCTAGCATTAGGACTTTTGTTTGCAGCGATTCAGCTGGTTCCGGGTCTAGAACTATTAAAACTTTCACAAAGAAGTACAGAACTGCATCCATTTGAATGGGCCTTTCTGCCTCTTTCGAAACTTATCACGTTTATTATTCCTGACTATTTTGGAAATCATGTAACGGCAAATTATTGGGGGCCACAGGACTACACATCAAACACAGGCTTTGTTGGGATGATTGCTGTTTTTCTAATGGGTATAGTAAGTAGTAGCAAGAAAACGAAGACTTTTTATTTTCTACTTGGTATCGCCGTCTATGGAGTAGTAATGTCATTTCCGACAACATTATCACTCATACTCTGGAAGAGTGGGGTCTTAGGTTTTAATGCGGCCTCTGCCCATCGTGCGATGGTTATGTGGTCACTAGGTGCATCTGGTCTTGCGGCGCTTGGGTTTGATGCGTTGCTTCACAAGCGTGTTTCATATCAACGAGTTATTCGTTGGATTTTTCTATCATCAATCACAATTGCTGGAATAGTGTTCGTTGCCCTTTACAATCGATTTGTTAGTCATGACCTCCATTACACAACGGCCTTAAGAAACATGGTGCTTCCAGTTGCACTCTTTCTGTCCGTTTCAACGTTTACAGTGCTGTTCCTTCGTAAAATAATATCAGAGGCAATTTTCTATGCGGTTGTGTTGTTGTTTATTGTTACTGAGCTATTTTCTTTTGGTTGGAAATTCACACCTTTTACGCCAAAACAGTTTTTATATCCTGATACGGGGATTACCAAAGAACTAACTGCACCATGGGTTACTAGGACTACTGGAAATACCGTTATTCCTGTTAACTTTCGTATGAGTTATGTCATCTCTGCACTCGAAGGGTACGATGCCGTCTACCCTGCACGGGCAGCACAATATATCTCCTCTCTAAACGCATTAAGTGGTACAAGCCGCGTATCTGGCAGATATGCGTTAGTTGACGACATTCATTCAGCTCTTGTTCCTCTTGCCTCAGTTAACAGCATCATTACGAGCAACCCATCAGAATTTGATTCCCTCCGATATAAAACAGTTTTGACTGAGAACAAGACCACTATTTTAGAAGATTCTCTTGCCCTTCCTTCTGCATACTTTGTGCAAAACACTCTATATAAAAAAACGGCAGATGTTATTGAAACGCTCTTAAGTAAAGACTTTGATCAAAAGAACTCAGCTGTCATTGAAGGTAATCTAGCACAGGGTAATTGTGTATCAGGTCAGGTAATTTCAAATGTGTCTTTGTTTGGAGAACGAACTATTGAAGTACAAACAAATGGTGGATGTGTCCTTGTTGTAACTGATTCTTTCTATCCGGGATGGATCGCATCAATTGATGGAAATCAAACAAAAATATATGCTGCAAACTATTTATTTAGAGCAATCTATGTACCTGACGGCTACCATCGTGTTCGTTTTGTGTATCGTCCAGATTCATTTCTAGTTGGGTCAATCATTACCTTTTTGAGTGGCGTTGTTATTTTTATGTTGGTACTACGAAAGCACAAGAAGTCGAGCTAAAATGTCTGTATGAAATTGAATACATATATTCCATTTGTCCTTCTCTTCATCTTATCTTTCATTATTCGAGTATGGTTTCTTCCCGTTGGAGCGTTAACCTTTGGATACGATCAAGCTCGAGACGCAGTACTTTCTCGTCAAATTGCACAAGGAGACTTCAAAATTTTAGGACCATCTTCATCAACCCCTGGTTTGTATCACGGTGTTTTGTACTATTACGTGCTCGCTCCTATTTATGGATTTACCCAAAATCCTATCGCTGCTGCTTATTGGATGGCATTTCTAAATTCTTTAACTGTCTTTGTCGTTGCTTATTTTGCGTACCTATTTACAAAAAACAAATGGGCAGGGATAGCCGCAGGATTGTTTTATGCTTTTTCATATGAAGCATCGCAATATGCAACATGGCTTTCAAATCCAACACTTGGTATGGTTACGGTGCCGCTTTTTTACCTTGGCCTTTGGCTTTGGACACATGTAGACAAGAAGCGGAATCGTATTCTTCCAATTGTCCTTACTGCAGTTTCACTTGGATTTTCAATTCAGGCAGAGATATTTTTGGCATATCACATTGTGCCACTTCTTATTTTTCTTGTTGTATATCGAAAAAATCTCCACAGAAGAGATTTTCTTGTCTTTTTTGTAGCTTTCATTGCATCTCTTTCCACAATGATTCTTTCAGAAGTGAAGTTTGGTTTCAAAGGAGTGAGTGGTGTGTCTTCTCTTCTTTCAACTGGTGACGCAATCGTTGCAGGTCACGGACTTGGAGATTTTTTTGTTTTATTTCTCAATCAGATTGGCCGTGTGTACTCTGCTGCAAGTTATCCAGGGAACGTTGGGTATGGTACATTCCTTGTTGTCCTTCCGTTAATTTACTTTTTAAATGGAACGAAAGAAAAGGCTCAATCATGGGTAACTTTTCTTGCAGTTTGGCTTTTCTCCCATGCATCTGTTGTAACAGTTGGAGGTACAAGTACACCATTCCTTCTTGTTGGTATTAGTCCTGCCGTATCAATTCTTCTTGGAATTCTTTGCTATACACTCTTTAAAAACTCAAAACTTGTAGGTTTGTTTTTGATACTCTTTATAGTTGTTTTTCAAGTAAAAACAATTGTTAAAGAAAATGCTCGTGGTTCAGCATACTTTGCCATCCAAAAAGATTTAGTTATATCAAAGGAAACAGCCGCAGTTGATTACATGTACAACAAAGCAAACGGTGAACCATTTACTGTAAATAGCTTAACAAGTCCTTTGTGGGTAAACATCGTCTGGGCATACCTGTTTAACTGGTATGGACAAGAACACTATCAGTATCAACCATCTTGGACTGGTCGAGGACAGGAAGGCCAAGTAATTGCACTCCAAGCTACAAATAAGCCGATGAAACATCATTTCTTGATCCTTGAACCTATGGCGGGTATTCCATTCCAGTATTTACCTGATATTATTTCCCAAGAGGATTCTATTACTCGACTTGTTGAAGAAAAGACATTTGGAGAAATCAGAATTCAATATCGAGAACCAATTACAAAATGAACACATCAACAAAATCAGCTGCACAACTTCATGAAAATGTTCCCCCAGATTGGTATTTTCAGTCGATGAAAGTAAACCTTGGTCAAAGATATTGGCATAATCGCCGCTTCTCAACAGTAATCGCTTTGTCAGAACGAGTAAACGGAAAAATTTTAGATATTGGTTGTGCTGACGGGGTTTTTACCAATGAAATTGCGAAGAAAACAAAGGCAAAAAAAGTTATTGGAATTGATGTTTTAAAGTCATCGGTTGATTGGGCAAAAAAACATTGGAGTAAAAAGAAAAACCTCACATTTAAAGTTGGTAATGCTCATGAATTAACCTATCCAGATAACTCGTTTGGTGCTGTATACGCTCTTGAGGTCTTGGAGCATGTTCCAGAACCATTGAAGGTTTTAAAAGAGGTGAAACGGGTACTCGCTCCTCAAGGCTATGCAATATTTTTAGTACCTTCAGACAACAAGTTATTTCAAGGAGTCTGGTTTTTATGGACAAAATTTTGGAGAGGTCGTATTTGGGACGACTGTCATATCCAATCATATAAAGATCACTCGCTTGGTAAGTTAGCTAAAAAGGCAGGACTTTCTGTTGAAGTTGATGATACCTTTATCCTTGGCATGCTGAATGTAGTCAAAGTGAGAAAAGTATGAGCAAAGATTCATTTGCATCAATCGTGATTCCGAATTGGAACGGGAGAGCACTTCTTGAAAAAAATTTGCCGGGTATCCTTCTTGCAAAGAAAAACAAAAAGAATCGAATTCTAGAAATCATCATTGTTGATGATGGTTCAACTGACGATTCAGTCGCCTTCCTTAAAAAAGAATATGCAACTTCAATTCGCCTCATTAAGCACACGAAAAATCGAGGTTTTGCGTCAGCTGTAAACAATGGAGTGCGTATGGCGAAAGGAGCCTACGTTTGTTTACTAAATACAGATGTTATTCCGAGTAAAAATTTCCTAGAACCCACACTCACACATTTTACTGACAAGAATGTTTTCTCTGTGGTGTTTCATGAGGAAAACGCTGGTCCAGCAGTTGGGTTTTTTAAGAATGGTTTTATTGAACACAAAGGGGGAAAAGAGGCAAAGAATGAAACAATCTCATTTTGGGCGAGTGGGGGAAGTGCTATTTTTCGAAGAAGCCAGTGGATGGAACTAAAGGGTTTTGATGAGGAACTGTTATCGCCTTTTTATTGGGAAGACGTGGATTTAGGCTACAGAGCTTGGAAGCGGGGCTACAAAATACTTTGGGAGCCAAAATCTCATGTTATCCATAAACATGAAAGCACGATTAATAAAAATAGCTTTCAAGTTGCATTTATGAATCGAGTAAAGGAGCGAAACCAATTACTAGTTATCTGGAAAAATATTACCAGTGAGAAAATGTTTGCAAGTCATATTCAGTGGCTTATTCATCGAATTGTCGCTCACCCTGGGTATATCCGAGTTGTGATCGATGCACTCAAGCATCGAAAACTCGTTCTTTCAAGAAGAGCTCGAGAGAAAAAAGAATGTACTATTTCAGATGAAGCTGTTTTTGCAAAATTTAGTATATGAAACGAGTTACTCTCTCAATTATTATTGTTAGTTATAACACCCAAAAATTAACGGTTGCTTGTATAAAATCTATTATTAAGCACAAGCCTTCATTCCCTTTTGAAATAATCGTTATTGATAATGCTTCAACTGATAACTCTGTTTCAGAGATTAAAAAGCTTGGAATAAAAAACCTGCTGTTACTTGAAAATGAAAATAATGAAGGTTTTTCAAAAGCAAACAACATGGGATTGGAACTTTCCTATGGTGAATATGCGTTACTCCTGAATTCTGATACAGAAATCATTGATTCTAGTCTGACCCAGCTTGTCAATTTTGCAAAGCAAACAAAAGATGCTGGAATCGTTGCCCCTCAATTGCTTAACCCTGACAAGACTGTCCAACCATCAATTTATAAACTGCCAACAATTTCTCGTGCGATCGCACAATATATCTTTAAGAGAAAAGGTATTCTCAATAAATATTCTCTAGAGGGAACAGCTTCATTTGTTGTTGAATCAGTTGTTGGTGCAGCCTTCCTTATTACGCCTGTTGCTCGTAAGCGAGTAGGAGAGTTGGATGAGAAGTTCTTTATGTATTTTGAAGACTTAGATTATTGTAGAAGAGTTAGTAGCATGGGACTTAAAGTATATTATCTTCCAGATGTTCACTTGATTCATGTTCATGGAGCCAGTGGCAAGGGTGGTGTGAATACGTTGCTCATAGAGTCAAGTAAAAAATATTTTGGAATTGTGAGATACTATTTATACACATTCGTTTTGTGGTTTGGACAAAAATATGGCACCAACTAAAACTGCACACTCACTACTTAGTACAAAAGGCATATTATTTGCCATTGTTGTTATTGCTTCAATTTTGCGTTTGTTTCATTTATCCCAAGTACCAGTATCACTCTTCGGAGATGAACTTGATGTCGGATATCATGCCTACTCAATTCTAAAGACAGGTCGTGATTATTCAGGAAACTATATGCCTCTTCATTTGCAAAGTCTTGCTGAGTGGCGAACGCCTCTATATTTGTATTCAGCCGTTCCAACTGTTGCGATATTTGGCATAAGCCCTCTTGGTGTACGTCTGCCAGCTGCTTTGTTTGGAATAGCAACTATCCCAATGTTTTATTTGTTAGTATCTGAACTCATCGGAGGAGAAAATGAATCTCGCAAAAGAAAGCTTGGTTTATTTGCTGCCTTTTTACTTGCTGTTTCCCCGTGGCATATTCAGTACAGTAGAGCCGCTTTTGAAGTGACCCAACTTTTGTTCTTCCTGATCTCTGGAATCTATTTGTTTATCAGATCATTACGAACCAAAGGCTCTCTTTTGTGGCTTTCAGGCATATCCTTTGGATTAATGCCATGGGTGTATAGCACAGCAAAAATGTTTACTCCTTTCTTTTTTGTTGTTTTAGGTTTGGTTTATCTAAAGGAAATTTTCGCTCTTCCCAAAAAGACACTCCTCATCGGATTACTTGCTGCAGGTCTAGTCTTAACTCCAATTACGTGGAGTACGTTGTTTGGAGGAGGAACCCAGAGATTTAATTACATAAGTATCTTCTCTGATCCAACCGTTGAGCCTGAAATTGGGACGGCTCGTGGAAATGATGCACATAATCGTGGTGAGACTGGAACAGGATTAAACCCTACTCCAATTGATAAAATGTTTCATAATAAGTTCACCTATTGGGGTGAATCACTTCTGCAACACTCTTTCATGCCGTTTTCGACAGAATTTCTATTTTTGACTGGCGATCCAAATCCTCGTCATTCAATCGAGGGTATGGGTGAGTTTTACAAATTTGAGATAATAGGTTTACTTGCAGGTTTAGCCTTCTTTATTGCAAAATCCGAGCAGCGAAAAAGCAAAATCTTCATTGCTCTGTGGATTATTCTTGGTGTATTTCCATCAAGTCTCACACGCGATGGGGGAAACCATGCAACTCGATTAATACTTATTTTACCGCCACTCGTATTTCTTGTTGCATATGGATTTATGTATCTTCTTAATAACGTTAAATCGATATTTAAGCGTCCTCTGGTGGTTTTATACGTCATTGTTTTCGCGTTATCTTTTGTTTCGTACCAACATTTATATTGGGTCCATAATCCTTCACAGTCAGAACGTTGGTGGCACTATGGATGGGGACCGGCTATTACTGAAGTAAAACAAATTCAATCTCAGTATGACAATGTTGTTATCACAAGCGCGGATGAACCACCTTGGATATTTTTCGCAGGTTGGTATGAATACGATCCAGTATTGTGGCATCAAGGATATCCAATGAAGAAGCATCAGTTATCTGGTTTTGGAGAAGTAAGTTATATGGGTAAGTTTTCATTTGGTAGCTTTGAAGGTAAAAAGGGACTCTACGATTGGGGAAAGATACTGGATAGTAAAACCTTGTATTTAGCTTCGGCAAAAGAGGTGAACGTTAACCTTATTGCTGAGCCAGAACGTACACCTAAAGATATTAAACTTATTAAGTCTTTTGCATATCCTTCAGGAGAACCTGCTTTTTACTTATTCACCGGTATCTCTCGATGAAACTCATTCATTTTGTATTGATATTTTTAGTCCCCTGGTCTCTTGTTTTAATTCCAAACATTACAGTATTCGCACTCGTTTTTCTTGTGGTATATATTTCAATTTTTCATGAGAAGAAACGGGGACTACTATTCTTTTCAATTATCTTTTTGTGTGTTGTCCAACTAATTCACCTTGAAAAGGAACCACTTATCGAGAAGAGCCCAAGTAATGATATTGAAATAAAAAATAATTTGGCTGCATATCCACCACTTCGGGTCCCAATTGCGTATTGGTTTGAACAAAAAACTATTACACAAGAAGTGTATGCACTGACAAAGCGAGGCAGTATTGTTTTAAGTCCATCTCTCTATTTCTTTTCTAACCACCCACGAGAGCGGTCCGGTTTTCGAGAATTTGAAAAGTTTCAATATGTTCTCCTTCCGTTTTTTGTCATTGGTCTTTTGAGTAGACTGCGTGACAAAACATATCTTCAATTAGGCTTACTATTTTCATTACCTTTTCTTTTACTTACTTTTTATGGAAGTAGAGGAGAATTAGGTCCGTTTGCAATGTTTCCGTTCTTAGCTGTAAGTATCTACCATGGTTTGGAATTTACTTTTAAGAATCACAAGAAAGCATTCTTTTTATTTATGATGATTTTTGTCTTTGTTTCAATACAAACATATGCGTACACGATTTACTAAAACTCTACTAATTCAATTGGCCTTTCTTCTTGTTTTAGGAAGTATCATCTTCTTTATCAAGTTATCTTCTATTCCTTCTGGCGTATATATTGACGAAACATTACCTGCCTACAGTGCATATTCAATTTTAAAAACAGGAAGAGACGAGTACGGAAAAGTCTTTCCACTGGTGTTTCGGTTTTATGGATCATACAATCCGCCTCTCTTTATTTATCTAACCGTTGTGTCTGAGGTAGTCTTTGGGTTAACAACCTTTGCTGTGAGGTTCCCTTCGGCCTTAGCAGGTATGCTGTCAGTTTTTCCTATCTTCTTTCTTTTGAAAGAAAAGCAAATTGCAGGACAAAAACATACGGCTTTTATTTCTTCTCTTTTATTCCTGTTTACTCCGTGGATTATCCTCCACAGTCGTGTTGGCTATGAAGTAAGCCTTGGGTTCCTTCTCTTCTCAATTGGAACGTATTTTTCATTCCGAGGCTTAACTCATCCTCGTTTTCTAAAGTATGCGATGTTGTTTTTGTCATTATCTACATATGCAGCATACGCTGAACGCTTTATTGTCCCAATGTTTATTGTTTTCTTTATCCTTTTTTTTAAGAAAACGGTAATACAGAAAGGGCATATGAAGGATTTGCTTATTACGATTGGTATTGGTTTGGTTACACAAATCCCCAACCTCTGGCTCCTAACAACTCCAGCCTTCTTTCCGAAGCAAAATCTTGTAGGTAGCGGAATCGTCCTTTCCTCAGCAGAGAAGATTTCTCATTTTTTGCCTTATCCTCTCAGCTTTACGTTGGCGTTTATACGTGAATTTCTGTCTCAGTATGTTACATATTTTTCTCCACAGTCATTGTTCTTCCTTCCTGATCCAGATCTCCAGCGTTCGATTCCATATCTTTCAGTTTTTTATAGTTGGATGATTGTACCTTTCTGTATTGGAGTGTATGTATTGTTCAAAAACAGAGATACGATTTGGGCACGTTTTATAATCCTTCTTGCATTGATTACTCCAATCCCTGCAGCACTCACCCTTGATCCATTTTCTACACATCGAGCTCTTCCTCATTTATTACCATTGTTTCTCATTATTTCATTGGGAATTGACCGAGTTTTAGTTTTGTTTCACAAAAGGCAGAAAACACTTGTATTTGTTTGTTTGTCCCTTTTTACCATTTCCTTACTTTTCCTTTGGAGAAGTTACTTTATTTTATTACCCTATACTCGAGCACAATATTGGGGATATGGACATGAACAATTAGCAATATATATCGTGAATCATCCACAGGATCATTTTGTAATCGATCAAACACGAATCAAACCTGTATACAGTCAGTTAGCTTTCTATATGAAAACCGAGCCACGAGATTTTCAAAAGACAATTGATCCATTTGTACTCGAAAACTATTACAAAAACACGCCGTTTGATGGGCACTTTACCTTTGGAAATATTGATACTCGAGGAATTGTTTGGGAAACAGATATTTACGAGGAACAAGTGCTTGTAGGTGATCCTCTTACGATTTCAACCAAGCAAGCTGAAGAGCATAGCCTTACGAAAGTATTTGAATTTACTGATCACTTAAATACCAGTGTATTTGTTGGATATAAAACAAATCCTACAAAAAAATGTAGAATAAGTAATTATGCGAGTGAAAAATGTTCTATCTATAAAAACTAGTTTAGTAGTTCTCTTTTTGATTGGATTCGTGTTTCGTGTCTTTCTTTTTGCAATTGCAAGACATGGGGACATAAATAACAATATTTCCTGGGGAGAAGAGCTTTTAATGCGTGGGCCAATTAACTTCTATGAAGGGCTCTCCTGGACTTTTTCTGCACCTAACCAACCACCGTTGTATTTATATCTCTTTGGCATTGTGGCGCTGGTTATCACAAGTATTACTTCACTCATTACGTACTTAAACGGACATGTCGGAGTATTTCCTTCATCTCTTGTTTGGTGGTGGAGTACGAATGGTGAATTGCTTATGGCGAAGATACCAAGCATATTGGCTGACCTTGGGATTGCATTCATTTTATATCGTTTTTTTGAGGACAAGAGAAAGGGACTTCTAGCTGCTTTCTTGTGGATTGTTAACCCTGTTGTTTGGTACAACTCATCTATTTGGGGTGGAACTGATTCAATCGTTAATTTGTTTGGTTTATTATCTTTCTATTTTCTTTTTAAGAAAAACATTACAAAGAGTTCCGCATTTATAGTAATAAGTATTCTTTTCAAAGGATCACTCGCGCTCTTTATTCCACTTTGGTTCATTGTTGTTTTCTATCAGAAATACAAGATCAGGCAACTCTTTTTGGCGGTAGCTCTCATGGGACTTATCACAATTCTTGTTTCTTACCCATTTCATCCTTCCCTTGATTTGCCTGTGTGGCTTTATAATTTGTATACTCAGCGCTTTTTCCCTGGTGAGATCGGTAGCTTGACCGCTAATGCGTTCAATTTCTGGTGGATTGTTGATCCAGGTAAAACACTTGATTCTATTACGTATTTTGGACTCTCAGCCAGGAATTGGGGTTTTGCAGCACTTGTGAGTGGATATGTGATTATTCTTTCAAAAATAAAGAAGCATTTAGATGTTTTTCAGATTGTGTTTGCTATATCTATTCTTGCCATTATTTCGTTCCTGTTTATGACTCGTATTCATGAGCGTTACCTCTATCCGATGTTCCCATACCTAACGATATATTCAGTTCAACGAAAATGGGCTCGACTACCTCTTGCAGTTTTTAGTTTAATTAACCTTGCAAATTTATATCATCTCTTTTGGGCACCAGGAATAGATACGCTAAAAGCTTTGTACTTAAATTCGAATTTTGCACTTAATCTGTCAGTTATTTCAATTCTAGTCTTTGTTGTTTTATTCATTGGTTTTCTTACAATGAAGCCAAGTAAAAAATAGTCGTTGATCAATTGTTGTAAGTAACTTTTTCACCTAAAAGACGCTATACTATCTTCATGAACAAGTGGATTGTCTTAAGCATATTTGTCATAGCTTTTATGCTACGAGTTATTAATCTTGGTGGTTCACCCGCAGGATTTACGCCAGACGAGGCTTCATTCGGGTATGACGCCTATTCAATAATTAAAACTGGTCGTGACCAATGGGGAATGTCACTTCCACTTACCTTTAAATCATTTGGAGATTTCAAGCTTCCAGTTTATACCTACCTTACTATTCCTAGTGTTTTCATTTTTGGTCTAAATGAATTTGCGGTACGTGTCCCGAATGCACTTCTCGGAGTTGCAGCAGTTATTGCCACCTATTTTGTAACGCGAGAATTGTTTGGAAAGCGAGATAATCGAATAGCTATTCTCGCAACACTTTTTATGGCTGTGTCTCCATGGCATATTGCACTATCTCGTGGTGCATTTGAGGCTAATTTAACCACGTTCTTTTTAACTGCAGGCATATACTTTTTCCTTGCTGCTCGTGCCAGACAATCTTTACTGTCAGTCGCAATGTTATTTTTTGGTTTAAACTTGTTTACCTATCACTCAGCCCGACTCGTAACTCCACTTGTTGTTATGTCTCTGTTGTGGTTATACCGTGCAGACTTTCCACGTACAAAAAAATATTCATTGGCGAGTGCTATCTTTCTTTTGTTTTTCATAACCGCGGCGTTTAGTGTTGTAAGCGGATCTGCAGGTAGAGCTGCTACTTCTACTGTTTTTTCTCAGAATCTTGGGTCAGGAGTTGTGAGAGCCCATGTTGTGAACTCTGGTCTTCCGAGTATCGTTGCCCGAGCTATCTACAACGAACCAAGTTTCAAGATCGTTAAAGTTGTTTCTCAGTATGTAACGTACTTTTCTCCACAATTTCTTTTGTTTGAAGGACCACATGAGGTCACGTATGGAATGGTACCTGGTATGGGTGTTTTGTCTATCATTGAATTTGTAGGTTTGTTTGGTCTTTTACTCATAAAAAACAAAGAGAAGTCTATTAGTTTATTAGCTGTATGGATCATCGTTGGGGCTCTCCCTGCTGCAATTTCAATTGGTCCAGGACACGCGGCTAACCGTGCTGCAATTTTAATGCCTGCAGTTCAAATACTTGCAGCCTACGGATGTTATTTAATTCTTACCAGTAAAAAATCATATGAAAAAATCTTTTTACCGATTGTTGGGTTTGCCATGCTTATTGGTGTAATTACTTTTAGCCGTTTCTATTATGAGCAAAAAACAGTTGCTAATTATGGAATGATGTATGGAATGAACGAATTGTATTCATTTCTTCAGGAGTATCCGACAAAAAGAATTATATTAAGTCGTTCTCTCTCAGAGGCACACATCTATGCGGCATTCTATGACCCAATCGATCCTTCGCTCTTTCAGCAGGCAACCAAAAATTGGGATTTTGAGTCAAAAGGACTTTCTTGGGTTGACCAGCAGGAAGGCTATTTCGTAGGAAGATATAAAATCAATTCAATCGACAAAATTAGAGACTTTAATTACAAAGATACCTTTGTAATTGGTAAACCAGAAGAGATGCCTGAAAACGCACGAATAGTAAAGACTATTATGTCTCCTGCCGCAAGTACTTTGTGGGTTGTAGCCGAAAGACCATGAAACACCTATTAACCAAAAACGGCTTTGCAAAGTGGATACTTCTTGTCATTGTGCTATCAATACCAACATTCGTTCGTATGCTTCAACCTGGTATATATTCTATGCAAGACTTCCCGTACTTTCGTGTTGTTGAATACTCTCGTTGTTTCCAAATTGGTGAATTTCCTTGTAGGTGGGCACAGGACTCAGGTCTTGGTTATGGTGAACCAGTATTTAATTTTTATTCACACGTACCGTTTTTGCTCGGTGCTTTACTAACAAATGTTATATCTTCAAGTGTTACCTCTCTTAAAATTGTGTTTGCCCTTTCCTTAGTTGGGTCTGCAATTGCGATGTTTTTCCTCTCTCGTGAAGTCTGGAAAAATAACTATTCAGCACTTGTTTCAAGTGTCTTGTATTTATATGCACCATATCGGGCAGTGAACGTATGGGTTCGTGGTGCTCTTCCTGAGTCTTTTGCATTTATATTCTTCCCACTAATCATTTATTTCTTTGAAAGATATAGTAAGACGAAGAGAGTTCGATGGTTGGCGGCCTTCACTATTTCACTGTCACTTCTTATCCTTACACATAATTTGTCAGTTCTGATGTTTGGACCAGTTTTATTGGTTTGGTGTATGTTTAGAGCATTTTTAAGTAAAAGTGTTAAAACGCTGGTTCCTGTTTTTCTTTCAATCTGCCTCTCTCTTGGTTTAAGTGCCTTTTATCTTTTGCCAACAGTACTTGAGTCTCAGTACGTTCGATTAGCAACAACTACGGTAGGGTATTTTGATTTCCGAGCACATTTCATTACCTTGAATCAAATATTTATATCTCGTTTTTGGGGGTATGGGGGATCAACGTGGGGTGATGGAGATGGCTTAAGTTTGTCTTTTGGACAAGCGCAAGGATTTTTCCTTTTTATAACCATTGCCGTTTCTATCTATACTTTTTTTAAAAGCAAACAAAAGCAACAATCTGCTACAGCACTTATTCTTTCTTTCCTCACAGTTCTTTTTCTTCTCCTAACTCACAACAAAACCGCATTTATCTGGGAAGCGTTTTCTCCAGTTATGAAATATATTCAGTTTCCATGGCGTTTCCTTGGTGTATCTCTGTTTTGTTTGTCGTTGTCTTCAGGATATGTTATCTCCGTCCTTAACAAAAAATTTGTTACGGTCGTGACTGTTATTCTTGTGACTATTACATTGTTACTAAACACACCGTACTTTAAAGAAGACCTTTGGTTTAATCAAACTGACCGTGAGCTTCAAAGTGGAGAGCTGTGGGTGGAACAATCTCGTGCATCAATAGGTGATTATTGGCCTACTTACGGTCCAATTCCAACTACTGCTTCAGGACGCTTCACTATGAATAATCAACTTGTTAGTGGTTCAATCATCCCAGTAACAAGTGCTCCTCAGTATATTGAGCTGCCAATTGCGTATTTTCCAGGATGGTCAGTTTTTCAAGATAATGATGTCGTCGAAACACAGGCAACGAAAGACGGACTTATTTCCTTTACTGCAAATTCAGTAGGTAATTATCAGATTCGTTTTACAAACACTCCTGTTCGAGAATGGGGAAATGGGATCTCTGTATTTTCTCTCATGGTACTTTTATGTGTATTTAAATATTATTCATTTAAAGAAAAGCAGATATCATGAAATTCATAAAGAAGAACATTCTCCTAATAAGTATTGTTATCTTTGCTTTTATACTCCGTTTTTTTAATCTTTCTTCCTTTCCACCATCCTTAAATTGGGATGAAATATCCCATGGTTATAATGCCTATTCAATACTTAAGACTGGAACTGACGAATGGGGAGCTTTACCAATCGGCAATTTTAGAGCGTACGGTGACTATCCACTGACCGCTAATTTATATCTGACGGTACCCTTTGTTGCACTATTTGGGTTAACAGAGTTTGCCATCAGATTTCCACATGTGTTATTGGGGGTAGGAACGGTGATTGCTACTTACTTTTTAGCCAAAGGCGTAACAAAAAGAAAAGATATTGCTCTTTTATCCTCGTTTCTTATCGCGGTTGATCCCTGGACATTCTTTACCAGCAGATTTGTATTACAAAGTAATATTTCTATCTTTTTATTAGTAAGTGCCTTTGCCTGCTTTTTCAATCGAGATAAGTATCCAAAACTGCTTACCTTGGCCACAGTGTTGTTTGGTATGAGTCTTTTTGCGTATCACACAACTCGTATTGTGACGCCATTGGTTATGCTTCTTCTTTTACTTGTTTACCGAAGGTCTGTTATTACAAAGTCTACCGTGATACTTACGATTCTGTTTGCGGCCGCCCTGGGTGTAATTCTTCTTCAGTCTTCATCTCGTGCTAGAGCAAATGAAGTGTTCCTCTTGAATCCAGGGGTTGTTGCTCAAATAGAAAGTCAAAGAAATGAGTCAAGCTGGTCTCCTCTTGTCTCAAAGATCATATATAACCGACCTGTTTATTTATTGACTCATACTGCAAAAAATTACATCGAATACTTCAGTCCAACATATCTTTTTATTGAAGGTGGAACTCAATATCAGTTTAGCGTACCTCACCATGGTCTTATGTATGTGGTATGGTTACCGTTTTTTTACATTGGTCTTTTCACAATAGTGAAACGTGCGTCAAAAAAAGATACTATTTCTCTCGTTCTCTTAGGGTGGCTGTTAATAGCGCCGATTCCAGCAAGTATTACAGTTGAGAGATTTGCAGTCTTACGAGCAACCTCACTTCTTCCTCTGCCAGAACTGTTTTCTGCAATCGGTATATTTGCTTTTTGTGAACTTGTCCTAAAAAGTAAACGTCATGCGATTCGTTTAATTTCAATTGTGATCGTAATAACACTGCTTTTATTAGCCAGATACCTTACTATCTATACAACGACGTATACAAAAGACTACTCTTGGGCGTGGCAGTATGGATACAAACAAGCTGTTATTTTTTCACAAGAAAATTATTCTCGTTTTGACAAGATTATCGTTACCAAAAAATATGGAGAACCACACGAATTTTTCCTGTTCTACGGTAAGATCGATCCGATGACGTACAAAACAAGTAAGACACTCAATAGATTTACTCAGTCAAACTGGTGGTGGGTAGATAGCTTTGAAAAATATGTCTTTATAAATGACTGGCAAATTCCCAAACAAGGAGATACATTTGTAACAGAAAGTAAGCAGTTAACTGACTGTACATCTCAACGCTGTTTATTAATCACAACACCTGGAAATGCACCAAGTAAGTGGAGCAAAATAAAAACGATATACTTTTTAGATATGAAGCCTGCATTTGAACTATATGAAAATAACTAAGCAAACACTTATTTTGTTAGCAATTCTTGTCTTGTCCTTTGTTTTGCGTTTCTATCAATTAAGCACCGTCCCTCCACACTTAACTCCAGATGAAGCATCTCTTGGTTACAATGCATATTCAATCTTAAAGACGGGACGAGATGAATATGGTCAACTATTGCCAATCATTTTCAAATCATTCGGTGATTACAAACCTGGTTTATATGTCTATACAACAATTCCCTTTGTTGCGCTCTTTGGCTTAAACGAATTCTCGGTTCGCGCGACGAGTGCTATAAGCGGGGTTATTGCAGTCATATTGCTTTATCTTATTACTAAAAAGCTTTTTCCAGATAAAGAACATCGGAATTTACCCTACATTACAAGCTTCCTACTATCAGTCGCTCCTTGGCATATTATGTTCTCACGAGGTGCTTGGGAAATTAACTTATCACTGACACTAACGCTTCTTGGAACCTATTTCTTTTTAAAGATTCCAGATAACATTCGCAATTTGTATTACTCAGTGTTGGCTTTCGCGTTAACATTTTCAGCCTATCAGGGAGCAAAGTTATCTACTGGTATTGTTGTATTACTGCTTATTGTTACCCATTTTGAAACGGTGAGAAGAATTCCTGTTAAAAGATATTTTTCAGCAGGACTAATCGCCTTATTAGTTTCATTGCCAATCCTCATGAGTTTATTTAACGGAAAGGCAGGAAGACTAGCTGTTTTTAGTGTGTTTTCATATCCACGTTCTGAAAGTTATATAGCTCACTTTATAGCTGAATCAGGAATCTCTAAAAATACACTTCCGTACTATCTGTATTATTCTGAAACACAAAATTTTGCTCGAGGGGTATTAGGACGATGGTTTAATCATTTTTCAGGAAGATTTTTATTCTTTGAAGGTGATTGGCAGAACCCTCGACATACTGCCCCAAACCACGGTGTACTTAATTTGGCAGATATGGTGCTGTTACCGATTGGTGTATTTGTGTTAATTAAAAATTCTCGAAGCAAGAATGTTATCTTTGTGATTCTATGGCTTTTGACTGCCTGCTTGCCTGCAGTGCTGTCACGAGATCAGGTTCATGCCGTTCGTTCATATAACATGGTTATTCCAGTTGTTATAACACTTGGTTTGGGAATTCAATTTCTTTTGAATTCGTTTCGTGGAGTATCGAAAAATGTGGTTATCCTCACTACTGTCATGGTCTATCTGGTTGGTTTCATCTATTTTCTTGACGCCTTTTTTGTCCATGTACCCTCACATGCTTCAAAGCTGTGGGAATATGGATATAAGCAGATAGTTGAGACGGTAAGCCCACTTGAAAACGATTATGACAATATTTATGTCCAACAAAGCTACGCTCAGCCATATATATTCTTCTTGTTTTTTAACAAAGTTGATCCTGCTACATATCAAAAACAAGCAAAGCTTGCAGAAAGCACCAGTGGTGATGTTGGACACATTGAAAAGGTAGGTAAAATATCTTTTATAGATATTGATTGGTCTCGTGTTCGTGGTGAGAAGGGGAGCATTATTGTTGGTGATACCCTGCATATTCCCGTCACTGACTCAAAAGAAGGTAAAGAGTTCCATATAATAAAAGAGATTCCGTATCTTGATGGTAAAAACATCGCATTCCGTATTATCGCTATAAATAAATAATGAAAAGACTTTTTGTTAAAAATACTTATCTGATTGCAATTCTTGCTGTCGCTTTTGTTTTGCGATTTTACAATCTAGGTTCATACCCAACCTTTAATGCGGATGAGGCTGCACTTGGGTATAACGCATATTCGCTTCTTCAGACGGGGAAAGATGAGCATGGTCATTTCTGGCCAATTCACTTTCAGTCGTTCAACGATTGGAAACCAGGCTTAACAGTTTACCTAATTATGCCAATGGTTCAGTTTTTTGGATTGAATGAGTGGAGTGTGCGCGTTTTACCAGCCTTTTTCGGTGTCCTCGGAGTTCTCGGAATATATCTACTGGTTTCTGAATTAACAAATAAAAATAGAAATATTTCCTTAGCTGCTGCTTTTCTCCTCGCAGTTTCTCCTTGGCATATCCATTTTTCTCGAGGTGCATGGGAAGTAACAATTGCTACGACATTTATCACCTTTGGTTTGGTTTTTCTGCTTCGATCTTTTAAACAAAAAAAGTATCTTTATCTTTCCGTAATCTTATTTGTGTTGTCACTCTATACCTATCACGCTGCCCGAATAGTTGCTCCTTTGCTCGTTTTTATGACCTTTGTTACGCATATTCCACAATTTAGAAAGAATATAAAAGGTCTTCTCGTTGCAATCGTTTTAGGAGTAGTCCTTACTGTGCCGCTCGCCATTGATATGACAAAGCCTGAAGCACTTTCTCGAGCCGCTGGTGTTGGTCTCTTTGCAGACCCTGGACCACGCTCCCGAATTGAAGAGCAGAGAGGAGAACATATCGATTATCAATCTCTCTTCCCTAAATTGCTTCATAACAAGGCCGTTAACTATGGTCTGGCATTTCTTGATAATTGGACAGCACATTTTCATGGAGAATTCCTATTCCTATCAGGCGATGAGATCCAACGAAATCGTGTTCCTGAAACAGGGGAGCTCTATACTATTGAAATTTTGTTTCTAGGTACTGCTCTGTTTGTTTTGTCACGAACAAATACCTACCTTCGTAGAAAGACACCATTCTTGTGGCTTCTGATTGCCCCTGTTGCTGCAGCACTTACATTTCAGGCACCACATGCTCTTCGTGCACAAAACATGATAATCCCTCTGACGATATTTTCTGGGTTTGGACTATCATTTTTGTGGAACTATCCGTTTAAGAAAAAACAGTTTTTAAAGATTACCCGAATAGTGCTCAGTCTTATTTTAGCCGTCAGTATATCTCGGTATCTGTTAATGTATTACTCACATATGTCTCAGGAATACTCGTATTCATCACAATATGGCGTTAAAGAGCTTGTAACCTACGTAAGTGAAAACAGTAGCAACTATGCTCATGTTCTCGTTACAGACCGATATGACCAACCATATGTATTATTCTTGTTTTATTTGAAGTACCCTCCACAACTATTCCAAAATGAGGGGAGACTTACTGATAAGGATGGGTTTGGTTTTTCAACAGTCCGGTCTTTCGGTAAATACGAATTCCGTTCAATTAAGTTTGATGAAGATAGACCTAAAGCAACAAACACGTTAATTGCTGGAACAAAAGAAGAAATACCAGATGAGGCCAATATTGTTAAAAACATTTACGGCAGCAATGGTTTCCTCTATTTTAGAGTAGTCGCAAACTAATATGAAAACATTGTCTGTAGTCCTCGCAACTAGAAACGAAGAATCAAATATTGGTGCGTGTCTATCTTCTGTCAAAGATATTGCCAATGAAATAATTGTTTTTGATGAATATTCGACAGATGATACTCAGAAAATAGCAAAGTCATTTGGTGCCATTGTCCATTCAGTACAACACGAAGATATTTTTCATGCTACAAAGCAGAAGGCAATTTCTGCAGCAGGTTGTGATTGGATACTTCAACTTGATGCAGATGAGATCGTTTCAAAAGAACTTGCACAAGAAATACAGGAAGTGCTTTCTATGTCAGATGAGGAGATTAAACGTCGTAGACCAGAAAGCTCGAGACAATGGAACTTATTTAAAAGGCATCAGCACGTTGTTGAAGCTCGTGATGGAAAATTAGGTAAGAAGACAAACGAAGTTGTAGCCTTTTTCATACCACGAAGAAATTTATTTATTGGTGAACCACTTATTCATGCTGGTGTTTATCCAGATGGAGTAATAAGACTTGTTAAAAGAAACAAGGCGTATTTACCAGCCAAAAGCGTACACGAGCAGATGGTTATTGATGGAGAGGTTGCCTGGCTCTTTTCTGATCTTATACATAATGACTCGCCAACTCTCACTAAATATTTAAAGAGAATGAACAGATATACCGATTTGCGGGCAGCTGATTTAAAGGTAATGCAAATACCTAAAAATATAACCCAGTTATTCGTCGCTACATTTCTTTCTCTGCCTTCACAATTTGCATTACGATACCTTCGAAGAAGGGGATACAAAGATGGAATCAGAGGTTTTTTATGGGCACTTCTTTCAGCCTGGCAGTACCCACTTGCCTACTACAAATATTACTTCAATTGACTTAGCTTCTTTTGTATCTTATAATATAATACTCAAAAAGGGAGGTTACCGTGTCACAACTAACCGTGTATTATTGCCCATTTGTAGATGGACAGCCGCTCATTCTGATGCTCATCGACGATGCTTCACAGCAGATGCAGATTTATGCTCGGACACATTTCATACAGAGAGTAAAGGAGATTGTCGCGATCGCAGAAGGATTTGGAGTTACTCCCGAGCAGAAAACAGATTTGGAGTATGGATTCGTATCATCCGTGATCGAATGCAGAACTTCTTGGGAAGCGATTCGCGGGGAAGTTATTGATCACATCTCTGCCTGCATATCAGAGTGGAAGCGAACGAGTTCACTTATTTGTTTCGATTGAGATAAGCCGCCCTTCAGTGGGCGGCCTATTTGTGCCTGACCAGATATAGCAAAAAACTTGTATACTATTGGTAATGATAATTGCAATCGATTGTGGCCCACTTAACGACGCAAATTCAATAAGAGGAGTTGGGGCATATACCAAAAACTTGGTTACAAGTTTGCAAAACCTTTCTAAACGAAAGGGTTTTACGCTTGATGCAATTGATGCTAAAAACAGCAATCTTTCACAGTACGACGTTATTCATTATCCATTTTTCGATTTCTTCAAAAACACACTACCCACACACAAAAACGTGAAGACAGTGGTTACGATTCATGACACAATTCCACTTTTGTATCCATTACAGTATCCCCCAGGATTAAAGGGCTCAATCCAATTGTTTAGGCAGAAGAGGGCTTTGAAATCCGTAAGTCATGTAATAACGATCTCAGAAACTTCTAAAAAAGATATTGTCAGGTATTTACCGGTAGATGCAAATAAAATTACTTCTATATACGAAGGCCCCACCATTGTAGAGAGAGATATCACCCAAAAAGAAATTATTCAACTGAAAGAGAAGTATGGGTTACCTGAAAAATTCATTTTATATATAGGGGACGTGAATTGGAATAAAAACATACTTACTTTGTGTAAAGCTGCAGAAATGACAAAAATCCCTGTTGTAATTATTGGGAGTGCTGCCGTACAAAACAATTTTGATCGTAACCATATAGAGAATCGATCACTAGTCGAGTTGCAAGATAGATATGGGAAAAGTCCGTACGTCATTCGACTTGGCTATGTAGCTGATGATTTAGCCGTATTTTTTAAAGCGGCCTTTTGTTATTGCCAACCATCTTTCTATGAAGGATTCGGGCTTTCCGTCCTGGATGCCCTGTTATCAAAAACCCCAGTTGTTTGTGCAAAAACACAAGCATTAACAGAGATTTACGGAGATACGTGCACCTATTTTGATCCTAAGAATGTGCAATCTTTAGTTTTAGCTATAGAAAGTATTACAAATCATATTGATACAAAAGAGCATATTGTCGCAGGTTACAAGTTAGCTAAGACATTCTCGTGGGAGAAAACGGCAGAACAAACATATGAAGTCTATAAAAAAATCATTAGTAACTGAAAGCAGATATATTGGTATATTTTTCTTGTGGTTTATTGGGATTCTTTTGTTTGCGCTTATCGCAACAAATATCCTACCTAATCAGAAGGACTATCTTGGTGGAGGATTAAGTAACTACATGAGGCTCCCTCTTTTTTGGGGATTTTCAAATTTTGATGGAGAGCATTACGTTTCCATTGCGCAAAACGGATATGCCCCTCTTCAACATTTTTTCTTTCCTGTGTATCCATTATTAATTCGTATCATTTCTACAGTTCTTGGACATTCCTTGTTTTTATATAATCTGTCTGGAATTCTCGTTTCTTTTGTCTCAACTGCAATCTTTCTTCTTGGGTTAGTTCAGCTTCTTAAAATCGATTACTCAGAAAAAGTGACTGAATTAACTATTCTTTTGTTAGTACTTTCACCTGCATCGTTTTTCTTTTTTATGGTCTATACCGAATCACTTTTTCTCTCACTTGCCGTTTGGTGCCTGTATTTTTCAAGGCGCAGACTATTTCTACCTGCCGTAATTCTTGCTTCGATTGCCTCTGCTACAAAGGTAATTGGTTTTAGTTTAGGGGTAGCAATCTTATTTGAAATATTGGCTCCGAGTTGGCCTATGAAGAACGTTTTTGAAGTTGTTAAAAAGAACATTAAAGAACTATTGTTAGTTCTTTTTTCAACAACAGGACTATTTGGATATATGGCATTTCTGCAGAAAGAAACAGGAGATGCTCTCGTTTTTCTTCATAAAATATCTGTGTTTGGCGATCAGCGATCTTCAACACTCATTTTCTTACCACAGGTTTTTTACCGATATGTTTTCAAGATTATTCCAAACTTAACCAACTATTGGCCGACAACATTTACAACCCTGCTTGAATTTGCAGTTGCTGTCCTCTTCCTTTTGATTTGTATATTCTCATTCCGTACTTTGAGAAAAAGTTACTGGATATACTTAGTCATTGGATTTTTGATTCCAACTTTAGCTGGCAGTTTCTCTTCTTTACCTCGTTATGTGATTGTCTTGTTCCCTGCGTTTTTGTACCTTTCTACACTTCTTGAAAACAAGAAAAAGGCGTCATATATTGTCTTTGCTATATTTGGACTCTTACAGATCATTTCATTAATGTTATTCTTTCGAGGATATTGGTTATCTTAAAAAAGCATCATGAGACGGAAAATTTCTTTACTCCTTAAAAACCCACTCCTAACGGGAAGTTTCCTGATGATTGTTGGAAGTATGGGTATTAACGTTGTGAATTACGTTTACCACCTCTTGATGGGAAGAATATTAGGACCTGTTGATTATGGTGTGCTTGCAAGTATTTTTTCTCTTCTCTACATCATTTCTATTGTTCCTCAGTCAGCAAGTGTCACAATTGTTAAGTTTATTTCTTCAGCAAAAAGTGATGCCGAGAGGAATCATGTTTCATACGAAGTGATCCGATTTGTTAAAAAGATCGCTTTTTGGGGAAGCGTTATTATTGTTGTTGCATCACCACTTGTTAGTAATTTCCTTAACCTCCCATCGGTCGTACCGGTCATATTAGTTGCCCCTGTATTTTATTACTCGATTATTACAACCGTTAATCAAGCAATTTTACAAGGTGTTTTATCCTTCTTTGGTGTCGTAACTGCAAACGCGATATCAAGTATCGGGAAACTGCTCATAGGTTTATTGCTCATTTATCTCGGGTTTAATGTATCCGGTGCGATTTTTGCCGTAGGACTTGGTGTGTGGTTTGCATATATCGCTTCAAACGTCTTTTTGAAAAATAAAGTTACCCCGTCTAGTGAAGCTACTTCCTCATTTCACTTAACCAAATTCTTTGCTTATTCTGGTCCAGTTTTATTGCAAGCTTTTGCTTTTACCTCACTGTTTACAATAGATCTAATTATCGTAAAGCACTTTTTTAGCGCATATGACGCTGGTGTGTATGCCGCGCTCTCAACACTCGGTAAAATTATTTTCTTTGCAAGTTCACCAATCGCTTCAGTTATGTTCCCAATTGTTGCAAGAAGGCATTCAAATGGAGAACCAGCTCGGGATATCCTTATTGCCTCCTTGCTGTTGACGGGAATAGCTTCTGGAGTATTTGTGGGTATCTATTACTATTTGCCAAACTTAACAATCACGATGTTGTATGGAAGCAAATATATTGGAGCTGAATCTGCTCTTCCTTGGATGGGGCTGTTTATTGCAATTTATGGCTTTTGTCAGCTTCTTGTAAATTACTTTCTTTCGATCGGGAAACTAAAAATTGCGTATATCCCATTTGTTGCAGCCTTGCTGCAAATTGTTCTGCTCAGTATTTTTCATAGTTCTCTCATTCAAGTTATTCAGATTTCATTATCTATTCTTATTTGTATGTTTGTATTACTTGTAATAATCTTGTCGTATAATCAGCTGAATACCCATGACAAAAAAACAAATAAGTAAAAAAGAACAGAATCGATTGATCTCAATCGTAGTTCCAGCTTATAAACAAGAAATATTTATTAAGGACGATCTCATTAATATCATTGATACACTGGAAAAGGGATTACCAGAGCTCTACTCTTTTGAAATCATTTGTGTTGTAGACGGAGAACTTGATAATACTGCTCGTGAAGCTCGAAAGATCAAAGATAATCGTCTCAAGATCATTTCTTACCCAGTTAACTACGGTAAAGGATATGCAGTGCGTCAGGGAATGAAGGTCGCAAACGGTGATTTTATCTCATTTCTAGATGCTGGTATGGATATTAGTCCAAAAGGAGTCATGATGTTATTGGCTCATATGGAGTGGTATAACGCTGACGCCGTTGTGGGTTCAAAAAGGCATCCAGTTTCAAAAGTTAATTATCCATTTTTACGAAAGGTGTTAAGTACCGGTTATCATTGGTTTGTAAAATTAGCATTTGGTTTACCAATTACAGATACCCAAAGTGGTATAAAACTTTTCAAGAGAAGTGTGATTGAAAAAATACTACCAAGACTTCTTGTTAAAAGGTATGCAATGGATATCGAAATGTTGGCTGTTGCTAAGTATTTAGGATTTGAACGGATCTATGAAGCTCCAATTGAAGTTACCTTTGATAGTCGCACGAGTGCGATTAAGTGGAGCACCATATTTAAAATGTTGTGGGATAGCTTGGCAGTCTTTTATCGATTGAGAATCCTTCATTATTATGACGACTCAAACAGAAAGAATTGGATAACTTCTTAATATTTTTATGAATATATTAGTACTTAGTTGGCGAGACCCAAAGCATCCGATGTCTGGTGGTGCTGAACAGGTAATGCATGAGCACATGAAAGGCTGGATTTCTGCTGGTCACAAGGTAACTCTTTTTGCATCTGCATTTGGTGGAAAGGAAACGGAAGTACTTGATGGCGTAACAATTGTTCGTCAAGGAAGACAAATTCTTGGTGTTCATATAAAAGCTTGTATTTGGTATATCACTGGTAATCATGAGAAGTTTGATCTAGTCGTTGATCAATTCCATGGTATTCCATTTTTTACTCCTCTCTATGTTCGTGCTAAAAAACTTGCAGTTGTTCAAGAAGTCGCAAGAAATGTCTGGCTCAAGAATCATCTACCATCACCGTTTAACTGGATTTTTGGGATTATTGGATATGTTACTGAACCAATCTATTACTTGTTTTACAAAAACGTGCCTTTTATGACTGGGTCGGCCTCAGCTTTGAAAGATCTTGAAACGATAGGTATATCTGCCAGACAAATTACAATTGTTCCTCATGGAGTGAAACTATCTCTTCCGAAGCATATACCACAAAAGGAGAAAATTCAGACAATTATATTTTTAGGAGCGATCGCAAAGGATAAAGGTATTGAAGATGCTCTGAAAGCATTTGCGTTATTAACACAAAATGGAACGTATCAATTTTGGGTTGTCGGTAAAGCTGGCGAAGTATATTTATCTGAGGTTAAGCGCATGACAGAGCAGCTTGGTTTAACGAAAAACACTACCTTTTGGGGATTTGTTTCAGAACAGAAAAAATTTGAGCTACTTTCAAAAGCACACCTCATGATAAACCCGTCTGCACATGAAGGATGGGGGTTAGTAAATATTGAAGCAAATAGTGTTGAGACTCCTGTTATTGCTTATCCTTCTGCCGGTCTGGTTGATTCAGTGAAGAATAACGAGAGTGGAATTATAACAAAAGACTCAACACCTGAAAGTATTGCGTCTAATGTTTCTCGTGTATTGTCTGACCAAAAACTATATAAAAAACTGCAAAAAGGAGCACAAAAATGGTCACAACAATTCACCTGGCCGTCCTCACAAAAGAAAAGTCTGGACTTAATTGAATCTTTATAAATTTATCGTGTTACACTTAATTTACCTATGAGTGATGGTGTAACTTTCCAACCTTTGATATCAATTGTTCCTCAAGAATCAAAGCCACACAGATCTTTTATTGCTTTAGTTGTTATTGGAGTCTCTATTGTGTTTCTTCTATTAACCATTGCGTTTGTATATGTTTTGACAACAAACATACAGTTGAAATATAAGCTTGAAAGCTGCCAGAAAACAACACAATCGTCGTAACAATCTTTCATACTTGTTGTTTTATATTTTGGGTTATATAGTAGCGAATATGAAGTATATATTTCTTCTTCTTCTTACAATCTGTCTTTTGGTCCCAAAGTCAGTTTATGCACATAAAGATGGAGAGCCGCTTGTTACTGCCTCTGCTTCTGCGAAACCAACTCTCAACACCTTTGAAACTTTCTGGCCACTTACAGCGGGGAAGACAATGGGGGACAGTATGTATTTTCTTAAAACATTGAAAGAAAACCTTCGAGGGCTACTAATTTTTGGTGCACCTGAAAAGGGTGAATATCATGTGTTTCGTGCAACTAAAAGACTATTGGAGGCAGAATCCTTGATGAAGGCTGAAAAGAAAGATTTAGCACTACAGACAGTAATCGTTGCGAACGATTTCCTTACACAAACTAAGTCTGATTTTAAAGATGTCTCCGGAAGAGATGAGCTAAAGGCGGGGGTTAAAAACAAACTTGATAAGCTTATTGTTTTGGTAGATGAGATGGTTGATAACTCAGATGGTGATCTACACAAAAAACTTCATCTAACACATTCTTTAATTGAAGAAAATTTAGTTTTTGTAAGAAAGTGATATTTCTTTCATTGATTTGATCTCAAGTTTACCTTCTTCTACCTTTTTATTTGCATAAGCAAGAATTTCTTCAAAGTCGTACATGAGTTTATTTGTTTGATCAGCGAAATCGATCGGATGAGACCATAAATGAAATATCTCACCTTTTTTAATTGCATTGTCTATTCCTCTTTTTGCTTTATATGCACGAAACCCTTTAGGAATGTATTTTCTTATACCTCTTGCTGATGGGAAATAATACGAACCTGGAATATTTATAAGTCCAGCATTTTTGCTAACTTTTACTGAAGAAGGCGAAATAGGCAATACGAAATCAAGTATTTGAAGAATGTGCTTAAAGATATTTGGAGCGGCTGAAAACCAGTTAACATCAGGACCTCTATACGTTGTAAATCCATTCTTTTTCAGAAGACTTAAGTGTCCTACTGAATTTTTAGGAAACACAAATGAAGTAGCTTTGATGCCGTAGGATTTTGCTACTTTAATCCATGCACTTAAATCACTTTCAGCACTTTCATGTGTACAACCCTCCTGACCCCAAAAAAAATGTGAATATGTATGAGAAGCAATTTCTTGTTTTGGAGTAGATTTGATTTTTAAAAAGAGTGATTTTCCATACCAGTCAGGATTTTGTTTTTCATCAGTACCAGGGTCGTATTTAAACCAGTCAAACTCTTGGTTTTTATATCTTGGTCGGACAACATCAAGATGATTTCCATCACAACTACTAAGCATCATGTGACCAGTAACTGCCCATGTTGTTGCAACATCGTACTTTTCAAAAAGTGTAAGTAATTGAGGTATTGTTTTCCAATCTTTCCGTGCTCTGAGTTTAAAACTATCAATCTCCTGAAGATGTACTCTGCCCCAAATCAATTCAGTATCAAGTGATATGCAAAGTATTCCTTTTTTCATTTTACGAGTATCCAAAATGTAGTTGGAGCGATATATTTTGCGATTGAAGAGAACATATTAAAAAATACTTTTGGTACAAAATCAAAAACAGAATTGTTGTATCCAAATGTCTTTGGCCTTTGTAAAATCTTTGCAGTATAGTCGATTTGAACAAAACTCTTTGTTAATTTCATCAGCCCCCAATAGGTCACCGGAGTCTCGTAATATTCGTTTTTTCCTTTCACTTTGATATATATGTTTGCAATAGATTTTGGCAAATAGGAGAGAAACGGTAAGTCGTAATGAGGCTCTATTGGCCAAAGAGCATTTATCGCTGCAAGGTAACAAACGCCACCGGGTCGCAAAACTCTGTGCATTTCATCAAACAGTTTTTGTGCATTCGGTACATGCTCGTAGACATGAGTACACACAACGACGTCGAACTGATTGTCTTTGAATGAGAGAGCCATTGCGTCCTCCTTTTTGAATACCAGGTTCTTTTGCTTAAACTTCTTTTTTGCAAAGGATATTCCTCCCTGATCAATATCAGTTCCTATGACTTTTTTGAAGTGTTTTGCTAATACGCTATCAATAATTCCAGTGGATGCACCGACATCAAGAAGTGTAAGGTTTTTTAGCTTACTTTTTCCAAAGTAATCTTCAAGCGTTTTTACAATTCTAACGCCTTTTAGCTCTCTAGACTTCTTGTCATACATCTGTGGTCTGATTGATGCATACTCGTTTTGGTATTTTTTCATGCCAATAGTATTGTACTAAATTTGCAGTATAATTGGTGAGCATTTCTATGAAAAAGATACTTTTAACTGGTTCCAGTGGTTTTATTGGATCTGCTCTTCATGAAGCTCTAAAAAAAGACTACGAGGTTCTTGTTTTGGATCGAAAAGAAGTTTCGTTTGATAATACTGAAAAACTTATTTCCCTTTGTAAAAGAATAGATGTAATAGTCCATTTCGGAGGTCTAACAAGAGGTACCGTTCCAGAGCTTGTTGAAGCAAATGTTTTAAATACAACGCGTTTGGCCCAGGCTGCTATACAAAGTGGTCGAGATATCCACTTCATATTTGCATCATCTTTCGCAATCTATGCTCCATCTAATGAGTTATTGACTGAAGACTCCGCAACACAACCTAAAAGTCCATATGGAAAAACAAAAAAATGGGCAGAAGAAATGCTCCAAACCATGTCAAAAAATACAAATCTTTCAGTTACTTCTTTGAGAATCGCAAACGCTTATGGACCTAACGTTCCTCCGTATGCACAATCTGTGATTGCAACATTTATTGATCAAATAAAAAACAGTAAACCAGTAACCATTAGTGGGGACGGACATCAGAGAAGAGATTTTGTATTCGTAAACGATATCGTACGTGCTGTTAAGAAGTCTCTTCTTCATACACCAAAGTCAGAGTTTGAAACTTTCAATATCTGTTCTTCTACTGAAGTATCTTTAAACCAGCTTGTTGAAAAAATTAGCGCTCTATTGGGTATCCCTGCTTCAATTGATCGAAAAGCGGGTGAGGTTGAGACTGCCACATATATAGGAGATTATCACAAGGCAAAATCGGTATTAGGATGGAGTCCACGAACTTCATTTGAGGAAGGTCTACAAAAATGCGTATTGGAATAATTACACACAATTTTCCGGCAACTTCTAAAGAAAGAAAAGATGCTGGTGTTTTTTTGCAAGATTTTGCTGTTGCACTTTCAAAAGAACACAAAGTATTTATTTTATCTCCACATTTTACTGGTGATAAAGAGGTCTATAAAAATACTCCAGTAACATATTTTTCTTGGCGTGGAGGAAAAAACAAACTTGGAGATTTTAAGATCACGAGTCCTCAATCTTTTATTCATTTTTTAAGTTTAATCAGAAATGGTAGAAAGGCCGCTGTTTCCTTTGCACAAGAGAATAAACTAGATTTTATTCTTGCTGCATGGGCACTCCCCTCGGGCGACTTTGCATATGTTGCCAGTAAAAAGACCAAGATTCCCTATGCTGTTTGGACATTGGGTTCAGACATGAATAAGTTTATAAAATACCCAATCCTCAAAGGTATGATTGTTCGATCTTTGCGTTCTGCTACCTTGTGTTTTGCAAATAGCTATTCCTTGATCAAAAAGGTGGAGAAAATTACAAATAAATCATGTGAGTTTCTTCCAGCTGTAACTGATTTGCAAATGCCTACTGGAACAAGACGAAAACAAAAACATTTTAGTTTTCTCTTTGTAGGTAGACTTGAAAAAGTTAAAGGACCAGATGTTTTGCTTGAAGCGGCTACTAAACTCCCAAAGAACGTAAACTGGAAAATAAAGATTGGTGGGGATGGTACCTTACAAAAGGAGCTTGAGTCATATATTACAAATAATAACCTGAGTGATCACGTTGAATTACTTGGGAGGCTTGATGCACATGGTGTTTCTGAACAAATGATGCAAGCTGACTGCCTTGTTGTACCATCGCGAAACGAAAGCTTACCTTTGGTTGTTATTGAATCATCCCGTGCTAATTTACCTGTTATCGTGACAGATGTCGGGGACTGTAGATACATCGTAAATAAGTATGATGTTGGTCTTGTTACAAAATCAGAAGATCCAAGCCTGTTAGCAAAATCGATGATTAAAGCGATGAAAACTAAGAACTTTAGAGGCAAGTATCGCAAAGGATTACATAATTTATCAATTGATTTTACACAGGATAAAGTAGTTTCTCTTTTTAATTCTTATGTCAAAAACAAAATTTAAAAAAGTGCTTATTGTAGGGGCTGGTGTTGCCGGTCGCAATGTTGTGTCTCAAATCACAAAAAACAGTGATTTCGGGCTGAAAACGGTGGGTTTTATTGACGATAATATTGAGATCGGAGAAAAGATAAAAGGTTTTCCAATTCTAGGGAAGAGAAATGATTTACCGAAGATACTTAAAGAGAAAAAAATTGATCAAGTTATTATAGCTATCCCTTCGGCTGAAGGAAGTGCAATTGCTGAATATGTAAAAATTTGTAGTAACGCGAGAGTTGCAGCAAGAATAGTACCAAGAGTAAAAGAAATTATTGAGGGCAAAGCACACGTTAAAACCCTCCGAGAAGTACGAGTTGAAGATTTGCTCGGTAGACCAGTTGTTAAATCTGATGTAAATACATTGTTTGATTTTTTCTCAGATAAAGTTGTACTTATTACTGGTGCCGCAGGTTCAATTGGTTCTGAACTCTCAAGACAGGTCGCCGCATATAAACCAAAGCAGTTAATACTTCTTGATTGGTGGGAAAATGGTTTGTTCGATATACAACAAGAACTCTTACAAACGTTTCCTCGACTATCATTGGATTTCGTCATCGCAAATATTCAGGATGTTGAAAATCTGGATCATGTTTTCAAAAAATATAAGCCTCATTATGTTTTTCATGCTGCTGCATACAAGCATGTTCCTTTAATGGAAGACCATCCAGTTCAAGCTGTTAAAAATAATATATTTGGCACTCAGAATGTAGCTCAAACTGCCAAGAAGTATGCGGTCGAACGGTTTGTTCTTATTTCTACTGATAAGGCCGCAAGTCCAGTGAATGTCATGGGAGCAACAAAACTTGTTACTGAAGGAATCGGGAAAAGTTTAAATGGAAAGACGAAATATATGGCAGTACGCTTTGGTAACGTTCTTGATAGTTTTGGTAGTGTTATTCCGACATTTAAGAAGCAAATTGCCAAAGGTGGACCACTCACCATTACTGACAAAAGAATGACACGATATTTTATGACCATACCTGAGGCCGCTCAACTTATTTTAAAGGCAGGCCAAATGGGAAATGGGGGAGAATTATATGTTTTGGATATGGGGGAACCTGTAAAAATTGTAGATTTGGCAGAAAATCTGATTCGTTTGTCAGGCTATATTCCCGGAAAAGATATTGAAATAGCATCCACAGGAATTCGTCCTGGTGAGAAACTAAAAGAGAAGCTTTTAAACAAGAAAGAAACTCTTGTTTTAACCCAGGACCCTAAAATCTTTAGAACCGAAAGCTTGGGGTTTGATATTGAGAAATTGGAAGAATCGCTTACAAATTTAAAACGGTGCGTTGATGCTGGTGATGGTCAGTCTATTCGTAAAGTTCTTTCACGTCTCATTCCTACTCTAAAAGTTCGTTGATTGTCGCCTCGTGAGGTGAGACAATAGCGCATGCGTTTAAAGCTTTCACTTTTCCTCGGTGTTCTTTTCTTTGTAGCTGGGCTTGCAACCCTACCTCATTACGGAATTAACTGGGACACCATTAACCACTTGCCTCGAGGACAAGCATATTTAAGATATATGCTCACGGGAAAGACCAACTACAATGATATGCAAGGTCTCTTTCAAGATTGGTTTAAATCAAGTGACTGGTTTTTTCAAAACCCAGACTCATTATTTGTCCAAACGAACTTACCTGAAGGGAAATTTGTAAGCAGGAGTTACTATCAGAATGACAGTTTAAATTACGAATATTTTATAGAGCATGATGGAGGAGGACATCCACCGCTTAGTGATATCTTGTCAGCTGCTACAAACCGATTACTGTACTCAAAGCTTCGCCTTATTAACGATGTCGATGCCTACCATGTATATGGAGTAGTATTGGCTGCAGCTTTGATTGGTCTTGTTTATTATTGGACATCCCTCCGGTATGGCACAGGCGCAGGACTTATCGCAGCTCTGTCGCTTGCCACCTATCCTCTCTTTTGGGCAGAGTCACACTTCAATACTGAAAAGGATATCCCTGAAGCCGTTTTCTGGTCTTTCTTTATGTTCGCTGTGTGGAGTGCAGTAAAGACTAAAAAGCTTCGATGGTTTTTGTTAAGTGGTCTTTTTGCCGGACTTGCACTTGGTACAAAATTTAATATTCTGTTTAGCGTTTTTGTCATTGTTCCCTGGTTCTTTATGTATCTTTTCGCTCGTAAAGATCGGTTTAAGTTCGCTCTCAAATATGTAAAAAGTGTAAAAGTTTGGTTTGGGTTTCTGTTAATACCTGTGTTAATGGTTGGAGTCTTTATTTTATTCTGGCCATATTTGTGGGCAGACCCAATTGGTAGAGTGCAGTCTGTAATTTCTTTTTATAAAGAAATTGGAACAACGAGTAGTGATTTGGCCCGTTTTAGAACACTTTTGGGATTTAATCTATTTCCTCTTATTTGGATTATTACAACTACCCCACCGATTGTGTTGGCTTTATCAGTAATTGGAATTATCTATTCTGCTATTAAAGGGTTAAAGAGTGAGGATCACTTTGAATATCTCATACTCTTTTGGCTCCTTGTTCCAATAGCTCGAGTTGTTTGGCCACACGCAAATACCTATGGAGGAGTGAGACAGTTGATGGAGTATATTCCGGCAATGGCTATTCTGTCAGGAATTGGATTTTCTGCGCTTCTGAGTTTCTCTAGAAAGTATATGTATATGGCCCAAGCGTCTGTCGCTGTTGTTTTAATAGGTTTTGTCGTGTTAGTTAGTACCCTTATTAAAATTCATCCAAACGAAAATGTGTATTTCAATAGCCTCATTGGAGGATTGTCTGGTGCAAAAGAGCAAAACCTTCCATTTTGGGGTTTTAGCTTTGGAAATCCGTATCGTCAGGCAATTTCTTGGATCAATGCAAATGCAGAAGAAAACGCCACCCTTGTTTTTGCATATGAACTTATTCCTAATTTCCCGAGGTTATGGTTACGCCCTGATATTTTCCTCATAAATGCAGAGCGAAGTGGTTATCTTCAGAAAGGGGAGTACGCTGTCACTCTTAATTATCAAGGAACAGACACCCGTTCCTACTACGATCTGTTTCTCACGAAGTATGTAAACCCTGTCTATACATCAAAGGTCGATGGAGTACCGGTTGTGACGGTTTGGAAAAACGATAAGGCTCATCTGAGTAAATCAATTGATGAACACGAAGTTCGAGGCGCAAGCTTTACCACAGACGATACGGGTATTCTTATTTCATTTAAAGAACCTATTCCACTTTGGAGAATTGAGATCGATTTTTCAGAAAAGAATTGTAAGAAGCTTGTCTGGGGGTATACACAAACCTCACTCGATATGAAAACCTGGGATCGATTACCTGGAACACTTCCTGAAGATTGGAGAATCTCAGCAATGGGTGAGCAGCCAAAGGCCGGTCGCTTTATCGAACCATTTGTTGGTGATAAAGCTCAATATGTTCGTTTTAATCTAAACCCAGTGGAAGCTTGTTTGAAGAAGATAACGAAGCTAAAGGTGTTTTCTCTTTAAAGGTATTTGTTTTTAATAATGTTCTCAATACTGTCTCTCTTTTGGTTGTAGCTTGCTATCATTTCCCCCATAAGCCCCGTAACGATAAGTTGTACTCCAATGATCATAAGCAGCATACCTAAAATAAGTAATGGTTGGTGAAATTGTATTCCTCCAGTCGTGATACGAAGATAGGTAATGTAGAGCCCAATTGCAAATCCACCAGAAAAAGATAATAACCCGAAACCGCCAAAAAAGTGACCTGGTCTGCGAATGTATCCAGTTAAAAACACCACCGTTAAGAGGTCCAAGAATCCCTTTATATTTCTTTCAATTCCGAATTTAGATTTTCCAAACTTTCTTGGATTATGTTTAACAACAATTTCGCCAACCTTGAAGTTTTGTTTTGCAGCCAGCACCGGGATATAGCGATATTGTTCACCATAGAGGTTAAGTGATTCAACGACTTCACGACGATATGCCTTATATCCACAGTTTGTATCGTGAACAGAAACTCCAGTTACTTTTCGAATAATAAAGTTTAGGATTCTAGATGGAATAACTTTGGATACTGGATCATGTCGCACCTTTTTCCATCCTGATACTAAATCGTAACCTTCTGCGATTTTTTTAAGAAAACGTGGAATTTCATCAGGTTCATCTTGAAGATCAGCATCAAGAGTGAAAATAATTTCTCCCTTGGTATGCATAAATCCAGTTTCAAGTGCCATAGACTTTCCCCAATTTCCCCGGAGAGCGATTACTTTAATCTGTTTGTTTTTCTTGCGTAAATCAGTGAGTTTTTGGAGCGTTTTGTCTGTCGACCCGTCGTCGACAAATATAATTTCGTATTTTCGTTTCAATTTAAGGCAGACAGATTCAATCTTCTTAGCCAAAATGGCAACAGATTCTTCCTCGTTCTTAGCTGGTATTACAAAACTTAATATATCTTTCATACAAATATCCTCTTTTCGTGTATGATATCACTAGACTTACGGTATGCCAAAAGTAACAATAATTATTACCACTAAGAATTCTGCAAAAACACTAGAACCTCTCCTTTCTAGCCTCAAAAAGCAGACGTACACTGATTTTGAGACTCTTGTTGTTGATAACAATTCAACTGATGTAACGAAGGAGATTTCAAATAAGTACAAAGCCTCTTTTTTTACAAAAGGGCCTGAGCGGAGTGTCCAAAGAAATTTTGGGGCAAGTAAGGCTAAGGGGAAATACCTCTTTTTCCTTGATTCGGATATGACTTTAAGTGAAACAGTCATTGCTGATTGTGTGAAGAAAATCTCTACTTCAGACTCAATTGGTGGTGTAATTGTTCCAGAGAAATCTTTTGGAAATAATTTCTGGGCAAAAGCAAAAGCCTTTGAGCGTGAAATCAATGAAGGTGAGGCTTATTTCGAAGCAGCACGGTTTTTCCCGACAAAGGTTTTTGAAGAATTTAAAGGATACCAGCCTGATATAACTGGCCCGGAAGACTGGGATCTTCCCAAGCGTATCTCGAAAAAATATCAAATAAAAAGAATTAGTAGTTATATTTTCCATAACGAGGGTTCTCCTACTCCACTAAAACTTATGAAACGAAAATATTACTATGGTTTAACAGCACATATTTATTTGCAAAAAAACAATCTACCTACTTTTAGCAGTCAAACGGTCTATCTTTTGCGGCCGGCTTTTTACCGCCAATGGAAAAAATTACTTTCTAAACCATTGTTAACACTTGGTATGATCGTTTTGTTGTTTTTTGAAACATTGGGAGGGGGAGTTGGGTACATTCGGGGTAGATTCTCAATATGAAAAAGCCACTTGTTTCAATTATCATCGTAAATTACAACGGGTATGACGTACTGGTCCCTTGCATTAAAAGTCTTCAAAAGCTTGAGTATTCAAATTTTGAAATAATTATTGTTGATAACGGTTCGGAGGATGCTTCAATTGAGTTTATTAAGAATTTGAAAATTAAGAATGTATCGTTAATTCAAAGCTCAGAAAATCTTGGATTTGCAGGAGGAAACAATTTAGCACTAACCAAAGCAAAAGGTGAATACTTATTGCTCTTAAACAACGATACGGTTGTCCCATCAAATCTATTAACAGTTCTCGTTGATAAGCTTGAACAAGACCCAACAATCGGTGCCCTACAGCCAAAAATCAAATTTATGGATGAACCAAAGCGCCTCGATAACGCGGGTGCATTTTTAAATAGACTAGGGCTAACGGTTCATTGGGGGTTTGGAGAGATTGATCGTGATGAATTCGATCATGAAGCAGAAATATTCAGTGCAAAGGGTGCATGTCTACTTACCAGATCATCACTTGTAAAGCATATCGGCTTATTTGATGATCATTTTGGATCATACTTTGAAGAAAGTGACTTTTGTTGGAGAGTATGGCTTGCGGGCTTTCGAGTCATCTATTACCCAAAAGTATCAATTTTGCATAAGGTTGGCTTTACCAGCGAAAAGATGGACACTGTTTTTGTGATGTTACATTCCACAAAAAACCGTATATTTTCGCTTTTTAAAAACCTTTCATTCATAAATCTCTTTTTGATATTTCTACCTCATCTCGCATTTTTGTGTATGCTTGGAACATACTACTTAGTTAAGTTACAGCCTAAAAAGGCATGGATGCTTTTTGGAGCGATCTGGTGGAACATAACTCATGCTGGTCTGTTAGCTAAAGAGCGGAGTGCAACCCAAAAATTACGTACTGTCTCTGACATTTCGTTAACCAATAAAATCATGAGGCCACTTGATATACCAGCTCTCTTTCGTCATTTTAAAAAGGTAGAAGCAAATTTAGATAGAACCTGATACAGTATCACTATGAAATCTTTTCCAAAGACTATACCAATTAATGGTCGAGTACGTGTATGTTTAGAATTGTTGCGTGGGGAGAGTATTAAAAACAAACAAATTATTGATGTTGGATCTACGTTTGGTTGGTTAGCTCGTGAAATAGAGAAGGATAAGCCTAAGGGATATATTGGAGTGGAGCCAAATGCAGAAGCAGTAGCTTTTTCAAAAAAGAATGCTAAATACGCACAATTTTTCGAAGGAGATGCCGCACATATGCCGATAAAAAATGGCATAGGAGACATTGCTGTTTTCTTTGATGTTATTGAACATGTCCCCGTTGATACTGAAATTGAATGTTTAAAAGAAATTCATCGTGTATTAAAGCCAAAAGCAACACTTCTTCTTTCAACCCCATTTGATCATCCGGTTACAAAATTACTAGATCCTGCCTACTATTTTGGACACCGTCACTATACAAAGGAAAGGCTACAAAAAATGCTAAAGCAGTCAGGATTTACATTAGAGAGTTTTGAAGTACGTGGTGGTTATGTTTCTCTGACATATATGATTCTTTTTTATATAGCCAAATGGGTTTTCAATAAGGATCTTAATGGTACTTGGATTCAGAAAGAGGACGATAAGTCATATTCAAAAGAAGGTATCGCAACAGTGTATTTGAAGGCTGTTAAAAAGTAATATTACCCTCGTTTTAATATCTTTGAAGGAATGGACTGCCCCATTGAGTGTTCAAATTGTTGGAGTCTATTATGTCCAATTTGATTTAGCTGTAATTTCTCTCTGGTATAACCTTCTGCAATTTCTCTTAATTGTACTAATTCTTGTGCATTGAGATAGTCTGTCCACACATATGCCGTGTATTCTCCAGGTACACCTTTGTAGTAATTTGCATCTTTCAAATAATCGACTTCACTACTCCATAACCGGGCAACTTCGCCATTTTTTTTGTTTTTCATTTCATACAACCACGCATTTCTTTCAGGTACATATACTGAGTGATCAAAATATGGTGAACCAGGGTATTGGGTGATAATTGTCCAGTCAACGTCGTCACCAACTGACAGGTTATTTGAAACCCACTCAATTGATTCTCCAATAGTTGTTTCACTCTCACCTGGATGTCCGATTGACATAAGTGCTTTGAAACTAAGACCTGCATTATGTGCGGTTTCTACACAGCGACTGTTAATTGCTCGTGAGGTGTGCTTTTTCATGACAGACAGTATGCTGTCGCTTCCAGATTCAACTCCAGACAAGAGTATTTTAAATCCTGCTTGATACATGAGACGAGCTTGCTCAGGGGTAAAGAGCTCAGCTTTGACAAAACCTCTAAATCTCATTTCATGCCCCAATCTGTCTTGCATATCAATTAGCCCGGTACAGAGTTTTTCAAGGTTTGATGGAGAAACATTCAATTCGTCATCGTAGAACATAACGCCACCGTAGGGGGTGTCAGTATCAAGTGAAGGAGTAACGACTGATTCAATTTCTCGAATCACATCGTTGATGTCTCGAGTTCGTGCTATTCGAAATACTTGTGAATCACGTCCTCCACAAAAACCACATTCAAATGGACACCCAAGTTGGCCAATAACTGAGAATGCTCTTCTTCCGTCAATTGAATAATGGTAACTATCAAGATCAATTAAATGTCTTGCTGGATGCTCAAAGCTTTCGAGTGTCCCTTTCTGTAAAAAGAGCGGTGACTTAGTCGTGCTGCTATCGATTACTTGTTGAGTTTGATCTGGGTCTATTGCATAAAAAATTGATTCTTCTCCATCACCTGACACTATGCGATCAAACAAATTTGTGAGCTGCATAAAGGCGTGTGTTCCACGTCCTTTTCTTCCTGTTTTTGCATCTTCAGTAAAAGCTGCGTGTGTAAGTGTCGCGTGTGGCCCTCCAAGGATGACTGTTGACTGTGAACTTACATCTTTGATTGCTTGAGTGATTGATGCTGCCGTTGGAATTTGTGGTGTCGTGGCTGTAATTCCATAAACGGCATCCTGATTTTCAGCTGCATATTGTCTGACGATATCAAGATAATTTGAGTAACCTGACAAATCTAAAACATTTGTTTGATTTCCGTTTTTTGATAATTCAGCTGCAACTTTCAAAGGACCGAGAAACGGAAATACTCGTTCATCTGCAAGAAACGGAGAAGGGGGAATAACAATTGTTACTGGAATGTCTCGTACCTTTTCTTTTTGTTCCTGAAGGGGCGTAATGCGCTCAGAGAATTCGACGTTTGAGTTTGATGGAGATTTTTGTTCGAATTCGTAACGTGACATGATGCTAAAGTATCATGCAAACAACGTGAAGCGTCAAGCTATATTATCTTAATTGCCACCACAGTTTAAATGCGTTGGAAAATGTAGCAAACACTACGTTCCACTTTGCGTTTTTCACTTCACCAGAAATTCTTGGATGATAATAACTTGGTGCTTCTACAATTCGTAGACCTTTCTTTCGGAATTTAACAAGAATCTCAGTCAGGATAAATATGCCACCCAACGCTTCAAGTCTCACTCTTTTAACAGCATTTGTTCTCCATATATTTACCCAGCCAACATCCATGTATTTAACATCAAACAACATAAGAAGAAGCAACAGATATCCATATGAGAAGAATATTCGTTTTGTTGCATAATCGGTTCTTCCTCCTCGATACCCGAGTATCAAGTCAGCTTCATCAAGAACCTCAAAACAGTGGCGCATATCATCTACCAGAAATTGACCATCAGCTGGCATGTATGCAACAAATTCCTTTGTAGATTTTTTAATTCCAGCAAGCATTGCTCTACTAAATCCAACATTTTTATCCATCTGAACAACTGTGACTTCTTTGCATTTCTCAGCGACTTGCTTTGCAATTTTGGCTGTTTTGTCATGACTTCCATCATCAACTAGGATTATTTCCCAGTCTTTAAAATACTTTGGAAGTTTTTTGATTGAATCCCTAAGCACAAGTCGAACGTTTTCTTCTTCGTTGTATGCAGGAATTACAATTGAAATTGAGTGTCCTTTCTTCATAAGCCACACTATATCAGTCAATTGCCATTTATTCTATAAATAAATTTGCTACAATCGACTGGTGAAGCAAAACGCAAAAAACAAAGTCATTAGTCTCTATCAGAAGGGTAGTTATACTCGTCTCTTCTCATATATACGTTTTTGGGATGCACCCTACTCACAAGTAGAAAAGCTTATTCCAAAAAAAGGCACAATAGTTGAACTAGGTTGCGGTGAAGGGCTCTTCAGCAACTTCCTTGCTGTTTCAGAACCAAAAAGAAAAGTTATTGGTATTGAGATTGATAAAAATCGTTTTAAAAATGCAGATAAGGGTTTACCAAATGCCACTTTCTCATATGGTGACATAACAAAGGTTACGATTCCAAAAGCTGATACTGTAGTGCTTTTCCATGTATTGCATCACCTTCGTTCATATACAGCACAATCCACACTCTTAAGACGTGTTTCTTTAGGTATCCCTAAAAACGGGCGATTGATTGTGGTTGAGGTTGAACCAGTATTTTCATTCAAATATTTTGTAACTTGGTTTACTGATCATTTCTTAGTACCTTGGCTTTTTGAAAAACGATTCTATTCGCCTATTTATTTTAGAGAGGCACAGGATTGGAAGGAACAATTTACTGAACTTAATTTTGATGTAAAGATAAAGCGATATCGAAAAAATATGCCGTTTTCACATATTGTCTATGAATGTATCAAGATTAAGTAAAAGTAGATTTGGAATTATCATTCTTGTAGTGCTTTTTTTCGGTGGACTTTTCAGATTTCTTGGAGTTAACCCTGGCTTTAATCAGTTTCATTCTGATGAGGGGATATCATACTCAGCAGCCGTTTCAATGCTTCGAAACAGTAATTTTGATCCGCTTCGATACGACTATCCAGCTCTTGTTCCAGAAGTGAATTGGCTTACTTTCCGCTTTATTTTTACGCCACTATATTGGACAAAGTATTACATTACAAATATTAATCAAATGATTGATGGCTATTTGCCATACATTCCCAAAGAAGTGGATATGAATCGTATTTTTCAAAACGATATTTTGGGGAACAGAGAGATTAATGCACTTTTTTGGGGAAGATATACTACAGCATTTGTCAGTACTGCTTCAATTTTTGCTCTGTATTTACTCGCACTACGTTTGTTTAATCGGAAGGTTGCAATACTTTCTGCTATTTTTCTCGCATTTCATTTTAGATCAGTTACAAATTCACACTTGGGGTTACCTGACACGTATAACGCATTTTTCTTGTTATTTTCACTGATTGCATCTTGGAGTATTCAAAAATATCCAACAAAGGGATCATATATATTAGCTGGTGTTGCTGTGGGATTGAGTTTAGCAACAAAGTATCAGGTCTTTGCAATTTTACCTTTTATCTTTTCTCACATACTTCGATATTGGAATCCACAGAAACCTCGTTCTTTTTTCTCCATCTTTAAGGACTTTAAGATAGTAATTGCTGGTTTATCAGCGGTATTTGTTTTTATTATCCTAAACCCGTACCTAATTATTAACTTTGATTTCGCAACCTATTCAATTCACGAAGTGTCTTTAAAGTATGCAATGGGAAAGAGTGTAATTTCACTATTTCCTCTCCACTATTGGATTTTTAATGATTTTGGGTTAGTGCTTGTTGGTGTAATTTTTGCAGGTATTCTTTTTTCTCTGTATCTAAGATCTTCACAAGCTCTTTTTCTTTTATGTCATGTAATTCCATTCCTTTTCGTCATGTTGTATTACTCAAATGGAGGTTTTTATGTGAGAAATTTTATTACGGTTTCACCGCTATTTTTACTGTTTGCGGCTTGGCTTGTTGTAGAAATATATACATTCCTTCGAAGATTTAATCTTTTATTTGCAAGTTTTGCGACAGCGGCTCTCATTTCTCTTCTGGTTTATATGCCTATCACAAACATTTTGATACATACTCGTGAATACCAAAAACCTTGGAACTATAAAACAATTGTTGAGGATGTCCGTTCCGTTTTACCTAAAAATGCTGTGGTTGTAGGGCATCCTTTTGATCCTCTTCCTTCTGAACTAGAACCGAAACGCATTTCAATAAGTACTGCAAATCTTTATTCTTTGCAGGAATTTCGTAAGGTGAAGGCAGATTTTGCTCTTATAAATATGGATTGGGCAGCCGATCCATTTTATGGATGGATGACTTCAGCTGGTAGGGAATCTTTGTCTTATGTGTTGCACAAGCCATATGACCAAATGAGAGAGACGTATTGGGGCCTTTCAATTGAGGAAATGATGCATTATGCGGTTACTGGTCGGTATAAGCCATGGCAAGCTCCAGAAGCAAACTTGTTTTTAATAGCTGTTCCACAATTTACCTCATATACATTTAGTTCCCCAGATCAAGTAACACTCGACACGAAGTGGAGGAAGATGAACCAATCTGATGCTCCTAATACTTTTTTGCTGTTACGAGAGAACAACACATTAGCACTAGGCCCAGGTTCAGGAAAGTTTGGCATTGCACGCTTTGTCTCTCCAGAAATGCCCGTGGAACCAGGAGTTGTGTATCGGTTGAGTGCACAACTTGAGTCTGAAAAAGATTTTGCAAACGCGACACCAAACGTTTTTATACGTGTTGATTTTTACAATAAAGAACAAGGAAAAATCCTCACTTCTGTATCAGATAGATTTGTTGGTAAAAAAGGTAGTATTGAGGTTCTTACTCAGGTACCACCTAATGCCCAATATTTAACGATTTCATATCAGGCTACAAACGCGCTTGCAGGGTCTGTAATGTTGTCTTCAGTTTCAATGGCAAAGGCGAAAGCAAAGGAACCATTCCCACAACAATTTGTATCATTTTCTGATTATCAAGATCTTTTGTATCCAAACTCTCATGGGAATTTATAAAGCTATTTTAAAGTATCTTCACACCTTCCCTGCTTTTCTTTTTCTTGTTGCATTAATTTCCTCAGGGCAAATGATGCTTATGTATATATGGAAAGATGACAATGCGATATTTTTTAAATTCACTCATTTAGCTGAACCAGCCGGGTATCTGGGTCGAGGTCTATTTGGAGAAGGCCCATACAAATTATCAGTGGCACCCTATTGGTTCATTTATAAACTGGTTGGTTACAGTCCTGTTTTCCCATATTACATATTGGCTTTTGCTACCTATTTTGCTGCAATCCTCGCAGTCTATTTGTTGTTCACTCTTTTCTTTGAAAAAAAGACTGCAAAAATCAGTGCGTTTCTTTTTGCGTCAGGTTACATAGCGTCCGAAGGTTTTTATTGGCTTGCAAGCTCTTGGATTTTGAGTGTATCAATTATCCTTACTGTTTTAGCCGTAGCTGCGACCTATGTGTACACACAAAAGCCTACGAAGTTATATTATCTTTTTTCAGTTGCATCATACCTCCTCGCTTTGTTAGTTACTCCTGTGAGAACTCACTATGTTATTGCACTTGTCCTACTCATACATTTTTTGTGGGGTAAGTATGAATTTACATTGAGAGGACTAGGGGGACTTGTTATTCGACTCACACCGTATCTATTTCTTTTTTATTGGTTTTATATCCTATCAGCTGATTCTCGGACCACCTCATTTGGTGATTTTTTTAGATCACTTCTGCATGGTGATTTGTATGTACTTTATTCCTCTCTTACAACCACGGGAAGTATGTTTATCACTGATTTACAATGGAATGTCATTTTAAAGTTGAGTCGCCCACTATTTGGAAGGAATATTTTGAGCACTTTTGTTGTACTTACCTTTACCGCACTAACCTCAGTTCTTTTATATCGAAAGTCAAGTAAACGATTAACCACTGGAATTGCCGTACTCTATATTGTTTCCTCGTTCATCATTTTTCTCCTTAGCAGAAAAATAATTTTCTCTCCACAAATTAATAGTTTTGCTGGGGCAGTGTTTGTTACATCCTTTGGTGGTATTATCCTTGCATTTTTTACGTTCCTTTCTCTTGTTGTCTCAAAAGAGAATAGGAAAACAATATTGTTTTTCTTAATGTGGTTTATTACAAGCTTGATTGTGTATACGGCGTATATCCCAACCAGTAGTTATGCAACGATTGATCGATACCTTGGGCACTCTTTTATTGCTGTAGCAGTTTTATATGGACTGCTCGCTACCTATACCAAACGTAGAATTATTACGGTTCTTGTTATCGTATTTGGAGCACTAAACATTTTTGCCTCAATTCAAACCCAACGTACAATTGTTCAAACGAGAAGTATCCTAGCTCGTTCCTTTTACACCCAGTTAGCAGAACAACTACCAATCCTTACCAAAGGTGACACATTGTATTTTGACTTGAGTCCAAAAGGGCGTGAAGTCTTTGCTGCAGCTTTCTCTGTGGGTCAAATGCCAGAGTCTACTGCTCTTGCGTGGAGGTATGGTTTAGACCGGTATGATTTTAATCTTGTGACTGACTATTCGGACTTAGTAAAGAAAGTAGAAAGCAAAAAAGTTGATCAGCAAAAGATTCATACATTTTACTTTGACGGAATTAAATTGCTTGATACAACAAACGAGTATCAGAGAAAAAACAAAGACACTAAAATAGATTTTACCCTTGGTGGTCGATTGCTCGATGAATATACATTTATGCAACCCACATCTTCAGTACGTGAAGTTCACTTTGAAATTGTAATGACAGCTTTCCCAAAACGGTTATTGATAACAGATTTTCCAGTTATGACCAGTACTATCGATCCGATTGTTAAGGATGCTTCTTTTCAAGCTGTTGCAAAAAAGTATCTCGCATTTCGAGCAGCTAGTGTAAAAACCCTCGAGGCAACATCCTCAAGTCAGTGGCAAGAAAGAGTAATCGCAAATATACACGATAATAATGAAAATACCGTTTGGCAGCCTGATCGTATATTGTGGCACGATGGTTTACAAAGTTTTACGCTTGATACTGGTGCAGTACAAAACATTGATCGATTGGTTTGGAAGAATGGCTTTGATAACAATACTCCGACAGACTATATAATCTTTGTTTCAAAAGACAATCAAAATTTTGAAGAAGTATTGCATATTGAAAAGACAAGAAAACTACTTGGAGGACAGCTACAAGAAGAACGTTTCACACCTAAGAGCGCCAGATTTGTACGAATGCAGATAGTAAAAAGCTTGAATGATGATGCACCTGGTATTAGTGAGGCTTGGGTTATACCAAGTGAGTTTGCTAATTATTCTGCAAACGATCTTGAGGCTTACTACAAACATCCATTTGCTTATATCCCTGACTTAAAATCGTATATCCAAAGCTTACAAACTTTAAATTACAAAGGTATCTTGAATTTTTACTGGTTTAACAACAAGAATATGACGTTCCAAACAAGCGAGACAAGCAATTTTGAGGTAGTTTACGATGGCAAGCCACACAGCTACAAATTTACTGTCCCAGCAGGAGGTACAGAATTACTAAAACTTCGGTTAGAAAGTACAACCATACCTGGCGAGGTTCAAATAACACAAATAAAACGAACACAATGAAGAAAAAGGTGGTTATCGTTCTCCCTGCATATAACGCTGCAAAAACTCTTAAAAAAACAGTAGATGATATCCCAGACAAAGGATACAAAATCATTCTTGTTGATGACATGAGCAAGGACAATACTGTGCGCTTAGCACAGAAAATGGGTTTAGAAGTTTTTAAACATCCCCAAAATCGAGGTTACGGAGCAAACCAAAAGACCTGCTACACAATCGCACTATCAATAGGTGCAGATATCATTGTGATGATACACCCAGATTATCAGTATGACGCGACAAAAACTGAAGATATGGTACGCCCTATTCAAAAAGGCGAAGTGGACATAATGCTTGGTTCACGTATCCGAACTCGTAAAGAAGCACTTGCGGGTGGTATGCCCTTTTACAAATATATAAGCAACAGGTTTTTAACGATTGTCGAAAATATTGTACTTGGACTTAACCTTTCTGAATATCATACTGGGTATAGAGCATACAGTCGTGAAGCACTTGAAAAAGTCCCTTTCCATAAATTTTCTGATGATTTTGTTTTCGATCAGCAAATGTTAATCAGTGCAGCAAAATTAGAATTATCTATTGGTGAGATTCCTGTACCTGTTCGCTATTTTTCGGAAGCGTCATCTATTGGTCTTATAAAATCGATACGTTATGGTACTATGACGATAATCTATTTATTTTTGTCAATATTTACTCGAGATGAATAAAAAATACAAGCCATTTGTCAGTATTATAATTCCATTGTATGTTGATGTCCCTCGTTTCTACCTCGACTTATCAAAATTTAGTTTGTTAACATACAAAAATTACGAAATTCTTGTAGTTACTGACCGTAAAGATCTACGTATAAACCAAAAGAATGTTCGCGTGATAAAAACAAAAAGTGGTAGAACGGGACCCGCTGAAAAAAGAGATATCGCGATAAAAGCTTGTACCGGTGAAATTTGTGCATTTATCGACGACGACGCTTATCCGAACAAGGATTGGATTACAACCGCGATTAAGTATTTTGAAAATCCTCTAGTTGCAGCAGTTGGAGGCCCAGGTATTACGCCGAATGAAGATACCTATTGGGAACAGCTCACAGGCCTTGTTTACTCATCATTTTTTTGTAGCGGAAACGCACAATATCGGTTTGTACATGGAAGAAAACAATTTGTAGACGATTATCCGGCATATAATTTGTTGGTACGAAAATCTGTCTTATTAGAAGTTGATGGATATGGAAGCCATTTTTACGGTGGGGAAGACACTCTGCTTTGTATGAAGATAGTTAATGCGGGACATAAGATTCTATACAGTCCAAAGGTTATTGTATTTCATCATAGAAGAGCTTTATTCATTCCTTATTTGTTACAAATTGCAAACGTTGGTAAGCATCGTGGATATTTTGCACGAGTGTATCCCGGGACCTCACGTCGTCTTGGATACTTTTTACCTAGCCTGTTGTCTATCGGGCTAGCATTTTTATTGATAGTATCTGTCTTTAACTATATGTTTGCGATATTCACACTTCTATCATTTCTATTTTTTTGGGTAATTGCTTCGCTATCAGTAGCTTCAAAGACCAATATTTTGAACGCGATTGTAGTAGGACTTGGTATAATCCTCACACATATAAGCTATGGTCTATCCTTTATTCAAGGATTTTTTACAAAAAGTCTATTAAGATAGTTTTTCCGCGATTATGTGATTTTCAAAGAAACCCCCTTTTTGATATTCATAATTCACTAACTGATTGATAAAATTCGGCCATTTAATTTCGTTGTACTTGAGTAAATGCTTCATGATCAATTCAATATTTACGGTTAGTATCCTCGTTATACCGCCAGTTTGGTACGTGTTTCTAATTTTAAAATTGTTCTTTTGAAGCATTTCAATTAGATATTTCATACTGTAATGTCTATGCCCAATCAAAAAAAACGCAGGATCTCCTAAAATTGATAAAATATGTTTGTTGGGAGTTGAAATGATAAGTATGCCCTTCTTTCTCATGACCCTGGATATCTCCTTAATCACGGTATCTTCTAAATTGGCAGGCACATGTTCAATTACTTCAAACAACAACACAGTATCAAAGGAATTATTGTTGAACGGAAGTTTTTGTGCATTCGCAACTTTTAATGAAGCATCTGGTAACTTCTTTCTTGCGATAGCTATAGCTTCTGCTCCTGGGTCAATACCCGATATCGATTTTGCATCCAACTTAATACAATCCAGAACCATACCTGTCCAGCAACCTATATCAAGGACATCTTTTTTCTGAATATGTTTTTTAGCGATTTTTAAGTTGAATTTATGATGAACAGATAATCTTTCATCAAAAGCCATATTTACCTTTCTTCGAGTAGATTCATCAATTCTTTTCATATATGGAATAAGTTGCGAATCATTTTATAGATTAGTTTTTGGCCGTCTTTAGCTGCTATCAGATTAAAAACTAGTATGTCAGTTGTTGCAATTGTAATTAAAGGTTCAGCAAGCAAAACAGAGTCCTTCTCCTTTATAGCTCTATAAATTCCTCTTATTGTTGCCGGAATAATTAAGTTTGCATATATAATCCAAGCAATAATTTTAAATATATCCTTTTTGTTGGATACATCGAACCATTTAAAATACGTGGTCTCTTGATACGGGAAAAAATGCATGTGTAGATTCCTAACTCTCTTATAAACAAGATGAGAAAGAGTTTTTGCGTGAAAATGATATATTCCTGCAGACGGTACATATGCAAACGTATGATACCCATCCTTTACAAGCGCACATACGCTATCAAGGTCAAAGAATCCGGGCCAATTCCAAGACTCGTTTGCTTTGATAACACTTGTTCGAAAGAGCATTCGCCCTGCAGGTGGAATTTTAAAGTTTGCATAATTTAAAATCCAATAATTTTTTGTCTTTTTTACTACACGAGAGTTAATCGATGCTGAAAAATACTCGTACATCGGGTCACACTGTATGGGATGATACGATATGAACTTTGTAACCCAGGTCATTTTTTTACTTGGAACTCCCTCCCTCCCAAAACTTGCTACAATTTTTTCATCAGCTTCTAAGGGATATACTAGTTTTTCAAAAAAGTTATTTCCAACGAGTTCAATATCTTGTTCTAAAACATACACATACTTGCCTTTAGCATTGTGTAAACCGATACTTTTACCTACCTCTGATCGATTTATCGTTTTGTTACCATCAAAAATATTATCAAGATATATTGCTTTATACTTTCTAATAATAGATGCAGTGTTATCTTTTGATCGATCGTTTACAACAATAATTTCAAGTTTATTTTGAGGATATGATTGCCTTTTAATTGAAAGGATACACTTTTCGAGCCCTTTTGCATCATCTTTTGTAGGAATAATTATGGATATTTTTGGATAACTCTGACTGGTCATTCGGTATTATAATATATAAATCGAATATGAACATTATTATTACGGGTGGAACCAAAGGGATTGGTTTAGCTCTTTTAAAAAAAATGAACAGAAAAGATAATGTTCTTGTTGTTGCAAGAAATGTCACTTTGACGAAACAAACATTTCTTAAATATAAGAACATTCATTTTTTGAAGGCAGATCTCTCCAGTCAAACCGGCTATTTATTAGTCACAAATTTTGTTAAACAAAATTGGGAGAAAGTCGATGTCATAGTTAATAATGCAGCTGTTTTAGCTTCTCACGAAATTATTAATACCGACGTAAATATTTTAAACGAGTCGGTCAATACAAATTTCATTTCTCCTGTATTAATAGCAGCTCATTTAAGAAAAAAACTTTCAAGCAACAGTTTAATTGTCAATATACTATCACCTGCCATATATCGTAACGGTCCTAATATATGGCTGTACGTGGCAACAAAGAGATCATTACATTCTGCTTCTCAAGCATTGTCCCAATTCACACCAACATTGATGTATTATCCTGGAATAATAAATACAGGTATTGTAAAAGAAAGGTCCGTTTGGGCACGAATAATAGGGAAAGAACCGGAGTATACTGCAAATAAGCTTCATTCATTAATTTTGAAGCGTAAAACTGGCATATACTTTGAACCAGGTGCTCGACTCCTACAATTTGCTGGTATACTAGGTTTTTGAAAATGAAAAAATTAAAACAAAGACACAGTTTGGATTTTAAAATACATCCTCTTCGTCACTATCAAATTGTTAATAATCTACTACCAGATAAAGAAGTTAAGATTCTTGATTATGGATGTGGAACTGGGGATTTTATAGGAAACTTACAGAACAAAAAATGGAGTATAACTGGAATAGAAGTTGATCAAGAACGGCTTGCTTGTGCCCGGAAAGCATATCCACATTTGAAATTATACGAAATGAAAGTGGGCCAAAGGCTTCCGTTTAAAACAAATACCTTCGATGTTGTTACATTATTTCATGTACTTGAACATGTTGATTCTGAAAAAGAGGCACTCTCTGAAATACACAGGGTTCTCAAGAAAAATGGAATTCTCTACTTAGCGTCCCCCTACAAAGGACTCTTCACGTGGGCAGATACTGCAAATTTACGATATTCGTTTCCTGTTTTGCACAAATACACTATGTATTTGTTATTAGGGAAAAAGGTATACGATTCTCGTTTTAAAGAAAAAACCCTGGATAAACTATATGGCGATTGTTCTATAAATCGTACATGGCACCGGCATTACAAAGAATATGAAATTAGAAGATTGCTCCAAAAAAACTTTGATGTATTAAACTTTGCTAAGTTTTCCTTGTTTCACCCACTTTTGTTGCTTTTATATAATTTTGCCAACTATGTAACTGGCAGGCATTTGTTTTTCACTAAGTATTTACTTTATCTTGATAATTGTGTAAATGCAGGAGAATTCTCTTACAACATGTTAGTAACTTGTAGAAAGAAATGAATTTTAAAAATATTAGATTTTTACGCTTTTTCGTACTTCTTATTGTATTCATTGCATATTTACCTACGTTTCATGCTTATTTCCAACAAGACGAATGGATCGCATTTGGAAATGCAATAGGGAAGGGTGAGTTCTCACTCGTTAATTTGCTGGATTTTGCTTTTTCACCAAACGTTGGTCATTACGTTCCATTTCATCACATTTTTTTTGGTATTGTTTTTAAAATAGTTGGTATATCGTATGTCAAATGGCTAACAATAAGTATTTTGTGGCACCTGGCTATCACTTATACCGTTGGACTTTTTTTGTTTAAAGTACTTCGTAATACTAAAGCCGCAACGTTTGGAATGCTGCTATTCGGTTTGTCAGGGAGTGCTCATCAAGCTACTACTTGGGTTGTGGCAGATATAAACACACACGGGTCGACTTTTTTTGGCATGCTGACGATTTTGGCGTTTATTCATTCTTTGGACTTTAAAACGATCAACTTCGGCTACCTTAAATTGTCAATTCTATTTATTGTTATATCTCTTTTGTTTAAAGAAACGACAATAGGTTTGTTTTTGACAATTCCTGCATTTATGTTCGTTACAAATTACAATAGGTTTCAAGTATTAAGAAAAGCTCAATCTTATGTGTATTTCCTAGCTGGTTATATTTTGCTGCGAGCAGTAATGTTTTTACTGCCAGCGGCCAAAGGTAGTGCTTCTGTAATTACTTCTACTCAAACTACTGGAATGATTCTCTACAATATGGTTACATTCCCGGCGAAAGCTTTTTTCCAATCACTTATTCCAAGTGAGTTATGGATTGTCTTTGCAAGAAAAGTAGTTGCTATACCTGCTTCCATACTTGGAATAGAAACAAATACTTCAGCTTTCGATCTTTTTGTTCAATCTCAATTTTTAGAGATACTATTTATTTCACTATTTATATTAGTAGTTATTTTGACTGTATATCTCCACAAAAAATATAATAATTACTTTTCAAAAATTTCTTTTTTTGCGCTTGTTTTCATCTCATTTAATAGCTTCATATTCGCCTTATCACCTGAAAGAAGTGGAGTTATAACGTTTCTTGATTCGAGAAACTTATATTTGATCTTGGTTGGTTCAGTTTTATTTTTATTTTCATTTTTGCAAATTAGAGCATTCAATAAAGGTGTCGTCCTCTCGTCTTTATCAGTGTTATTCATTGCAAATTTGTTCATGTTTGGAAGACATGTCAATTCATCAATTCTTCAAGGTAGTTTAAGACAACAGATATTGCGTCAGATTGAAACTATTATTCCAAGTTCTGAACGAAATATCCTTGTATACGTTTCTAGTGATAGCAGTTACTACGGATTATCAAGCGAGAAAAAAACTCTTCCATTTCAATCAGGTTTTGGCCAAACGTTGTTAGTTTATATATATCAACGAAATCATCTATCACCACTTTTTTATAATAATTATTTTTTATGGCCAATTGACTCTGAAGGATATCAAAAGAATACTGATGGTACATTCTATGGCTATTTCACTAATTACGAGACTTTATCGAAAGTAGTAAGCGATGGCAATCCAGTCGAAAGTGTATACGCAATGAAATGGTATGGACGAACTGAATCCTTAGTCAATATCACAGAAGAAGTGAGGAGTAAACTACGTGGTAATATGAAGTGAAATGATGAAATTCCTAAATAAATTTAAGTATGTTGTCTTTATTATTATTTCTTTATATCCTCTGAATTGGTTTATAGGTAAAGGGTCTGTCTTAATAGACGGGCTTGATACAAATTTTCCACTAGATCCACTTATTTGGTTCACTCGTCGACTATTTATTTGGAACGATGTTTTAAATGGTGGATTACACTTCAGTTCATCAGTTGCAGGATTATTCTTTCACTTTCTGCAGGTAGTTCCGTATGTTGCAGGATTCCCTATTCAAATAGTTGAAATACTTAATATTCTCTTTTGGTCACTCTCAATCATTTTCGCTGGTTTTGTTTTTTCAAAGACATTTATATCAAAGAGATTCATTGTTCAACTGTTTTTTGTTGCGCTTTATGCATTCAATATTTATTTGTTTAATACGTGGGAAAATATAAAAGTTGCAAATCTTTCCTTAATGGTAGGTCTCCCATTGTTACTCTCTCTGTTAAAATTAATTTTTGCGGATAGCATCAGCTGGACATCTACAATTTTTTATTCATGCCTCGTTGGTATTGTGAGTGCAGGGACCGGAATTAATCCTGCTTACTTTATTTGTTTACTATTAGGAGCTGGGCTATACGTTTTGGTTCAATTTGTTTTTTCTCAGAATAAAGTACAACTATTGAAGAAATCTCTAATCGTCTTTCTTCCATTTGGTTTGGGTAACGCATTTTGGATCGTACCTTTGTTTGACTTTCTTTTCATTACAAATAATGTTCAAACATTGGATGGCATAGGTTTTACTAACTGGGTTGCAAGCCTATCAGCAAACACATCACTCCTTAATGTAATTCGACTCCAAGGTGCCTGGGATTGGTACATAGTGAACGATTACGGTGTGCCTCTTTATATTCCTTATGCTGCAAAATATTTCTACAGCGTTCCATTCATAGTTTTTAGTTTTGTTACACCTTTCCTTGCGTTTGCTGCATTTACGATACGCAAAAACGCCAAATTTGAGTTGTATTTATATTTTGCTTTGATGACTGTAATTGGGGTTTTTCTCGGTGCGGGGCTTCACGAACCGACTGGATATATTTTTAACTACTTACTAAATCATTTACCATTTTTTAGTTTCTTCAGAAGTCCATGGTACATTTTTACACCGTATACGATACTTGGTTTAGGTGGACTTGCATGTTTGTTCATTGATTCTATTTTTTATAGATTTGAAGGACACTACATTTTTCGAAGGGTCGCAGTCAATCATGTTTTGTTTATTGGAACTGGTGTTCTCGTACTTTCACAATTGGTTTACTCATACCCTTTAATAACTGGAAAAATATTTAGACCAGGGAGAGACGATAGCTTTTATCAGACATTTCCTAGTTATTTGCAGGAAACAAAAGCTATGCTTGAAAGTTCTTCATACTCTCGAATGGTCACTTACCCTGATGATCAACTTGAAAGCTTTAAATGGGGGTATAAGGGTACAGAATCCATTCTAGGACTATTTACCAAAAATGAAGTAATTGCTCCTTCGTATAATTATCCTAATCAATATCTTGCTGCTTTAGTTGAGCGTTTCTATTCATACTTAAAGCGCGGAGAGTATCAATCAGCGTTTCAAATGGCACATATTCTTGGAGTAGATAGTATGTTTATAAAGACAGACACTATCACTCTAGCTCCAAACATACTGAAAGATGTTGCTTCATTTACGAATAAACAGAAAGATATTTCGGAATGGCATTTTATGAATATAAATGAAAAATATAGTTCATTAAAGTTCAGCGTTCCTCAATATGTCTTTACCCTTGATATGTCTCCAAAGAGGCTAGCTGATGTTTCTCGATTTATTCCAAAAGATGCAGTAGTTGTTGCTCGAGATGATAGCCAACTAGAAAAAATTCCTGAAGTTGTACCAAATTTAACGGCAATCTCTGAGGCAAAGAAGATTGAAGAGACGGATCACTCAATCACTAAATTTGCATATACAACAATAGATACATCTGAATACAGTTTGTATCTTAGTAATTATCAACTTCAAGCAAGTGATATCAGTGTTTCAGTAGATGGAAAGCAAGTTTCTTCTCAACTCATGACTTCAGATGAGAATGTAATAAAGATTGGACCGTTAACAACTCCAGTAGGAGATCACAGTGTTGTAATACGTTTACCGTCCCCAAAGGTTGAACAATTGATTGGTCAGGATCCTCTTTCAGTAATAGGAGAGCCAGAAATCAGTACAGCTAAAAAGTATGCATTTAATGACTTCTCACCATTTAAGAAGTATGAAATTCAATACGAATCACAATATGTCTATGGAGATGTCCCAAGATTTGAATTAGTGCAATCTGGTCCAAACTCACCATACAGGGTTGAAAAATTGCCACTCTTGAAGAACCAAGACTGGTTATCACAAAAATTTATATTCACTCCTGTTGAACTCGGATCAAAGCTTGAAATATTTGCTTTACAACCAAGTCAGAAAGATCACACGAGTAAAACTCTTATCAGAAACTTATCAATAAAGGAGATTCCTGATAACCAGTTGTATGTCATTCAGACACCAAAATTATTTATCAATAACAAAGTAACTCTTTCAGCCAATAAAATTAATCCGACTAAATATATCGTAAATGTAAAAGATACTCCAAATGGGTATTTTCTTCTGATGAAGGAGGGTTATCACAAAGGATGGTCCATCGGCTCTAACGACTATATTGGCGGTGCTCCTGTCCATATGTCTGGAAACGGATATAGTAACTTGTGGTACATACCTGTTGGAGGTGAAACCCAAGATATTGAACTCTCCTTTAGTGGTCAAAAGTTATATGTGTTTGGATTAACAGTAAGTTTGATCGTTTTACTTGCTTCACTTACTACTTTCATTTATGGACATATACATCGTAAACAAAAATCTAGATAAAATTAGTTCATTCCTAACCCAGGAATTTCATAACAGAGAATCTGTTGTCACTACATGGTCCAAAAAAAATATAGCAAGAATATTCATTTATCAAATGGTACTGATGTTACTTGTAGTACTTCATTCGCTTGGATATTTTCATCCATTCTTTACAATAAGTGCTCATTTTATTATTAATGTTGCCCTTATTTTGTCGGTACTCTTGTTAAGAACAAGAAGTATTCATATTGCATTTTTCGCTGCAACGTTCTGGTTAGGTGCGAGCTTTTTTCAGGCTTCACGGGTTACTGTTTGGGCAGAGAGAATGTCGATGTATGCTTACGAAACGTTTCTTTTGTGTGTTTTCTTGTATATCTTGGAAACGTACTTCTTTAGTAGGTCAACCAAAAGAAAAGATATTGTTAAGTAAAAAATCTTCATACCTTGCCTAAACGATTCTGGACGGTATTCAATTTTGTAATTTGTGTTGGGTTTAGACGTAAACATGAGTGTATTCGACGGTGTTTCTTGCAGATCACTTCCATTTACATACCATCCTTTTGAAAATGTGTTGGAAAGAATTATTGGTTGTGTGATGTTACCGTTCGCGATATGCATTTCATCGTTACTACGTACTTCATATTCGAGGTTATTAATAAAATTTGTAGTAGAGTCAGATCCGTATATCCTAGGCCTAAAGTAGAGATTGGTGTAAATGTGATAGGAATCAATGGTATTTAAGAGCACTAATCCTCTTTGTGTCATTATTTTCGGTGAAACAATATATTTCACATTCATTTCACCGAGTGCTTCTATATCAGGATTTGCATTACCAGCTTCTGCAAAACCAAAAGGTGGAATTGCTAATGTGTAGTAGTCCCAATATCCCCCAAATAAGCCCCAGCTTTTCTGATAGTAGTTCTTTTGCGTAAGAGTCGCGTATCCATCAATTATTTCTAAGTTGTTCTCGGCAGCTTCCTTTTGGCGAATACAGCGATCTGTACAGTACACTCTGAATATGTTTGTATCTTTCGCGATAAATGAATACACATTCCCTATATTTGGGTAGGTAATGTTAGGTACCTTACTGAGTACTCCAAGATACAAAATATAAGCATTGGCCGTTAATAAAATAATTACACGAATCGCAAGCCATTTACTTTTTATCGTGTTAATCATTGTCCCAACCAAGAAAAGAATAATTAAGGTCATTATTGGCCAAATACGCGTAGTTACACGCATCATTTGAAGTATTGGGTTTTTCTGGATAAGGAAGCCAATAGGGGAAACGTTATTTAAACTAATAAGAAGAATCATAGCTGCAATAACAGTGAAGAATATTTTTTGCTTTCTTGTTGTTTTTAAATAACCCAAGATACTTATGAAAAATAGAAAGATACCAATTGGGATAATTTTTTCGGTATCAAATGATACTTTTGTCCAAATCTCAGGAAATAGATGAAAGAGAAAGTCTTTTTTGGAAAACCATATTGGGTAAATCTCAGGCTTTGCTAAGAGGAGATATCGTGTTGTATATGGTTGCCAATCCAGTTGAGAAAACAAAACAGGGCTTAAGAGTCCAATACTTAAGAGACCTGCAAATATAACATCTCTAACTGTTTTAAGTTTGTCGCCTGAATAAAGAAATGCAATTAAACAAGAAAAGGGAACGATGATACTTGAGGTAATGGCATGAGCCTGAAAAAGAAATGATATTGAAATTGCATAGAGCACTATATATTTGAAATTTGATTTAACCGCTATCCGCTGTGCATATAAACAGACTGCTGGGATCCATGCCCACGCAATAATGATTCCAAAATGGCCTGCTTCCATGGCTGCGGCTAATCGTGTTGAAAACATGTACAGGACCGCAATCACAAGTGATGTTTGTGCTGAAAAATAGCTTTTTGAGAGTTTGTACGTAAAGAAGCCAGCCAACAAGCTATGTATCCATAAGGAGACAAGTATCGCAATTGGTATTGGCAGAAAAATAAATACTAACTGTCCAGGGTAGAGTAGTAATGATTGTGGATCAGATATGAGTGGTTGACCTCCAAACCAGAGAGGGTTCCATAGCGGTATTCCGTTGCCCGCAAGAATTGACCTTTTATAGAGAATAAATATTGGCCAAAAAAAGTTAACAAGATCATTATCTCGAGATAGAAAAAGACTAGGCTTTGCCCAGAGAGGTAGCTGCGCCATCACCGAAGCGGCGAGAATAGCTACTGAGACCTGATATCTTTTCATATTGAGTCTGCCGTATAATTACACTAATTATGAAACATGTAAAAGGTATCTTTTTAGGAGTCACAATACTGGTTGTTTTAGCAAATGTTCTTTTAGTGTCATTTGGACATTCTGGCTTTGCAATCAATATGTCTAAATATACGTTTATTATAATTTTGCTATTTGGAACTTTCTATGCGCGCACATAAATTTTTAATCATCTCGTACATCATTATTCTTGCACTTTCATTTCGTGCAATTTTTTATCTATCCTCAATGTCGCAAGGAGATGCTCCATATCTTCTACAAAATCTACTCAAGGTCTACTTCCATGAACCGTTTGCTTGGACAACGATTGGAACGGTTTTAGGAGGCGTTAACCAGTTCCTGTGGATCTGGCCATATATGGCTGTTGTTTCTCTTGTGGGTATGATCGGGAGAATTTCTCCTGAGCTATTAATCAGGTTCTTTTTCTATATACCATCAATTGTTTTAGCTGCTTGGGGTAGTTATCAATTTGCATCACGCTTTACCGCTACAACTCGAGTAAAGATTCTTACGAGTCTAATTTACACAGTAAACACATATTTCCTATTAGTTCTCGACGGTGGACAGGTGGGAATCTCACTAGCCTATGGTTTGTTCCCTGTTGTACTCACTCTTTTTGCAAAGGCGATTGATTCTGACGGTAGGAAACCATTCTTACTCTATTTACTCGGTCTTGAACTAATTACTCTTGCAGATCCACGGGTTGCCATAATTTGTATTGTCTTCGCGGTTCTTTTATTTGGAACAAAATTAAAGAAGATTGTTTATGTCCTTCCAGTTTGGCTTGGAATAAATATGTATTGGCTATATCCACTGCTTGCAGGTGCAGGAACGGGCTTTACTTCCAAATTAGATCAATTTAGTTCTCTCCTAAACGGTCTATTTTTCTATGCACCTCACTGGAGTGGAAACATATATGGAGTAACAACTTATCCATCAATTCTTTTTGCAATTTTTCCAGTTTCAATTCTATTGTCCGTGTATTCAGGAAAGCTTCCTAAAAAGTTGTTTATTATGTGGCTTCTTTTTGTATTTTTAATCAAAGGTACTACACCTCCTCTTGGGTCTATGTATTCGTTTTTTACGTCCCTACCGTTTGGTACTGCATTCCGTGATAGCACAAAGTTCTTTATCCCTGCACTTCTTGTGGGTGCACTCCTCTCAGCAGAAGGTGTTTCATTCGCAATGAAAAAAATCAGGTTTTCTGAAGTTGCTTTTGTCCTAATTTTTTGTCTTTCGTTGCTCCCAGTCCTACAAGGCAATTTGTCATTCAATCTTTCTGGACATAATCTTGATAATTCTATCGATGAGATCAATCAATTGACTGCATCAGATCATCGCGTCGTATGGGTAAATGAACGCGATCCACAGTCATCTGTGGTGTCTCCAACGGCACTTAATGGCTCAGACCTTGTTAAGTTACGTCCTTTTGCTGCATTAAACGTAGGAGACCATGACGCATTAAACTTTATGAATGCAAGCGAAAGTGCCCAGTGGGTGCGGCTATTTGGAATTAATCATTTTGTTTTAAATGGAAATCCACGACTTAAAGTCTTATCAGAATCAGAAGCAAAAGACTGGGCGCAAACACAAAAAGTTTTTTCTGAAAATACATTTCTCACAAAAGTAGATACCCTCCCTGTTTACTCTGTTTCAGACGCATACCCACTTTTCTGGGGCGTAGACAAGATGCTGTTTGTCATTGGTTCTGATGATGTCTATGGAAAGATTAATAAGCGACATGCAAATGCACTTCCTGAACGAGCCGCTGTTTCATTTGTTGAAGACGGAAAGTTTAGTATGAAAGAAACAATTGAATATGCGTCAACTTCTGCTGCGATTATTGATAATGGTGGTGGAGAGCTGGCACTGACCATGAGTCTACTTCAAAAATCGTTTCTTCAAACGTCAAACGCCACTCGAAATGATTTTGCACAATTTCAATCTGGAGATTATTTGAAATACAAATATGAATTGTTGGTGAGAAACGTTGTCTTTTCTGACTTTGACTATGGTCTCGGTATTTCATTTTCTTCGAACCCAAAAGAACACATTGTCTTTAACAGCCAATTAACCCAAGGTGAATATGTGCTAGCTCTTCGATCAATGACAACTGGAAAAAGCGTTGTTTCTGGATTTGGCAAAGAACAAGTGATCATGCCTTCAAATCATTTTGTTTGGACAACTATCTCTGTCAAATCAAGTGGAAAGATGGAGTCTATTGATATTGAGAATACTGATGGTGTAACGGTTGTAAATACGGTAGCCATAGTACCTAAGCTTGAATTTGATAAGGCCCAGGAGCAATCAAAGGCTTTGATGCAACACTTCCCTGTGTATACTCCTGACAAAGTACCGAAGGACTTATTTGTGAATGGACGACTCCCAATGGAATTGACAGAAAATGGAACGACACGCTGGAGCGTTGAGAGGAACCCTAATGCTCATTGGCTTATACAGTCATATCAATATTCGCCAGAATTCACCCTTTCTAAGGACACACTTGTGTATAAAAGTATTCCGGCTTACTCATCTATAAATAGTTTTTATATGCGGCCAGAATGGCAAACCTCAACAATAAGTTATCAGGGTCAGACAAAAGTACGTTGGGGTATTTACTATTCAGTATTAACCCTTTTGCTTTTGGCAATATATATAGTTTTTTCAAGTATTCATGAAAAATAATATTCTTCACCTGAAGCGAGCAGTAACTTCTCAGACGTTTAGACACTCAATCATCAGTTTCGGTGGAACTGGAATCACCGGTATCCTGGGTGTCATTTTTTATGCATTTGTTGCTCGGACAATTGGTCCCGCAAACAATGGTATTTTTGCCGTTGCGGTGGCAACGATTGCACTGCTTTCTTCTGTCGCCAATATTGGTTTAGATACTGGTTTACTAAAATTTGTCAGTGAATTTAGTAGAAAAAATCCACAAAAAGCATATCGAGTGATGAAGTTGACGCTTGAGATGAAATTATTAATTTGGACCTGTTTACTGTTCGTCGGTTGGTTTGCAATGCCATTTGTCGTTGATGTTTTGTTTGCAAAACCTGAACTTGTAATGCCACTTCGTATTTCATTACTTGGAGTCGGTACAACGCTTCTTTCCTCATATGCCACAACGCTATACCAAGCTTATTCTCGATTCTTCAGTTGGAGTATTATTAATGTTTCATCTAATGCATTACGACTTGTGATTGTTCTGCTTTTGATGAGTTTTGGGTTGCTGAACGCAAACACTGCTTTGCTTTCATATTCATTTGTCTTATTTATCGTTTTTGTTGTTGGTATCATTTCTTTTCCTCAGTTTCTCAAAGTAAAGAATGAATTTTCACTCTTTGGTGAATTTATGAACTTCAATAAATGGATTGCATTATTCACCGTGATTGCTGCCGTTGCCTCAAGAATTGATACCTATGTTGCTACCCATTTCTTGAGTCTTACTGATGTTGGGATTTATTCTGTTGGGGTAAGTCTTGTTAGTTTTGTGACACAAATCGTACTTGCCTTAGCAAGTGTCGTTGCACCTAAATTAACTCAAAAAAGCCATGTGGAGTTTCTTGTGTATTTTAAGAAGCTTCAGTTCTTTGTTCTTGCACTGGCGATTGGTGGTGTAATTGTTGGTATACCGCTTGGAGCAATCTTAATACCTATTATTTATGGAGCAGCCTATGCTCCAAGTATTGTGCCTTTCTCAATCCTTCTTGTGGGTAACGCCTTGTTCTTAGTTGCTCTTCCAATCCATACGTCGGTTATTTATTACTTTGCTTATCCGCGATTGTTTGTATATGTAACAACATTTCGATTAATACTTACCGGTACCTTAGGGTTTGTCCTGATTCCCTCCCTTGGTGCAACAGGTGCTGCCTTAAGTGTACTAATTGGAAATATTTCAGATCTGACTATTCCAGCTATCTGGGTATATCGTAAGATACATACATGGAAATAACTGCTCACATATTAGTAAAAAACGAGTATCGCTTTATTTGGTACAGCGTAATGTCAGTACTTCCATTTGTAGATAAGGTAATGATCTGGGACACCGGAAGCACTGATGGAACTATTGAAATAATTAATGAAATTTTATTGGTACCTGAAGCAAAGAGAAAAGTCACGTTCGTAAAACGGGATACTGCAATTTTTGATGAAGAAGTAATTCGTCAGGAGATGCTAGACCAAACAACAACAGACTGGTTTCTTGTCGTAGATGGCGACGAGATCTGGTGGAATGAATCAATCAAGACAGTTGTTCGTTTTATCAAAGAAAATGGCAAAAAGTATGACTCGATTGTTGTTCCGACTATTAATGTCATTGGAGATATATACCACTATCAAGAAGAAGCTGCCGGTAACTACACCCTTGCAGGGAGAACTGGGCACTTGGCAATTCGAGCTATATCTCGTTCCATCCCTGGTTTGAGATCACTTGGTAGACACGGTATTTGGGGTTGGGTTGATGAAAATGAGACACAAATTCAAGATCGTGACCAATCAAGAATACACTTTATCGATGCTCCGTATTTACATACAACATTTCTTCCTCGTGGCGCGAATCGGAACTTTGATTCCGATGTTTTGAAGCGCTCATTTAAAAGAAAGTATGAGATAGGCATCGAGTTTTCCTCAGATTACTATTATCCAGAAGTCTTTTTCAAACCGCGACCGGAGATTGTTCCTAACGTATGGGAACGGATGACTTCTGATTTTAAAATGCGAGCTCAAATTGAAACTCCATTAAAGAAGATTAAAAGAAGAGCATTGCCAAAGAAGATTGGATACTAATTACAAATGAAGAAACAAATACATGAGAAGTGTTCGTTCTGTAACGGGACAGAATTTCGAACTCTTTTTAGCACCAATGGGCACCTCGTTATTGAGTGTGAAAATTGTCATTTGGTTAGAACTTCTCAATTTAAACTACCTTCATATTCGAAGTATCACCGAGACGAAGAATATCACTCAACTGAGCGATTGTTTCGGTTTATTTTTCAGAAACGTTTTTCTCTCATATCAAATGTGATTCATACACCAGGATCTGTTCTTGATATTGGTGCTGCAACGGGAGTTTTTCTTGATATTTTCAAAGAACATGGTTGGGAAACGTGGGGAGTTGAACCTTCTGACTCTGCAGAATTTGCTCGTGAGAAAGGTCACCAGATTGAAAATACAACGCTTGAAAAATCATCACTAAAAAGAAAGTTTGACCTTATTATAGCCAATCATGTTCTTGAACACATTGAAGACCCTAAAACATTTATGCAAGAGATTAAAAAGAGACTCGTTCCTGGAGGATATGTATATATCGATGTACCAAATTTTGGAAGTTTGAGATCTCTTGCTATGAAGTCTCATTGGCCATATTTACTCGTTGATGAGCACGTACACCATTTTACCCCCGAAACAATATCAGCTCTTTTAAATGATTCAGGATTTCATATTGAGTTTGTTAAAACTCGTTCAGGTCTTTTTGAAACTTCGAATCCATTTTCATATCTTTTAACTGAGTTACTTGATTTAAAGAAGAATTTTTTTACAGACATGTTCTCCCTTCCAGTTGACACGGTCGCTACTCTTTTGCAGAAGGGGGACAGTGTTGGCGTTCTCGCAAAAATAACAAAATGAAAAATCGATCTGTTTCTTTTCCTCTATTGCTCCTTGGAAGTGTAATTGCATTGCATTTGTTTTTGTTATTCAAAACTTCATTTACAGCCTGGCCAGAAATGTTTTCCTTTCCTTACTTATTCAATAATGGCTACCGTTTTTATTCAGATTTTGTACACCCGTATCCGCCAGTACTAACAATGGTACTTGCATCAGTCTTTTCTATTTTTGGATACAGTGTGTTGGCTTTGCGCCTTGTTACCTACTTTTTGATTGTGGTGGCAGATGTACTGGTATTTTTCATAGTATTAAGAACGTCAAAAGATCAGGTAACTGCTTTTCTTAGTCTTATCTTTTATCTTTTCGCTCAGACATTTCTAGAAGGCAACATGCTTTGGTTTGATACGGCACTCGTTGTTCCATTACTGTTTGCTTATTGGACACATGTATATGGTCGTAAAGGGAAATGGACTTCTTTAGTCATCGCTAGTTTAATAAAGCAAACAGCGCTTTTATATTCGCTCGCATATACTTCCCTTATTCTTATTCAAAAAAGAAAATTAGAAGTCCGAACTATGCTTCTTGTCTTTTTATTTGGCTGGGGAGGGCTTATCGTTTTCCTCCTTTTGACAAACTCATTTCATGATTTTTTCCTGTGGAATTTTTATTATCCGTTTACCCAATGGACACATTTTCCAGGATACGTTTCTTTTGCCTTAACGAAACGTGATTTGTTACTGGTTACTCTTGTGTCTGTTCCTGTTGTCATTGCCTTAATTAAAAAGAAATACTTTCCTGTCTTGTTGTATGTCGGTGCACTTATTAGTATCTATCCACGTTTTTCCTTTTTTCATATGCAGGTTGCTCTTTGTTTTGCAGCAATCTGTATGGGAAGCACACCGCTTAAACGGATAGAAAAGGTTTTAGTAAGTGTTTTTGTGGCTTTGTTTATTATCTATCTATTGAAAGGTTCAGTTTCCTATGGGAATATTCGTTTTTATTCTGAAAGTGACACAAACCTTTCATCTCAAATACAGACAGAAATTCCAGCTGGAAGCAGCGTCTATTTCTTAAATGTACCCTCCCAGCACTATGTACTGACAAATACTCTTCCACCAAAGCCTTGGCTAGATAATTACGGTTGGTATTACGAAATGCCTGGCCAAATGCAGCTGGCTAATGAGTCTTTTACCGCAGAAAAACCTGACTATATTGTTCGACAGCAACCGCTCTCAGGTAACTGGTATGATTTGGGAACATATGAACCATCATTTTTTACAAACCTGTTGTCCTCCTCCTATGTTGAGGTTAAAACAATAGATTCAGGGATTACAATTTGGAAGAAAAAAAAATGAAAATAGCCTTTCTTAACATTTATCAGTCTGACGTATCTCGAGGTGCAGAAGTTTTTGCCACTGAAGTTAGTAAACGTCTACAAAAAAATCATCAAGTAACAATTATTTCTGGACATAAGAAGGCTCAGACTAGGTGGCCAATTCTGTGGCGCACATACCTTGATCTGGATGGACTTTCAATCATGTTGTTTACCTTGCAGCATGTAATTACCCTCTTTACGGGCAATTACGATATTGTTATCCCGATGAACGGTGGTTGGCAGTCTGCAATTGTCCGTTTATTTACCTGGGTTACTGGCAAAAAGATGATTATTGTTGGTCAATCAGGCATTGGGTGGGATGATCGAATTAATTTACTCTGTTCTCCTGATTACTTTGTTGGTATTTCATCAGAAGCAACTAAATGGGCAAAAAAAGTGTGTCCGTGGGTTCGATCAACCTACATACCAAATGGAGTTGATACTACGCTCTTTACTCGAGTTGGTAAAACGTTTCGACATCGGCTAACGAAGCCAGTTGTGTTGTGTGTTGCCGCACTTACTGAGTCTAAACAGATTGAGAAAACGATTGAGGCGATGGTACATGTGCCGCATGCATCGCTTCTGATTGTTGGGGTGGGACACTTAAAAGAGCGGCTTCATTCACTTGGAGTACAAAAGTTACATGATCGTTTTATGATTATGTCGGCTCCTCACACTGAAATGCCTGAGATTTATCGTTCAGCTGACTGTTTTACACTGTGCTCTGTTTACTCTGAGGCGTTTGGAAATGTCTATGTTGAAGCACTCGCATCAAACCTACCAGTTGTTGCGACAAACGATGATAAAAGAAAGGAAATCATTGGAGAAGCTGGGTTATTTGTTAATCCTGATGATACCGCTGAATATGCAACTGCGATCACTACGTGTCTTTCCCGTAGGTGGGGAATTACACCAGAAAAACAGTCACGAATGTTTGATTGGAGTATCATATCATCATCTTACGATCGATTATTTACCTCTCTCGTATGAAACTATCAATAATCATTCCAACGTTTAATGAATCAGCTGTTATTGCAGACTGTTTGCATTCACTCCTCGCACAAGATTACAAATCTTTTGAAATTATTGTTGTAGACGATGGATCTACAGACAACACTGAGCAGATTGTAACTGATATCTCCAAAGAAACAAAACTACTTACTGTACTCAAACAAAAACACTTAGGAGCTGGTAGTGCACGAAACCTTGGAGGAAAACACGCGACGGGGGATATCCTTGTGTTTGTAGATGCTGATATGACTTTTGATAGCGGCTTCTTACGCGAGCTGGTTGTACCTATCACGAAGGAAAATGTGGTCGGTACATTTAGCAAAAATGAACGTGTGTCTAATTGGGATAATGTGTGGTCCAGGTGTTGGAATTGGAACCTTTCACTCCCTGATCGAAAGCGCTTGCCTGATACCTATCCCGATCATCAAAAGGTATTTCGGGCGATTAAAAAAAGTGTTTTTACTTCGGTCAATGGATTTACAGCTGGGGGATACACAGATGACTGGTCACTTTCTGAAAAACTTCAAGTGGAAGCAGTAAACGCACCAAATGCTCTTTTTTTTCATCATAACCCAGACACCCTCTCTGAAGTCTTTACTCAGTCGCGTTGGTCTGCAAAACGACCATATAAGTTGGGAAGTATTGGGTTTGTAGTAGCATTATTCCGTGTTAACATCGTTTTCTCATTAATTGTTGGTCTTTTTAAGGCTATACTTCACAAAGATATACGATTTGTTTTGTTTAAAATCGTTTATGATCTCGGTCAAACAATCGGTATCATTCAATTTTATGCCACGAAAAAAGGTACAAAGTAAAATCACAAAGGAGGATCGAAGCAAAGTCGTTGATCCTATTTATGCAGTTCTAGTGTTATCTGGGCTTCTTCGTATCTTTGCTATTAATCAGTCACTCTGGCTTGATGAGGCAACGACAGCACTTACAACAAAGCTATCGTATTTTGATATCTTTACCCAGTTCACTCCAAAAGATTTTCACCCCCCTCTCTACTACTTTCTGATGAAGTTTATTACGAGTTTTAGTGGCAATTCTGAAATTGCGCTTCGTCTGCCATCTGTTCTTGCTGGTATTGCAACCGTTTTTGTAATCTACCTAATCGGTAAGAAACTCTTTACCAAGCAAATTGGAATTGTAGCTGCACTTCTTCTTGCAACATCTCCACTTCATATCTATTACTCTCAAGAAGCCCGGATGTATTCTATTACTGCACTTCTTGTTTCCCTTGTTGTCTATTTCTGGATTCGAGCAACTGTCGATAGGAACCGAAAATGGTGGGTATTGTTTGCTCTCTGTATTCTTTTAACTGTCGGGTTTGATTATCTCGCCGGTGTTATTCTTCTGCCACTCTTTATACTTTCAGTTCGGAACAAATCTCAGTTAAAAGCATTCCTTGTTTCACTTATTCCACTTATCTTGGCAGGACTTGTGTATTCTCCGGTGCTCATCTCCCAACTTTCTTCTGGACTACAAGTTCAAGGTAATGCAAATGGTTGGTGGAATATTCTCGGCGTTACTAATCTGAAAAATCTACTACTTGTACCTGTAAAGTTTTTGATAGGAAGGATTAGTTTTACAAACAAATATCTTTATGCTGGTTTGGTAAGTATCTTTTTCCTTACAGTTGGTTATCTTTCAATGAAAGCACGGGGAATAAAATACAGTAACACGATATTTTTGTGGCTCTTGTGGCCAGTAATTGTCCTGGCACTTGTTGGTTTATTCGTACCGGTATTTGTTTATTTTAGAATTCTTTTCTGTTTACCTGCACTCTATCTTGTCTGCTCAGTTGGTTTGTTTCGTATTAAAGAAGATCTCTTTCTCCCATTCCTTTCATTGTTACTCGTGGGTAACCTCTTTTTCTCGTATCTCTATCTATCAAATGTGAGCTTTCAGCGTGAGGATTGGAAATCACTTTCAGAAACAATTACAAATGAATCGAAAGATGGCAGTGCCATTACTGTTTTTGTTCAAAATGCTCAAATGGAGGCATATCACTATTACCAAAAGAATGTGCCCGCAACCTATGGTGCTGTATTTGAAGGCAAGGAGGACACTGTTTGGTTAATGAGATATGTTTATGATGTTTTCGATCCAAGTGACTCAGTGCGAGAAAAAGTTGAAGGACTGGGTTACAAAAAGGTGGAAGAAAAGAGCTTCAATGGTGTTGTCGTTTGGAAGTACAAAAAGTCAAAATAGTTGATTGAAACCTATTTGTAACTTATAATACTTTGTCTGGCTATAGTTTAGGAGTCTACAATGACAACTCTTGTATTTGGAATCCTTTCAATGGTGTTGGCCATCGTTTTGGCTTATACCCTACCGAACTCTGAAGCATCAACCTTCGTTGAGGTACTGCTTCTCATACTTGCTGGTGTTTTATTGACCAATACATTCGATCGATTCTACTTTCTCTCCAAAAAAGGGAAAGAAGTTCAAGCTCAAAAAGACCCAGAATCGGTCTCGTATGCGAGTCATAATCTCGTTTCTCATATGAAGAGCGCTGGCAGGACTGATGCCGAAATCTCTCAAAAAATTGTTGATTTAAGCAACAAGAAATATGTATATTTTGGTCCCTGGGATTTTCACCAGGGACCACTTTTGTGCCTGTGTAGTTTGACTTACCTCATAATTATTTATATAATCTGACTCTCGTTATTAAGTTTCCGTTGAAAGGAACATCATGTTTTCCAAATTACTCGTTTTGGTCGTTGTGCTAATTGCCCTCGTCCGCGGAATGATTATGCTGCCGGCTTCCTACAAGGAACGCGCAATGTCATACCTGAAGGCCAAGGCCATTTCAACCAAAAAATCAGTCATGAACTTCCGGCCCTACACGGTCAGTTTTAAAGTGATTGATTAAGTTCCTACTTTGGGGTTAAGCCTCTCTCGCCTCTGGACATGTCCAGAGGCTTTTTAATGCGCTACAATTGTCAAATGAAGGTAGCGATAGATGTATCACAAGTAGTGTATGGAACAGGGGTGAGTGTATATGTACGTGAACTCACGAAAGCACTCCTTTCTGTCGATCAAGAAAACTCATACCTTATTTACGGGGGAAGTCTCCGCCAACAGTCCTCACTTCGTAGCTTTGGACAAAGCCTTCAAGGTAATTTCACAACCAGGTTTTTCCCGATTGCTCCAACTCTTGCTGATTATGTGTGGAATAAACTTCACACATTACCTCTTGAACGCTTACTTGGTAGGGTTGATATTGTTCACACCTCAGACTGGTCAGAGCCACCAGTTCGGAAGGCAAAGAAAGTGACGACAATTCATGATGTCACTCCGTTTCGTTTCCCAAAGGAAACTCCTGCCACAGTGATTGAAGTCCACGAACGTAAGCTTGCTTGGGTGCGGAAAGAGTCGGCAGCAATTATCGTTCCTTCAAACGTTACGAAAGATGATTTAGTTGGTATGGGGTTTGACAAGAAAAAGATACATGTTGTGTATGAAGCCGTGAGTGATGAGTTCAAGAAAATCAAACCCATGGGGCTTACAGAGGTAAACAAACGATTTGGGCTTACTGGTAAATATCTTCTGGCAGTTGGAACTGCAAAGCGAAAGAATAATGATCGCTTAATTGCCGCCGCAAAAGGACATTCTCAGATTGATCGGTTAGTAATTGTCGGCGATGGGCAGTCGACTGATTCAGTCCTTTTTACCGGACGCATTACCGATCAGGAACTTGTTTCACTCTATACTCATGCACAAGCTCTTGCGTATGTTTCACTGTATGAAGGCTTTGGTTTACCGATTCTCGAGGCATTTGCCTTTGGTACCCCAGTTGTTGCAAGCAATATTGGAAGCATGAAAGAAATTGCAGGAGATGCAGCAGTCCTCGTTGATCCAACAAATATTGCTGATATTAAGAAGGGGATTGGAACGGCCATCACAAATCGTATTTCATTGGTCATGAAAGGTCGGAAGCGTGAAAAGGAATTTAGCTGGGAGAAAGCGGCTCGTGAAACGATTGATATCTATAAAAAGTTATGAGTACAAACAAGAGAATCATTATTGGAGTAGATGGAAATGAGGCAAATCGTGAAAATAGAGTAGGTGTGAATACCTATGCATATGAGACCCTTCGTGCAATGCATAAACTACAAGACGAGTGGTCAGGAACATATCTTTTTAGAATTTATCTTAAAGAACAACCACTACCACACATGCCAAAGTCAAGTGAGTCCTGGGAATACCAGGTACTACCCGGCAGTGGGCTGTGGATCATCAAGTCTCTGATGCCTGTTTTGTATACAGAGAAAAACAAACCTCAGATTTTGTGGAGCCCAAGCCACTATGTAGCACCATTTTCCCCACAACCAAAAATTTGTTCAATAATGGATCTAGGTTATCTCGAATTTTCGGAACAATTTACAAAAAAAGATTTTTGGCAGTTGAAGCTATGGACTGCTTGGTCGCTCCTGGTGTCTAAAAAGGTGATTTCTATCTCTGAGACAACCCGTAAAGATATTGTGCGACACTATCCTTTCACTCGCAATAAAATAACAACTACTTTGCTAGGTTACGACAGTGAACTCTACAACAAATCATTAAGTGAAAGCAAGGTGAATCTTGTGAAAAGAAAGTATGGGCTTAAAGACTATGTGATATTCATGAGTACCTTGAAGCCTTCAAAGAATGTTGAGGGGCTTATTCATGCATGGAAACAGGTAGTTGCACAGTTTCCACACTACAAGTTAGTTATCGCTGGAAAAAAGGGATGGTTGTATGAATCAATCTTTGAGATTGTGAAAATAAATAACCTTGAGTCGTCCGTGGTCTTTACAGACTTCGTTCCTGAGGAAGAAAAACCATACTTAATTAAAGGAGCCCAACTGTTTGTGCTCCCTTCTTTCTGGGAAGGGTTTGGTCTAGATGTACTGTCAGCACTCGCGATGGGAATTCCTGTTGTTGTGTCAAATAGAGGCAGCTTGCCTGAAGTTGTTCGTGAGGCAGGCATCGTTGTAGATCCAAAAGACCACAACTCCATTAGTAATGGAATACTAACTGTCTTGACCCTTACGAGCGCGGAGAAGAAGGCTCTCATTAAAAAGGGGTTTGAGAGAGCTTCAGAGTTTAGCTGGGAGGCTACTGCAAGAAAAACACTATCAGTGTTACAATCTGCTATAAAGTAACTATGCTATTTTCAGAAAACATACAATTGTCTTCAAGTGGAATTTCATTTACCGATAAGCACGGTAAAACGCTTTCTTCAAAAACAGCTACAACAAAGATAGTTAATAGACTAAAGAACTATCTCTTGGACTTTGAACTCTTTGTGCTTCATTGTGTTTCTCTTCATATTCCGATTTGGACAATACGCAAGTTGTTTATGAATGCCTTTGGAGTAAAGATTGGAAAAGGTACAACCATTCATATGGGTGCAAAGTTTTTTGATCCAAGTGGAGTTCGAGTTGGTGAGGATACTATCATTGGCGATCGTATCTTTTTGGATGGAAGAGCATCCCTAACCATTGGTCACCACGTTGATATTGCTTCAGAAGTTATGATCTATAACTCGGAGCACGATATTAATGCAGAAGATTTTGGAGCAATCTCAGCTCCAGTTGTTATCGATGACTATGTCTTTATTGGGCCTCGTGCAATCATTTTGCCTGGGGTGACTATTGGTAAAGGTGCGATTGTTGCAGCAGGCGCAGTTGTGACTAAAGATGTTGAACCATTTGCAATGGTTGGCGGAGTACCTGCAAAAGTGATCAGTGAGAGAAAATTAAAAGATCTCCATTATCGACTTGGTAGAGCTCGGCTTTTCCAATAGATTTCGATTATATCTACCTCTTTTGTGCTACACTTTGAGGTGAATATGAAGAACTTAGCAGTAATCGGCGTTTTCTTACTCGTTTATCTTGCTGGCCTGCTCTATATACTTCCCCAAAACAGACCATTCCCAGGTCCACCACCTGACGCCGTTCAGTCTCTTGAACAGGCAGATGTAGAAACTCCATTACGACGAGCCTATTTTACAAACTACACAAGAGCACAAGTGATTGCACACTATGCGGCTCAAATGAGCCAATGGCCACACCTGAATTTAAACTATCCTCCTGAGGACGCACAAACAATTATTAGAGACCAAACAAGAAGTTGGTATCTACAAGAATTAGTTCAGCCAATACGACAGTCAGTTTTTGTAAACGGCTTCATCCCACAAAAACCTCAAGATGATATCTGGTACAAGGGTGTTCACTATGAACAAAAGATAACCATCCGTTTAGCTCAGAGTACACGAATGGAACGGCTCATTATCTGGTCATTAATTGTCGTGTTGTCCTACATTCTGTTCCAATTCTCACTTCGAGTAATTTACCTTTATGCAAACAAAAAGCGTTGATGTAAGCATTTTGCTTGTTAACTTTAATACTCGAAAATTAACCGAGGATTGCATTAATTCCATTGCTACTTTCACCAAAGGCGTTCGTTTTGAAATAATTGTAGTTGATAATAATTCTACTGATGACTCCGTTGAGTTCCTTTCACGACTTCACAAGACGGGTGTAATCAAACTAATAAAAAACAAATCAAATGTAGGTTTTGCTGCAGCGAATAATCAAGGAATAGAAATTGCAGAAGGTAGTTCTGTTTTGTTACTAAACACCGATACAAAACTTACAAGTGACGCAATAAGCTCAACGTTTCATACCCTTATGAGTAACCCATCAGTTGGGATTGTTTCCTGTGGTCTTAAAAATGCTGATGGTTCTCTTCAACCAAGTGGTGGGTATTTTCCAACGATCTCTCGTCTTGTCACCTGGATGTTTTTCATTGACGATCTTCCAGTCTTGGGGGCTCTTATCACGTCTTTTCATCCTCACTCTGCATATTTTAAGACTGCTCATATGCAAGACTGGGTTACTGGAGCGTTCTTTATGATAAAAAGACAAGTGATCGATTCAATTGGTGGACTCGATCCAGAATATTTTATGTACGTTGAAGAAATGGACTTTTGTTTTCGTGCAAAACAGAAAGGAATTGATGTCTACTTTGATCCATCAGACTCGATCATTCATTACGGCCAGGGGAGTGGAGCAAACACCAATGCACTTTTTATGGAATTGAAAAACATTGTACTGTTTTACAAAAAGCACTATTACCACTATCGACCGGTTGCTCGCATCATTTTAAAACTTGGTTCATTCGCACGAATGATCATTTTCGCTATACTGGGGAAGGGTTCATTATCAAAAACATATGCAAAAGCTCTTAACCAAATTTGAAGTTCTCTACGATCGTTCAATTAAATATGTGGTTGGTCTCCTTATCTTAGCTATTCCGTTGTACCCAAAGTTCCCTTTTATTTCTATTCCAGGAACCTATGTTGGTATACGACTTGAAGATTTTCTTCTGGCGGTCTCTGCCCTCTGGTGGTTTCTCGGTAACCTTCGACGTATGAAGGAGATTGTCAGGGAGCACACAACTCAGGCTCTGATACTCTTTTGGATCATTGGGGCAGTCTCTTTGTTTTCTGCCCTTACCATAACTCAGACTATAATGCCGCTTGTTGCTCTTCTACACTGGGCACGAAGAATTGAGTATATGATTTGTTTCTTACTTGGTATATCTGCAGTACGGAATACAAAAAACCTCAAATTTTATTTTCTTTGTATCGTGATCGTTGTTATGTACTCCTTTACCTATGGAGTTGGACAGAAATATTTTGCTTGGCCAATTGTGACCACTCAGAATGAGGAATACTCCAAAGGGGTAGCTTTGCAGTACATTACTGGTGGCCATTTGGTTGCCACTTTTGCAGGGCACTACGATATGGCTTCAGTATTAATTCTTGTACTCCCATTAATTATTGGCATCGCGGTTTCAAAAACGCAGATACTCAAAGAAGTGATGTTTCTTAAAAGCCCAAAATTAAGTAGGGGAGTATTGTTTGTCGTTGCCTTGTGTGGAACATGGCTTTTGGCAAACGCAGCATCACGTATATCAATCGTTTCATTCGTTGGAGCAGTTGGACTCGGTTTGTTACTAATGAGAAAGTATTGGGTTATCCCGGTTTTACTTGTATTAACACTCCTTATCTCAGCCCTTTCTGGAAGTTTAATTAGTCGGTATATGAATATTTATGATGTGACGATAAAGAAAGTCCTTTCTGTCGAAATTATTCCCGTTGCACATGCGCAGGCCGAGGCACCCCATACAGAGGACCGGTCTACTAATATTCGTTTAAACATTGAATGGCCTCGAGCGATTCGCGCAATCCAGAGAAATCCATTCCTCGGTACGGGCTATTCATCAATTACTCTTGCAACTGACAACGACTACATTCGAATGCTTGGTGAAGTTGGAATACTGGGTTCACTTAGTTTTGTGATTCTTTTCCTTCAAATTCTGCATCCGTTTATCTCTCGCATCTTTTCAACTCACAAAGCAGGAACCGAAACGCTGTTTGCGATGCTTATTTTCTGTGCATTACCCGGCATATTTTTAAATATGGTTTTCATTGATATACTTGAGGCCTCGAAGTTTGCAATTCTATTTTGGTTACTTTTAGGCATCTCTTTTGGATTAATATACAAGAAACATGATTAATAGATTACGACGGCTTATTTCTCGCTATTGGATAGCCTTTGCCCTTGTTGCTGTCTTTGTTGGGGGTTTTGCCGTTCGGTTATATAAAATTAACAACCCAGTTGCCGATTGGCATAGTTGGAGACAGGCTGACACAGCAAGCGTTAGCTGGATCTATGTGACAGATGGTATTGATCTCCTTCACCCACGCTACCATGATATCTCTGTCATTCAGACTGGATACTATAACCCTAATGGATGGAGGTTTGTCGAATTTCCACTCTACAATGCAATTCATGCCAAACTCTACACATCTTTTCCATCAATTAATTTTGAAGTGTGGGGACGACTGGTCTCAATTTTTAGCGCGTTAATAACGGCATTTGCTCTTTTTAAGTTAGTTTCTGGTCAACTCAACAAGCGTGCCGGTATGTTTGCCGCGTTCTTTTATCTCTTCATTCCATTTAACATTTACTTCACTCGCGTAATTTTGCCTGATCCAATGGGAACAATGTGGATCACCTTATCTCTGTGGATGTTTTTTGCTTTTTATCGATCTGAGAAAAATTACCAACTGTATCTATCTGCTGCGTTCTTTGCTTTGGCAATGCTTGTTAAACCGTTTGCCATTTTCTATACAATTCCAATTCTTGTTGCTGTTTACAAAAAATGGGGAATAAAGAAGGTATTTAAGTCTATTCCATTCCTTTTAGCATTAGACATCGCTCTCGTTCCGTTCTTTGCTTGGAGAGCTTGGATGAACAATTTTATTGTTGGTATCCCTCATTTTGCTTGGATGTTTAATGGTGATGGAATTCGCTTCCGACCATCGTTCTGGTATTGGATTTTTGGACAACGATTAGGACGACTCGTCTTAGGTGATTGGGGACTCGTCCCATTTACATTTGGATTACTGGCCTCACTTAAGAAACATCCATTTTTAGCGGCAACGCTCTTTGGTATGTTTTTATACGTCTCAACAATTGCCACAGCTAGTGTCCGCCATGATTATTATCAAACATACTTAATACCAGCAGTTGCCTGGGCACTTGCAGTCGGTGCTGACTATTTGTGGGAAACAAAGGAATACGGCAAGTATGCAGGCAAAATACTTCTTGGGTTTTGTGTCTTTATGATGCTCTTGATGGGGTGGTATCAAGCTCGTGACTATTATATTGTTAACCACTATGAAATCGTTCTTGCTGGACAAGCAGTTGATCGGCTTACACCAAAGGATGCTCGTATAATTGCGCCATACAACGGGGATACGGCATTCTTGTATCAAACCAGACGATGGGGTTGGCCTATTGTTGATCGTGATATCACTGAGCTTATTGCTCAGGGAGCAAAGTACTATGTTTCTGTGAACAAAGGCGATACTGATACTCAAAACTTTAAAAAGAGATTTGTAACTGTTGAGGAAACTGATCGCTATATCATTTTAGACTTGTCCAAAAAGCTGTAATGAAATATGAAAATATTAATGCTCGTACCATTTTTACCGAACACCTCAATGTCTGGTGGTCAGACCAGATGGTATAACATCATAAAGGGACTTTCAAAGGAGCATGACATTACCTTGTTTTCTTTAATCAAGGACGAAAGCGAAAAGCAGTTTATTCCAGAACTACAAAAGTATTGTAAAAAGGTTGAAGTGTTTAGTCGCCCAAAATCTCCATGGACGCTCCGAAATTTATTGTTTACTGCGTTTAGTTACTATCCATTACTTGTCGTTCGAAATTATTCTTGGAAAGAAAAGAGGGCAGTTATTGAAGAGTTGAAGCGAGAGAAGTATGACTTGATCCATGCTGAAACGTTCTATGTTATGCCACATGTTCCTCAAAACACACCTGTTCCATCTGTGTTAGTTGAACAGACAATCGAATATTTAGTCTACAAGCATTATGTTGATCATGAAGTACCATGGTTTTTGCGTCCAATCTACTTAATTGATGTTATTAAACTTCGTTTCTGGGAATTATATTTTTGGAAGCGAACCAATCGATTGGTTGCTGTTTCAGAAGATGACAAACGAGTCATGCAACAGTTGTTAACTGATGTTACGGTGGATGTCATTCCAAACGGAGTAGATACGAATCGATTTGCCAACTACAAAATGGAGAAGAAAACACCTCCACGGTTGTTGTATGGTGCCGCAAACTTTAACTGGCTACAAAACGTAGAAGCTGTTGAAATATTACTATCAGAAGTGTGGCCACATATATATAAAAAGGCAAAGAGTGTTAAGTTGTGGATCGTAGGTCGCAATATTCCTCAGTCAATTTATAAGCTAGCCAAAGAGCATCCTCGAGTTGAATTTACAGAATCAATTGCTGACGTTCGTGATGCATTGAAAGCTGCTTCAATTATGATTGTCCCTGTCGAGGGACCAGGAGGTACTCGACTAAAAGTTCTTGAAGCAATGGCATCGCGTCTTCCTGTTGTTTCAACAGAAACTGGTGTAGCAGGACTTAAAGTCACTGATGGTGTTCATGCCGTTGTAGGCAAAACTCCTCTCGACTTAGCCAATGGAGCACTGACACTCCTAAATAGTACCAAGAAGCGTGAATCAATTGGTGAAGCCGGGTATCGCTTTGTTAAAAACTATTTTGATTGGAATATTATTGTTGGCTTGCACGAAAAAATTTACAAAGAAATTACGACAAAGAAAAAGAAAGTATGAGTAAGGTATCTGTTTCAATTGTTATCGTAAGCTTCAATACAAAGGATCTGTTATCAAACTGTTTGTCATCATTAAAATCTGTTCACAAAGAAGTTAATTTTGAGGTCATCATCTCAGATAATGGGTCAACAGATGGAACGATCGAATTTGTAAAACAGTATGCAAAAAAATCATTGTTCCCTGTTGTACTTATTGAAAACGATGCAAATCTGGGGTTTGCAAAAGGCAATAATAGTGCCCGTTTGATATCAAAAGGGGAGTACGTTTTGTTCCTGAATCCAGACACAATTGTTCATTCAGGTGCATTAGCATCATCTCATTCATATTTAGATAAAAATGCCGATGTTGGAGCAGTTACTTGTAAAGTACTTTTGCAAGATGGAACTCTTGATCGTGATACAAGAAGAAGATTCCCAACTCCATTTATTTCCCTGAGCCATTTCTCATATCTTGATCGACTCTTCCCTAAAAGTATCTTTGATACGTATTGGTATAACGATGTTTCGCCTGAAACAACTCATGATATCGAAGCAATGCAAGGCGCATACTTTTTTGCACGAAAGAGTGTCCTTGATAAGGTGGGTTGGTTTGATACTGACTATTTCTTGGACGGCGAAGATATTGATTTATCATTTAAAATCCATGAAGCCGGATATCGACTTGTATATAATCCGGAAGCTACTATTTTACATATTAAAAAAGGTTCCAAGTCAAAAAACAGAAGTCTCCGTTCTGTTGTCGGTGGTGTAGAAGCAATGAAACTTTTTTACAAGAAACGACTCTCTTCACGATACTCATTCCCGGTAAACATGCTTGTTATTTTTGGCATTACCTGCATGAAATATTTGAGGACTGTCTTGTATTACTTATCATGAAAATTGCAATCGATGCCCGCTTTTATGGAGTAGAAAATGGTGGATTAGGACGCTACACGATGAACCTTATTAGTGAGCTCTCTACTCTTCAATCAGACCACACGTTTGTCTTACTATTGTCACCAAAATACGCAGGTCACCTTTCACTGCCTGATAATTTTAAGCAGATTGCAGTTGCAGCTCGACACTATTCACTCCTTGAGCAACTAACTGTTCCATTTAACTTATATAAAGAACACGTTGATCTCGTTCATTTTCTTCATTTCAATGCACCACTTTTATATCGTGGTAGGTATCTTGTTACGATTCACGATCTCCTGATGCATCAGGGAGTAGGAATGGCTGCAACTACACGGTCTCCATTTGTGTATGCAATCAAGCGACTCATGTATCGTATTGTTTTTGATAATGCAGTACACACAGCAAAACATATTTTTGTACCGACACAAGTGGTTAAGGATGAAGTAACTCGAGTCTATTCAGGCACAACTAAAAAAGTTTCAGTAACCTACGAGGGAATCGATACAAATTTAACGAAGCAAAGTAAAAAAACATTTTTAACTCAGAACAAAATCAAAGAGCCATTTTTCTTGTATGTAGGAAATGCATATCCTCACAAGAACTTATCTACATTAATTGAGGCTTTAATACAGGTAAATACTGAAAGAAAGGTAACGCTCGTAATTGTTACTCCTAAAAATATTTTTGCTAAAAGGCTACAAAAGACGATTGAACTCCTTGATGCAAAGCAGTTTGTTACGGTTCTTACAAATGTATCTGATCAAAGTTTAAGTCAACTCTATTCAGCCGCACACGCCTTTGTATTTCCATCTTTGTCTGAAGGATTTGGTCTTCCAGGTTTAGAGTCTATGGCAATCGGAACTCCAGTATTAGCATCAGATATTGCTGTGTTTCATGAAGTCTATGGCACTGCAGCAGAATATTTTGACCCCAATAGTGTTCATTCTCTTTCTTCCGCATTGAAGAAAAGTTTACTTGCAGCGCCTTCTGTGAGGGAAAAGCGAAAAGAGCTTGGGCTAAAACAAGCGACTAAATATTCATGGAACCTCATGGTTAAAACATTGAACGTAACGTACAATGCTTTCAAATGAAAGTTGCTTTAGTTTATGATCGGGTAAATAAATGGGGCGGGGCTGAGCGCGTATTAATGGCACTTCATGAACTCTATCCCGACGCACCTCTTTTTACTTCTGTGTACAATAAAGAAACGGCACCATGGGCAAATTCTTTTGATGTAAAAACATCATTTCTCCAAAACATTCCATTTGCTCGAAACAATCATGAATATTTTGCACCACTCATGCCTCTGGCCTTTGAAAATCTTGATATGTCTGGTTATGACACCATCATTTCAGTATCTTCTGAAGCAGCAAAAGGAATTTTGACTCATGGGCATCAAAAGCACATTGCTTACTGTCTTACACCGACACGATATTTGTGGAGTGGACACAAAAACTATTTTCAACCTGGTATCAAAAGTAAATTGGCTACTCCTTTGATCTCCTATCTTCGCTCATGGGATCAGGTAGCAGCACAGAGAGCTGATCAGATGATATCTATTTCAACAGAGGTAAAGCATCGCATTCATAAATTTTATGGAAGAGACACGCAAATTATTTTTCCTCCAGTTGAAACGAACCTGTTTGAGGGGATACCTGCTAAAAACAAAAAGAAGCACTTTCTCCTTGTATCACGGCTCGTGAAATACAAAAAGGTAGATTTAGCTATCAAAGCATTTAATAAACTCGGGTATCCTCTTGTGATCGTTGGAACCGGTAGAGAAGAAACTCGTTTGAAGAAAATTGCAGGTAAAAACATTACTTTCGCTGGAGCAGTTGATGACAAAAAGCTTGCACAGTTGTACAGTAATGCCATTGCTCTCGTTTTTCCACAGGAAGAAGATTTTGGTATTGTTGCAGTTGAAGCTCAATCAGTAGGTATACCAGTAATCGCCTTTGCTCGTGGAGGAGCATTAGATACCGTTATTCCAGGTGAAACTGGTGTCTTTTTCAAGAAACAAAATGTCGGTTCGTTGATAGGAGCAGTCTCAGAATTGGACAAAGTGACATTTAACCGTGAAAATATAGTAGAACACGCTAAAATGTTTTCTCGTGAAGTATTTCTTAAGAATTTTTCGTATTATATAAACAACCAATGAAAATAGTAATTTTTTGTGGAGGATATGGAACACGCATGTGGCCCGCAAGCCGCAAAAGTTTTCCGAAGCAGTTTTATCCTTTATTAAATGGTCAATCATTTTTTCAAAATACTGTTGCGCGCTTTAAAAAGCGGGTTGACCCAAAAGACATTATTGTCTCAACTGAACACAGATATCGTGATTTAGTAATTGAGCAAGCTCCAGAAATTCCTGTTGAAAATATTATTTTGGAACCAGAGAGACGAGATAACCTCGGTGCAATCGGGTTAGCCACAGCACTTCTTCACGCTCGTTTTGGGAATGAAGTATTGTTTTTCTCTTGGGCAGATCACTTAATTAAGCTTGAGGATAGATTCCTCGATGCTGTTCAAGCTGCTGCCTCATACGCAGAGGAGACTGGTTCACCAGTGTCCGTTGATCAGCAACCAAAGTTCCCAAGTGTTCACAATGGCTGGCTTAAGACTGGTGATGTGAGAGCAACTTCAATGGGATTCTCGCTTCATGAAATTGACTCATTTATTGAAAAGCCTACAATTCACACCGCACGTCGGTTGTTTAAATCATCAAAATATTTGCTCCACACCGGGTATTGTGCGTGGAGAACTGACACCTTGTTAGGCTACTACGAAAAATATGCCCCTCAAACATTTGAAATTGTTGATCGAATTGCAAAGTCATATGGAAAAGAAGGATTTGAAACGGTTCTTAAAGAGGAATATGCAAAGGTTGAAAAACAATCGATTGATTATGGATTATTTGAAAAGATCCCTGCACACGAGAGACTTACGATCTCTGCCGATTTAGGTTGGCAAGATGCTGGTACTTGGCAACTGATGTATGAATCATTGGCGACTGAACCATACAGCAATCTTGTAATGGGAGAGGTTGAAACGAATTTTATGCACTCTGAAGGAAACCTAGTAGTTGGTACGAAGGGGAAAATGATTGCATTGATTGGAGTTTCAGATATTGCAGTGATAGATACTCCAGATGGTATCCTTATTTCAAAGTTAAGTGAAACAAAAGATGTGAAAGAATTATTTGCTCATCTTGAAAAGGAAAACCCTAAATATATTGACTAACCATATGATGTATCAAATGTTAAAACGAGCCATGGACATCATTTTGTCACTTTTCCTTCTCATTTTGTTCTCTCCTGTTATGGTCGCCACCGCGATTGCAATTAAACTCACATCAAAAGGCCCGGTATTTGCAGATATTCCAAAGCGAGTTGGAATGAACGGGAATGAATTTAAGATTTTTAAATTTAGATCCATGATCTTAAATGCTCATGAGATGCTTAAAAGTGATCCAAAGTTTAAGCAGTTGTATGAAGAATACAAGCGAACAAGTTACAAACTGCATCATGATCCACGCGTGACACCAGTTGGCAAATTTATTCGAAAATACTCTATTGACGAAATGCCTCAGTTTTTTAACGTACTAAAGGGAGAAATGAGTGTTGTTGGCCCACGAGCATATTTTCCTGATGAGTTAGTTCATCAACAGAAGGAATATCCAAAGACGAAGAAGTTAGTCAGTGAAGTGCTTTCAGTTCGACCTGGTATTACTGGATATTGGCAAGTAACAGGACGAAGTGAAGTGAATTTTGATAAGAGAATTGAAATGGATGCCTATTATGCTCGGAAGAAGTCATTAATCTTTGATATACTGATTCTTCTGAAGACACCTTGGGCAATGATTTCCGGTAAAGGTGCCGTATAGTGTAAAATGATTTTTACGTATGGACGATATTCCACAGATTAAACCTAAATCCATTCTTGAACCGACACCCGTTGTACAAGCTTCAAGTCCTGAAGTTCATGTTATGCGTCCAATGTCTGAGTCTGGTGGAGTAAAACTTCCTCATGTTCCAAAACGAAAAAAGAAGATCTTTATGTTCCTTGGTGGTTTCTTTGCATTAATCCTCATTTTAGGGCTAGTTGTGTTTGTTGGTCTTGTTGTTCCTGGAATGGATATTTATAAGAAAGCTCAAGTTTTAGCTTCACATTCAAATTCTCTTGAAACACTCGCTGCGTCCCAAGATATTTCAGTCATTAAAAATGAAATCGCTTCAGTTCGAACCGATCTCGCTAGTTTCTCACAAAGCTATGCCCGTGTTTCTTATCTTAAAAACATGCCTTGGGTTGGTGCGTACTACCGAGACGGTGAGTCAGCTACGAAAGCCGCCAATGCAGCTCTTGATACAGGAGACTTAGTTATTGCAGCGATTGAGCCATACGCAGATATCATTGGCTTAAAAGGCGCAAAGCAAGCTGCCAGTGGAATGGAGAATGCAAACGACAGACTACAATTTATTGTTTCATCTATTAAAACAATTACCCCACAGATGGGTGCCATTTCTGACAAAGCTATGATTGCTAACACTGAGCTTGCAAAGATTGATGCCAATCGATACCCAGTCGAGTTCCGAGGTATGAAAGTCAGGGAAAAGCTCACAAAGTATTTGAGTTTAGCTGAGGAAGGTACAAAACTATTGTCACAAAGTAAGCCGTTAATTGAAGCGGCACCTTATTTGCTTGGAGTAGACAGTCCAAGAACCTATCTTCTTATTTTCCAGAATGATAGTGAACTCCGACCAACTGGAGGATTTTTGTCTGCTTACTCTATCGTTGAAATAAATAAGGGTAAATTTAAGCCAGTCTCTTCAAGTGATATTTATATTCTTGATGCTAAATACACTCCTTCAATTGCTGCACCTGATATTTTTAGACAGTATCTTGGTGGAATTTATGCAGCAAACAATCGATTCAGACTTCGTGACATGAATTGGTCACCTGACTTTAAGACAAGTATGGAAACGTTTGTCCCTGAAGCTAAAAAAGCAGGACTTACAAATTATGATGGAATTATTACTGTGGACACAAAAGTATTGAAGAATCTTCTCGATGTTATTGGAACTGTCGGAGTCTTTGGACTTGGAAACTTTGGTACCCAGATTGACCCTGCATGTAACTGTCCACAATTTATTTGGCAAATTCAGAACTACACCAGTCAAGAAGGTGCTGTCGTCTGGAGTCAAGATGAACCAGGCAAGATTATCTTTGCTCCTAAAAATTACGGGAAAAACAGAAAAGATATTTTGGGAGAGTTGATGAATTCAATCCTCGCGAACACTTTGGGTCAGCCAAAAGACAAGATGCCAGCTTTAATTGATGCTGGATGGAAGTCATTGATGGGAAAGCATGTACAGATGTATATGTTTGATGAGAAGGCACAAGCTGCACTCGAAACATTTAATTTAGCTGGGCGAATTCAAGACTATCAAGGTGACTACTTGCATGTTAACGATGCAAACTTGGGAGGACGTAAATCAAACTTGTACGTGACGTCTGAGGTTACACAAGATTTTACTGTTGCTCGAGATGGAAGTGTTGAGAAGACGGTAACAATAACTTATAAAAATCCACAGAAATATGATGGCTTCTTAAATTCTGTTCTTCCAAACTGGACACGAGTATACGTACCAAAGGGAAGTGTCTTAATTGATCGCCAAGGGTTTGATGATATGGCAGAGCCATATGAAGAACTCGGAAAAACAGTATTTGCTGGAGGGTTTAAATTGCGCCCAGAAGGAGTTAAGCAAGTAACACTAAAATATAAGCTTCCATTTAAGGCAACAGGTTCCTTAAAGCTCTTTGTTCAGAAACAAGGTGGTCCTGAAGGTCCGCTCTACACCATTAATGTTGGAAAAAGAAAAGAAGAATTGTATTTAACTGCTGATCAAGAATTCTCATTCCCTCTGTAAAGTGTCACGACTGACCACTCTTACTGGTATCGTTCTCGGACAAAAGCTCTATGGTGATGCTGATGCGTTGGTAACGATCATGACTCGTGAAGATGGAAAGATGACGGTGATGGCCAAAGGCATTCGAAAGCTCACAAGTCGCAAACGAGGGAATCTCCTGCCGTTTACACTCATTAAGTTTCAAAAAACTGGCACATCTCTTCCGTTGATGACTGAAGTTGAAACACTTCTCCCGTTTCAGGAACTCCGTACAGATATGGCAAAGGTCTCCGTTGCATACTTTTTTTGTGAGGTAGTTTCACGAGTAATGCAGGAAGGGGAAAGAAATGAAAATGTATACGAGTTACTGTTTGAATCACTGAATGAACTTAACTCAAGTGACAGACTCAAAACGATACGAAATGAATTTACGGTTTCAATACTTGAGACATTAGGTTTTTGGCCTGAAGGACAGGAGTTAGCCAAACCAGACTCCCTTTTAGAAGAAGTGATGGAGCGAAAATTGGGAAGTATTCGAATTGGAAAACAAATGCAATAAAAAAGGAGCTCTGTGTTCGAGCTCCTTGTATAATTCTTACTCTTTATCAGGGACTTCAATAACCACGGACATGAGGTACACGTGGCGGTTGGCAATGTATGATCGTCCACCGGCCTGAGTTTCCCCAGTCTCGATTGCGTATGTTTGTTGATGCACCCAATCACGTAGCATCTTGTACGCTTCTTCTAGATTCATGCCTTCAGTGAGTGCGCATTTATCCTTTGCCCCTTGTATTCCCCAAATGGTGTTCCGGGTAGGGTCTTCGACAAAAGAAATGCGTTCATTCACTTGCTTCAATGTAACACCAGTCATACAAACCTCCTGTGTTTTTAAATATCCTATATTATATCATAAAACTTTGTATTTTTCAAATGAGCAGAAAGACTGTAGAATACGATCATGGCTGAGAACACATTAATGGACAAAGTAGTTTCCCTTGCAAAGCGCCGAGGATTTGTCTACCAAACGAGTGAGATTTATGGTGGATTGGCAAATTCATACGACTACGGACCTGCAGGAACAGAACTCCTTCGAAACATCAAAAACCTTTGGTGGTCTGAATTTGTGCAAAAGAGAGAAGACATGGTTGGTCTTGATTCACAGATTATTTTGCATCCAAAGACCTGGGTAGCCAGTGGTCACGTTGGCTCATTTAGTGATCCATTAGTTGAGGACTTAAAGACACACAAAAGATATCGAGCAGATCACTTAATTGAAAAACACTTGAGCGATTCAACTGTTTCTGTGGAAGATATGACTCTTGAAGACATGGCAGCCTTCATCAAAGACAATAATATAAAGTCACCTGAAGGAAATGAGCTTTCTACGCCTAAGGCTTTCAATCTTCTTTTTGAAACTGAAATTGGAGCAGTAAGTGGTGACAAAGCAGTTGTATATCTGCGAGGAGAAACAGCTCAAGGTATTTTTACAAACTTCAAACAAATATTAGATTCAAACCGCGTTTCCTTGCCGTTTGGTGTTGGTCAAATTGGTAAAAGCTTCAGAAATGAAATCACCACCGGACAATTCGTTTTTAGAACACTCGAATTTGAACAGGCTGAAATTGAATACTTCTTTAATCCAGAAGAGACAAAGTGGGAATCACTCATGGAGTCTTGGAAGGAATCAATGCAATCATTTGTAACAAATATCTTGGGAATTAAGGAAGAGAATCTTCGTTTTAGAAAACATACTGATACTGAGCGCAGCCATTACAGTTTGGATACCTATGATCTTGAGTATCTTTTCCCATTTGGGTGGAAAGAATTGTGGGGAATTGCCTATCGAACAGATTATGACTTAAAGCAGCACATTGAGCATTCAAAGCAAACGCTTGAGTATATGGATCCACAAACTGGTAAAAAGTTTGTGCCTCATGTTATTGAACCAGCAGTTGGAGTAAACAGATTGTTTTTGATGTGTTTGATGGATAGTTATTATGAGGACCAAGAGACTGGACGAGTGCTTCTTAAACTTGCACCACGACTTGCACCATACAAAGTAGCTGTATTTCCACTTCTTGCTAATAAGGAACAATTAGTTTCAAAGGCTCGTGATGTGTATAACATGCTTAAGTCTGAGATGACTGTTGCGTGGGACGCGAGAGGAAACATTGGAAAGCGCTATGCGGCACAAGATGAAATAGGAACACCATACTGCATTACTGTTGATTTTGACTCATTGGATAAAAATGATGTTACCGTACGTAATCGTGATACTGGAGAGCAAGAACGTGTTTCACTTGATACTCTTTTAAGCTTCCTTCAGGCTAAGATAAAGTAAATTAAGCTGTGTACTGTGTCCACGAATTGACAACCATACTTCTTGAATGGTTCAATGTATAAACGAAAATGAAAAAAAATCTTCCCTTTATCTTTCTCGGTGTAGCCGTCTTGTTTGTTATTGGCATTATTGCGTATTCAAAGATGTCATCAACTCCTGAAGTCGTTGAGGAAGTAGCTGAAGAGGAAACCGCGCCAGAAATACCGTTTGATCAACGCCCTGTTGTAACCCTTACCCCAAAGGCAGATGGTCATTGGCTCTCTTTAAAGTTAACTGGTATAAACAGACTCACAAACGCTACTACCGTTGAGTATGAGGCGTTATACGAAGCAGGAGACGGCCGACAACAAGGTTCATCAGGAAAAACACAAATCGCTGGTAAGAGTGCCTACGACAGCGATATCTTACTCGGGTCAGAATCATCAGGTAAGTTCCGTTATGACACTGGTGTTGAAAAAGGAACGTTAACCATTAAATACCGTGATCAGAAGGGAAAGCTTGCAGGTAAACTTACCACTGATTTCCATTTCCAAACTGCAACAGACGTGTTAACTTCTGTCGATGGAACGTTTAGCTTTAAATTGGATAAGCCTTCAAAGAAAGGTTTCTTTGTGACTATGAATACCTTTGGTGTTCCACAGGGCTTGGATGGATTGGCTAAGGGCCCAGTTGGGGTGTTTAGTTCAGAAACAGTGAAGCTCCCTGGTACCGTAACTCTTGAAGGCAGTAAGGTTTGGTTGTGGAATGATGCAAGTTGGATGCCTGTTTCTTCAAACAAGGCCCCTAATATTGGAATCTTTGCTTCTTCAAATTAAGAAACTTCTTAGGTAAATTCTCCTCGTTTTAATTTCTTACTATAAACTATTCTTTCGGGTGTTCTATGTGTTGACATATGCGTGAAAAGTTTTCATAATGGTGAAGATTGGTGAAATATGGTGAAATACATTACACATGTTAATAGGAAGCTTTCAAAGCAAAATCACAGATGGCAATCGAGTTGCGGTTCCCAAAAAACTCAGAACTGAGTTAGGGGATCGTTTTATTGTTGCCAAATGGTATGAACAGTGTGTGGTGATGATCTCACTTACAGACTGGGAAGCACTTTTACAGAGACTTACTGGAAAACAAGAACTGCTAACACGTGCAGTCCGTGATACTGATCGTTTTATTTTAGGTTCAGCATTTGAAGTTGAAGTTGACCGCCAAGGTCGCATTAACTTACCAGCTAACTTAAGCATATTTGCAAACTTAAGCTCAGATGTTATATTCCTTGGACTTGGTTCTCGAGTCGAAATTTGGGATGCAACCATTTGGGCAAAGAAAGAAGGCGAAATTGCTTCTGAAGCTGCGAACCTACTAGAAAACATGTCACATGACTGAGCACACACCAGTTCTCCTTACCGAAGTACTAGAAGCACTTAATGTTACCCCAGGCAAGCGTTATATAGACGCTACTGTTGGTGCAGGAGGTCATTCTCTTGCGATTCTAGAAAAAGGAGGAGAGCTCTTAGGTATTGAGGCAGATTCCCACATGATACGTGTCGCGAAGGAGAGTCTTAGTCCTAACTGTCCTACGCTTCTTCACGACAATTTCGTACATATTGCAAAACTTGCTCAAG
>CAZMSJ010000002.1:114608-123492 GCA_964568925.1 uncultured Gammaproteobacteria bacterium
CTCAAGCGAATGGTTTTGTAAATATTGACGGAATCCTCATGGATTTGGGAATTTCAAACCTACATTACGAGGATTTAAAACGTGGATTTTCATTTCGAAAGCTTGCTGAACCGCTTGATATGCGGCTTTCGACTGAAACACAGCAGGTAACGGCAGCAGATTTGTTAAATGTATTACGACTTGACCAATTAATTGATCTTTTTTCAAAAGTTCTTGAGAAAGGCGATGCAACGAAACTTTCTAAAAAGGTTGAAAGAGCACGCAATACAAAACGATTTGAAAAAGTGTATGACTTTGCATCAATTGCATTTAACCTTCCTGAAGCATTTTTAGCTTTGAGAATGGCTGTTAATGATGAAATTACGACATTAACGACTGCTTTGACCGATGCATATAGTTTGTTAAAAGTTGGTGGGATATTAGCAGTAATAACCTTCCATTCCGGTGAGGATCGAATAGTAAAAGAATTTATGAGGTCACTTGGGCAAACACAAAAGCCAATTGCGCCGAGTGAACAGGAAGTAACTGAAAATTCAAAAAGTAGAAGTGCGAAATTGAGAATAATTACAAAAAATGAATAACAAAAGAATCGTTCAAACCAAATCAAGTAAAAAGAAGTTTGTATTAGGCTACATCATCGTGTGCCTCGCAATAACAATTGTCTTAGGAACTCGACAAGCCTCAGTTGGTAATTCCTATTACCGTGTTGAAAGTAAAATCGCTACTCTCGAGCAGCAAGGTCGTGACATTCGAGAAGAGATAGTTTCAAAGGCATCACTTACTACATTAAGTGAAAAGGCTACGAATCTTGGGTATAACATACCAAAAGACTTCATTTATGCTAAGGCATCAGGAATTGGTCTTGCCAGCCGTTAATTATGGATAGAATTCGCATTCTGTCATTTGTGTTACTTCTTGGAACCGCCGCACTGCTGGTGCGTCTTTTTTATTGGCAAGTTTTGCGTGGTTCAAATCTTTCAGTATTAGCTCGTGCTCAACAAACCTCACAATCATCAATCCGCGCGACTCGAGGAAATATTTTTTCTCGTGACGGTGAATTTTTATCTGCATCTCGAGATTTGTGGTTTTTATATGCAGATATTCAAAAAATAGAAGACAAACGTACCTTTGCAGATCAAGTGTCTGCCTTCACCTTGCCTAAAGAATCTGATGAGGCATCAAAATCAGCTGAGGTGCGACGTATTCTTGATATTCTTTCAGACAAGAAGTTTGGTTGGGTACCGGTTAAAACTCGCATAGAGACTGCCGTTAAAAAACAGATCGAAGATTCACAAATTACCGGAGTTGCCTTTGAACCAATCGAAGGTCGAACATACCCTGAAGCTTCAAGTGCGGCTCAACTCTTGGGCTTTGTTGGGAAAAACAATGATGGGGAAGACGTTGGCTATTTTGGACTGGAAGGTTTTTATGATCTAGTCCTCTCTGGAAAACCCGGTTTCCGTGAGCGCGCTTCAAATGCTGTAGGTGTACCAATTCTTTCCAGTGATGTACGAGAAACAGCTGCCCAGTCGGGAGTAGATTTAGTTACAACGATTGATCGAAAGGTTCAATTAACAATTGAGAAATATTTACAGGAAGGTATGCAAAAGTATGAAGCACAGAGTGGCTCAATTGTTGTCTTAGACCCTAAAACTGGAGCTGTACTAGGGATGGCTGCTTCACCTTCATTTGATCCAGCTGAGTTTTATAAATATCAAACAAAAGATTTTTCAAATCCAATTATCTCTGCATCATTTGAACCTGGTTCAATTATGAAACCTCTTGTTATGGCAGCTGGTATGGATGCCAAAGTTATTACACCAGACACAATCTGTGACCTTTGTGCTGGTCCTTACAAAGTAGATAAATATATTATTGAGACGTGGGATCACCAATATCATCAAAACTCTAGCATGGGGGACATCTTGAAACATTCAGATAACGTTGGAATGGTCTTTATCGGCAATCGTTTAGGGAAAGACAGATTGGCTGACTATTTTGATAAATTCGGATTTGGCAGACTCACCGGTATTGATCTGCAAGGAGAGATGTCACCTCCGATGCGTGAGAAAAAAGACTGGAGTATCGTTGATCTTGCAACTGCTTCATTTGGTCAAGGTGTTGCCGTTACTCCAATTCAGATGGCACGAGCATTCTCCGTTTTAGCAAATGACGGTAAACTTCCAAAGGCTCATGTTGTTTCAGAGTTAAAACAAGGAGATTGGTCACGAGACATTCCAGTAAGTGACGGAGAACAAGTTATTTCAAAAGATACTGTTGATCATATGAAGGGACTTCTCGTGGAGGCTGTAAAGACGGGTGAGGCTCGTTGGGCTGCCCCAAAGGGATATCAGATAGCTGGTAAGACCGGAACAGCTCAGATTGCTGTTGGAGGCCGTTATGACGAGAAGAAAACGAACGCTAGTTTCATCGCGTTTGCTCCTGCAAATGATCCGAAATTCTTAATGCTTGTTATCTTAAATGAACCACATAGTTCTGAGTGGGCAGCAGAAACTGCGGCTCCTTTGTGGTTTACAATTTCAAAAGTGCTGTTACCATACTTTGGTGTAAAGCCATCGTTCTAGCGTATAATAAATCTATATGAATTTAGCCAGTACCCCACAATCAATCCTTACTATGGCTTTGGGATTAATTATTTTCTCCTTTTTAATTACAGCAATATTAATCGTTCCTTTTATCGATTTTCTGTACAAATTAAAGTTTACGAGACGAGTTGAGGGAGTCGGTGGTAAAGCAAAATCACTTTTTGATAAATTGCATGACAAGAAAGCGGGTACCCCAATCGGTGGTGGAATTCTCGTTATCTTAATTGTTACAGTCCTTTTTGTAACACTTCTGCCTTTAGCTTCTCGAATGGGACTCTTTATTCAATCCTCCTTTGCTCTTTCGAAAGAAGTTTTCGTTATCGTTTTCTCCTTTGTTTCCTTTGGTCTCTTAGGGTTACTAGACGATGGGATAAAAATTTTTGGTAAGCCAAAACCTGGTGCGCTAGGTTCAGTTTTTGGTCTCACAAAAACTCAAAAATTTGTTATGCAGTGGATATTGGCAGGAGCAATCGGTTACTACCTCTATTCATATATGGGAATACAAATTCTACATATTCCACTTATTAACGTAACGCTTCAATTGGGTTGGCTATACGTTCCATTTGCTGCTTTTGTCATAATCTTTTTTACCAATGCATTTAACTTTACTGATGGTCTTGATGGATTGGCCTCAGGACTCTTAATGATTTTCCTTTTCGCCTACATCGTTATTACGGGGACCGCGAGCTTAGATACACCGCTATTTATGTTCATTGGTTTGTGGCTTGGAAGTCTAATTGCCTTCTTATACTTTAATACCTGGCCAGCTCGTATCTGGATGGGGGACGCAGGCGCATTGTCCTTTGGCGCCATGATTGCGGTGATTGGACTAATTACCGGAAATATTTTGGCAACCTTTGTTATTGGAGGCCTCTTTGTTATCGAAGCTGCTTCATCTCTCCTTCAAATATTAAGTTACAAATTATTTAAGAGAAAACTTTTTCCGTTAGCTCCTATTCACCACACCTTTTTGGCACTTGGTTGGGAAGAGCCAAAAATTGTTATCCGTGCATGGCTTGCCGGTATCATGCTCGCCATTTTTGGTCTTTGGATATCAAGTATTTAATTTAAGGATGCTATGATGTATTCGTGCGTAGAATACACAAGAGTCAACCAGCTAAACAGAAACGAATTCAAGGTTTTGATAAAACGTTTGCAGCTCTTGCATTACTGTTAACTATTTTAGGACTTCTCTCAGTTGCCAATACTTCTGCACCACTTGCGACTGCAACATTTAATGACCCCTACTTCTTTATAAAACAACAATTAACCTGGGCAGTCATTGGATTAGTTGGATTGGTCGTTGCTGCAATTTTTCCACTTGAGATTATGCAGCGATATTCCCGTGTGTTCTTCTATGCAACGGTTATTTGCTTAGTTGTCGTGTTGATTCCTGGATTTGGATCCAAGGCTCTTGGAGCACGTCGCTGGATTGCATTAGGGCCAGTAGGGTTTCAGCCATCAGAATTAATCAAACTTGCTCTTGCAATGTTTTTTGCTGATTTAGCTGCCCGGAAGGCCCCACTCAAGCATTATATTTGGAGCTTAGGAGGAGTTACCGCACTTATTATGTTGCAACCAGATCTTGGAACGACCATTACGATCGTAGTTATCGCTTTTACTCAACTCTTTATTATTGGGTTTCCTCTTTTTTCTCTTGGAGTCGTTGCTGCAAGTGGGGCATTTGCAACACTTATCCTTATCTTAACCTCAACGTACAGACGTGCACGTCTTTTAACATTCTTTTCTCCACACGATGACCCAAGTGGTGTTGATTATCATGTGAGACAAATCATGATTGCCTTGGGTTCTGGAGGCTTGTTTGGTTTGGGCATCGGCCAATCCAGACAAAAGCAACTTTTTTTGCCAGAGACTGCCACTGATTCGGTCTTTGCCGTAATCTCTGAAGAAATGGGCTTTTTTGGAGCAAGTGCTGTCATTCTTTTATTGTTAGGGTTTATTTTTCGAGCAGTAAAAATTGCGAAGAAGGCTGATGGCGTGTTTGCACAGACACTCGCAATTGGTATCTCTGGTTGGATTGCAGGTCAAATGTTCTTTAACATTGCCTCAATGGTTGCCTTAACGCCATTAACTGGAATTCCCCTACCATTTTTTAGTTACGGTGGAAGTAGCTTAACAATGATGCTTGTCTCAGTTGGTATACTTCTTAATATAAGTGCACATGGAAAACAAAATTAAAATACTCATGACAGGAGGGCACGGTGGTACTGCTGCCTTGGGTACGGCTGACGCAATAAAGAAACGAAACCCCGACGCTGTCATTAAGTGGGTTGGACCAAAGCATGCTGTTGAAGGGAAACGAGCATTAACGCTTGAGTTTAAAATCTTTTCTGACGAAGGAATTCAGTGCATTCCAATTATTGCTGGACGAGTACAACGAAAATTCACTCGATACACACTTCCTTCACTTGCAAAAATCCCGGTAGGGTTTGCTCATGCTCTACAAATTTTACTTCGTGAGAAACCATACATTGTTGTTTCCTTTGGCGGATTTGCTGCAGTTCCTGTTGTATTTGCTGCATACCTCTTACGCATTCCAGTTGTGTTACATGAACAAACAATCGCGACAGGACTTGCTAACAAAGTGAGTGCTCGATTTGCAACGAAAATTGCAATTGCTCGAAAAGAAAGCAGTCAGTTCTTTCCAAAAGTAAAAACTGTTTTAACTGGTAACCCTCTTTTGCCACAAATAACTGATATCAAGCCAAAACTCACTCTTCCAAAGAGACCGACTATTTATATTACCTGTGGATCACGAGGAGCACAGAATGTGAACATCGCAATTCTTGCGGCACTTCCTGAGTTGTTGAAAAAATACAAGGTTATTCACCAGACAGGGGACCTTGATTATCAAAAATTTGTAAAAGCACATGCAACGCTAAGTGAATCTGATCAGAAAAATTACACCGTGTTGTCATTTACAGATCCACGTCGAGTATGGAAGATGTATGAAGATTCTCATCTGGTTATTGCTCGAGCTGGAGCAAATACGGTAAGTGAAATTATAGTTGCTGCCCGTCCTGCTGTTTTTATCCCAATTCCGTGGACTCGGTACAACGAGCAAACAAAAAATGCGTTGGCTGTTGTCAATCAAGGTGGAGGACTATTACTTCCTCAAAGTGAGTTAACTGAGACAACACTCTTAATGCATTTAGATAAACTTGTCCAAAATTATGAATCATACGTTTCAAAACTCTTGCTCATTAATTCAATTGATCGAGAAGCAGCTGACTCGTTGGCCAATCTTGTACTTAAAATGACTCACGTATGAGATTTCGTGTTAAAAACCGCCTCCGAGCTGTCTTTCTCCTGGTAGGAATTCTTCTTGTTTTCTTTACCCTCTATACCGTTGTTGCTCCCATTAATCGTATTGACTGTTTTACTCTTGATCACCCATGTTCAGAACCAATTTATTCTCGCCTTCAAGCAGTTTCACTTAATAAACCAGCCTTTCTTTCAATGAGAGCTGCGTCGACCTACGTATCAAATGAGAGAAGAATTATCTCATCACGAGTAATTTATTCATTCCCCCGCAAGATGAGAGTTGATATAATTACAAGCGAACCATCGGTCGCTATTCGGCCAATGGGAGTAAATGAGTACACCTTATTTGATGAAAATGGCCGAGTGCTTGATGTATCAGACACAAGTGATCTACCAACACTCACGATAGGGCAAATTATTTCAGCTGATCAAATTTCATTTGTAGCACAGTTATACGCTTCTCTTGCAACGTACTTTGGCGTTGAAGATGGTGAAGTATCAACCGACGCTTTGAAGGTGACAATTAAAGCAATGACTCAGCCGTATCACTTTAATTATCCGCTCACTGGGGACGTTGATCGTCTACTTGGAGCAACTCGTGTAGTTTTAGGGGAGTTGAATGTCGAGCATGAAAACCCTACAATGAAAACAATTGATTTTAGGTTCAAGAATCCAGTCGTGAAAAAGTTACAATAAAACAATGACAACAAAACCACGTATTATTTCAGCAATAGATATCGGATCTTCAAAAATCGTTACATTAATTGCACAAGTTTCAGTAGAACCAATGACCTATGAAACAACTGTTAACATTGTTGGTGTATCTTCAACTCCATCGAAGGGTGTTAAAAAAGGACAGATTGTTGATATAGAAGATTCCGTTGAGTCAGCTATTGCTTCAGTCGAGGCAGCAGAGCGAATGGCAGGCTACCATCTTGATCGTGCGTACATCTCAGTTGGAGGTGCACACATCGCTTCACAAAACTCAACAGGCGTCGTTGCTGTATCTGATCCCCATGGTGAGGTAACTGGTGCTGATGTAGATCGTGTAATCGATGCTGCACGAGCAATTTCTCTTCCTGCATCTCGTCAAATCATTCATGTCCTTCCTCGAGAGTTTATGGTTGATGGTGAACACGGTGTCCGTGACCCAATTGCGATGTCAGGTGTTCGTTTGGAAGTTGAAACACATTTAATAACAGCGTCATCCGCTGCACTTAAAAATTTAACCAAAGCAGTTGGTGAAGTAGGAGTAACGATTGATGAGACAGTCTTTACTGCATATGCCGCTAGTTACTCAACTCTTTCTGATACTGAAAAAGAGCTTGGGTGTGTATTAATTGATATTGGAGCCGGTACCACATCAGTTGCTGCGTTCGTTGATGGAGCTCTTGCCTACTCAGGTGCACTTCCAATTGGTGCACGAAACATAACTAATGATTTAGCAATAGGATTGCGTGTCTCACTTGATTCAGCTGAAGCTATTAAGCTTGCCCTATCAAACAATAAACAAGTTCGAAGTGAAAAGGATGTAAAGCTTGAACAAGTTGATATTTCTGAAACTGGTTCTGGTGAAGTGAAAAAGGTTGCAAAGAGAACTCTAACAGATGGCATTATCCGCCCACGATTGAATGAAATCTTTAATATGGTGAAGATGGAGCTTGAGAGAGCTGGTATTGTAAACAAAATTCCATCAGGTGCCATTCTTACCGGAGGTGGTGCCAAAACATATGGTATTGAAGACGCTGCACGAAAGACTCTCGGATTGCCTGTTCGTGTCGCACTACCTAAAGGTGTCGCAGGGCTTATTGATGACATTGTTGATCCATCATTCTCAACAGCTGTTGGACTTATTTTATATGGTGCAAATAACCAACCATCTGAGCGTGAACAGAAGTCATTAAACGTTTCTCAAAAATTGAAGTTGCCAAACAGTAATATTTTTTCTAAACTGGTTGATACTGTTAAAGAACTCCTGCCTTAGTCGTACTTATTGTTTTTGACAATAAACGGTTATCTGTTACACTGCCCCTAGTTATATTTCATATTTATGGCTCTTGTTAAACCAGATGCTGCACGCATCGCAAAAATAAAAGTAATTGGTGTTGGTGGTGGTGGTGGAAATGCAGTCGCTTCAATGGTCGAGACAAGTACAATTAACGGTGTTGAATTTATCGTTGTAAACACTGATGCACAAGTTCTTCTTGATAACGGTGCAATGACAAAACTTCAAATTGGTGAAAAGCTCACTCGTGGTTTGGGTGTTGGTGGAAATCCTGAAATTGGAGCCCAAGCAGCAGAGGAGTCAGCTGAAAAAATCAAAGAGCTTCTAGTGGACTCTGACATGGTCTTTATTACTGCAGGTATGGGTGGTGGAACGGGAACTGGTGCATCAGCCGTTGTTGCTCGTATTGCAAAAGAACTTGGTGCGTTGACAGTTGCAATTGTAACTAAGCCTTTTTCATTTGAAGGTGCACGACGAGCAATGCTTGCTGAAGAAGGTATTGAGCGACTTCGTGATGAAGTAGATACGTTGATTGTTATTCCAAACCAACGCTTGATGGATGTTATTGACCGAAAAATGACATTGATTGAAGCATTCAAGATTGTTGATGGAGTTTTGGGACAAGCGGTTACTGGCATTGCTGAAATTATTACAACACCTGGACTTGTTAACGTAGATTTTGCTGACGTTAAGACAATCATGAAAGATGCAGGTACTGCACTCCTTGGTATTGGAACTGGAGTTGGAGAAAACCGTGCACAAATGGCTGCACGAGCCGCAGTTTCTTCACCATTGCTTGACCTTACTATTGATGGTGCACGAGGTGTTCTCTTCAATATCACTGGTGGTAGTGATTTGACGATGTTTGAAGTTGATGAAGCTGCACGCATTATTTCATCAGCAGCTGACCCTGATGCAAACATAATCTTTGGAAGCGTTATTCGAACTGATATGAGTGATCAAGTTCGTATTACTGTTATCGCAACAG
>CAZMSJ010000003.1:0-92968 GCA_964568925.1 uncultured Gammaproteobacteria bacterium
CACTTCGCAAGGCCTTCGCCAAGCTCCGTACGGGGTTTCCTTTTGCAACAAAAAAGGGACTGGGTTAAACCCAGTCCACAGATACTAAATACGAACCATTTTGCTCAGATCTCCAGAAAGAACATCATCACGCTCGTAACGGAAATCTCCATTTGGCATTTGCCTATTCAGATACTGGCCAACAACTCGTCGTGGCAGGAAGTGACGAATAGGGTCACTTCCGAGGTCTGTATAGTCAACTTGGCGCCCGTCAGAATCGGTCATCATATGATCACCGAGAATAATCTTGTGATCAACATCAACCATCTGATTTCGATTTGGAATACCACCGGTGTGACAATCAACACCTGGAAGGATCATGCGGTGTGGCCACCGCGGCTTGTACCACACAAGCATAGGTAACGCCTCTTGTGCTTGCTGTGTGTTAAAACAGCAGAGCGCAATGCTCCAGTTTGAAAAATTCTGACCGTAATAATCAAATAACTGAGTGTTCATATCTGGACGGCGATCAGCAGGCACACGTGACAGCGCAGCTGGTATTTCAAGAGCATTTGCTGCGAGTACCACTGTGTAAATATCATGGTCAAACACTACAGACTTTTCGATACCAAAACTGGACATACCACGGGTCAAAAACCGGGGTGACAGAGCGTTCCACATATCCTTGTGGATGTTTGGTGCGTTATGCGTAATAAAATTTGCCTGAGTCATTGGCTCCGCAGATGGGAAATGCAAGATCATTGCATTTGGACCCACACCATAGTTAACCGACGTATTGCTATACCCAAGAACATGGATCAAGCCATGAACCGGATGTATCGTTGCATACATACTAATGGTCGTTCCAGAAAAATCTGCAGGAAACATTGAAACACACATGGACCAAACTCCTTGAACTTAAATGACAAAACTCCACAAATACCGGGGATTAGTATATCACAATTATAGGAATGATTCTCTTTTTGGATATACTTTGCTATACTACCCATGATTGGACGGCTAGCTCAGTTGGCTAGAGCACTTTCTTGACGTGAAAGGGGTCAGGGGTTCGAGTCCCTTGCCGTCCACAAACTCAGGTAACTTCATCAAGTTAATTTGATTTCAGAGCTTTCCCATTTACAAAGGAGTTTTTGAATGGACTTACCAGGTGTTGTGGTCTTAATCGTTGGTTTACTCCTACTCTTTGTTGCGATCAAGGCCTTGCCCGTTTTTATACGTGCTTGGGGTTTCTGGGGATTTTGTTTCTGGGTAATCTGTTTACCAATTCCCTTTGCTTGGATTTTTTTGATTTATGCTGCGTTTTTTGTATAAATCCCTTTATTGAGAGGCGCAAAAACCTGCGCCTCTTATTATGCCTAAAAGACATTAGTAGATAAAAGACATATGTTCCGACCAAAGGTTAGAACGTCAATTAATATCCCATAGAATTGATAAAACAGCCTCATTCTGGTAAAATATATTTAGTATTTCTCTCACAACAAGAAGATAAGAAGGAACTTAAGATGCAGATGGATATCCATGCGACGTTTCGAATCGAGCTTAAGAATCAATCGCTTGCTTGGAACTCAAGCGAAGGTCTCACAAGACATTTTTACTTTGACCTGAACGACGTGCCTTTCTATTCAAACCAAAATCCTAAAAGTGTTATGAGAATTATCGAGATTGGATATGGTTTGAACCCAAACAGGGTTTCCGGAGAATGGAGCTACATGCTTGAACTTGTAGCCCCCGTATCAGATTTAAACAATAGAAGCGTTTGGTGGGAGCGGTTATATCGGATTCCAAAAGATGCCAAACCGGGCTCATGGATTACACTCCGCCAGTGGCTCATGGACCAAGGGCAACTCCATGACGAAAAATACCTGAGATCACCCTGATCACCACTCGTTTTACAAAGACTACAGTGTCCCCATCCACACAACGGATGGGGAATTTTTTTAGCGATTACTTAAGTACGTAATCACTCGTCACAAACTCTTAATCTTGACAAAAATGATGTTTCAACCTATAATTTTGGATCGAATTAATAGGAGGAATGTATGAAATCACGATTGATTTTTTCGGTTATGGTTACTGTTTTTATTGCTTTGTTTGCCCGTGGTTTGAGCCCTCTTTTGGCTCAAGATGACCCACAGGAGCCAAACAAGGTGGAGGTCAAGGAAATATTTGACATCCTTGGACAGTTCTTTGACTGTGAGAACATCTACAAGGTTGGAAAGACAGTAAACCTTGTCGATGCCATGAGCAAGGGAACTGAACTGTTTTGGTACAACTATACCGTGTCTGAGGGACAATCTCCGAAGATTGAAAACCCGGTAAAGGTTAACCAAAGGGTCAGTAAGCTCCTAGACATTTTTGCAGTGACCTGCATCACAGCAAATCTTGTTATCGAAAAGTTTGAGGAGCCTCCGGCTCCGTAAGAGTATTTTTGGGCATCACCTTCGGGTGGTGCCTATTTTTTTGTCAAATGATTCAACCTCATTTGTGATACAAATAATGATATGAATTCTGGCTTGTTTTTAGTCTGTAGTATCATCATCATTCTTCCATATATTCTGTGGAGTTTGCCCTTCATCAAACGATATATTCCTGTAGTAGTTGTTCAAATGCTAACAGGAATACTTCTTGGTCCAGCACTGTTAGGAAAACTTTCCCCAGAGTTATATAGCAACATCTTTGATATATCAGTCTTGCGTCAACTAGACACAGTGGCCCAGGTTTCACTGGTATTTTTAGGGTTCCTTATTGGGCTACGAATTGATGCAGATATTGTTCAAAAACAAGATTATAAAAAGTACTTTGCAATTGGTCTCTTGAGTGTACTCACTCCCTTTATCTTGTCGATCCCAGTTGCCTTTCTTTTATTCACCTCCGTTAAAACACTCACAGGAGTGAGTGCCACTGGGATAACCTTTATTTTATCCATTTCACTTGCTGCAAGTGTAACGGCACTTCCAGTACTTGGGGCAATTCTCGTTGAAAACGGGTTAATTAAAAGCATTGAAGGAAAGCTTGCCATTGTGTTTGCTTCTGTAAACGATATTCTTTTGTGGATTCTGCTCGTTGTCATTATTGGTATTACTTCAGCCACAGGCTCTCCAGTCGACTTTATGCAAAAGATTGTTCTTCTCATATCCTTCATCTGTATTTTGTTAATTCTGATTAAGCCATTCTTAAAAAGAAAAGTAACTGCCTTGTTTCCAGATGGAGAAGTAGGGAACATACAACTCGCGATTACAGTAGGGGTACTTTTCTTCTGTGCCAGTATTTCAGAACTTATTGGTCTGCAAGCAATTCTTGGTACTTTTGTGATGGGTATGGCAATTCCTCGTTCTATTGCTGAAAAGTATTACCAGAAACTGGAGTCATTTGTGCTAATTATTTTAGTGCCATTCTTCTTAACCGCTACGGGACTTAAAACAAACTTCTCAGCACAATCATCTGATATCTGGATTATATTTGTCGCCATTACAATAACCTCTGTGATTGGCAATTTCATTGGGATAGCAGTGCCTTCATACCTCTCGGGATTAGGGAGACGAACCAGTGTATTACTAGGTATTTTTATGCAGTGCAAAGGACTTATGGAAATTGTAGTACTCTCCACCTTTCTTCAAGCAAAAATTATTAGTCAGACTGCTTTTTCAGGAATGGTCTTAATGGCACTCTTCACAACAGCCATGACCCAACCAGCGACCAAGGTCTTTCTGTATCTTGAAAAGAAACACAAGAAAAAAGGTGTATAATTCTTTTGTTTGGGAAACTCACCGATTGTATGTTTGAAGGAGTGATCCAAAATGAAACACATACGTTTGGTTCTCTTGTTCGCAGTTGTAATCGCCCTTTTCCTAGCTGTCTTTGCAAGTCCCACCGTAAGTGTGGCGCAAGACACAACCATCGGACAGTATGATGGCAATACCTGCTTTGCAAGTTTTGCTGAATGGCACTGGTGGGGGAATCGTTGGTACATTTCGCACTGTGACTTAGAGAGTGGCGGTTCGCCAGCTCTTGAAATGGTACGTGGGCTTGCAGCTGAGTGGTACCAGGTAGGGTTCTTTGTTGAGCCCTTTGAGATGTACCTTGCATATCTGTCGTCATATGACACAGGCAACGGTATTCAGCTTGATGTTTCATGGGTAACTGGTTTACCAATTGGTGTACGTTCAAATTAATTGATCGTACGGGGGTGCAGAAATGCACCCTCCATTTTTTTGCATATCCACATAAAAGTACGGATAGTCTGAAGACTATTTCCGATATTTAGCAATCACCCCCAACTTGACAAACCCATAATATGATGTATTATTGTATGCTGTCAGGAAATTTCCTGATATTAACCTTACTAAGGAGCTAAGCCTTGAACATTCAAACGATTATTAATATCGGGATAGTCTTTGTTGGTGTATTTTTTTCACTGTGGCTATTACTGTCCCTCGTGTTTACTGTTCAACAGCAAACAGCAGTTATTGTTCAACGATTCGGTCGCTTCCAGCGAGTAGCTCGGGCAGGGCTGAATTTTAAAATCCCCTTTATCGACAGCAAAGCGGGAGAGCTCAGTCTTCGTGTTAAGCAGCTTGATGTTCGAGTTCAGACCAAGACGAAAGACAATGTGTTTGTAGATATTCTGGTCTCGGTTCAGTACAACGTGCTCGCAGAAAAAGTCTCAGAAGCCTTTTATCGACTTGAAAATGCAGAGCAGCAAATTGAAGCATATGTTTTCGATGTAGTCCGAGCACTAGTCCCAACAATGGCGCTAGATGCGGTCTTTGAAAACAAAGACGAGATTGCAGATTCAGTGAAATCGCAATTGGCTGAAAGTATGGATGATTTTGGTTACGGCATTGTTAAAGCGCTGGTCACAGATATCGATCCTGACGAAAAAGTTAAGGAAGCGATGAATGAGATCAACGCAGCTACCCGGATGCGTATTGCCACTACTGAAAAGGCAGAGGCCGCACGCATTTTGCTTGTAAAAGAAGCTGAAGCTGAAGCTGAGAGTAAAGAGCTTCAAGGTAAAGGTATTGCAGCACAACGTCGTGAAATTATTGCTGGGTTGCAGGCATCAGTAGCTGAGTTTCAGCAAAACATTGAAGGCACACAGGCCATGGAAGTTATGACTATGGTTCTCATGACACAGTATTTTGATACGCTACAAAGCTTAGGCCAAAATGGCAATACAAATACGATCATGATTCCAAGTTCTCCCGGGCACCTTTCAACACTTGCTGAAGAAATTCGGAATTCACTGATACTCGCGAATACTGTGGCGAGCCCTGGCAAGAATCCCGTTGAACCGGGATCGACAGCTACCGAATAACTTTTGCTTGATGGTTCGACTGGGTGGGCATTTTTTGCCCACCTATTTTTGTGCCGATAGAAACAAAAAACACAGATAACTCAAAAAAATGTCTGGTTTGTGCTAAAATTCCGATGTAGGTTTAAGGGCCCCTCGTTCAGTGGTAGGACACATGGCTGGCAGTCATGGAATGAGGGTTCGATTCCCTCGGGGTCCACACAATTGTGAAATTTCCATTTTTGCTGCCGAGGCCGGTCTCGCGGATAGCAAAGCGACGGGTTTTCTGGAAGAAAAGAGTACTCGGCCTGCGTAATAAAGGAATATTACAAAAATTTTGCACATTTCCATAGTCTTAAGCGAGATTAAAACGAAAAAGGCCTCTTTTTGAAAAAACCCGAGAACAATGTATAATTACCGTATGAAAAGAAGTAAAAAACAATACCTCTTGCCGATTATCTTGGCAACTTTGATTATGGTGTTTCTTGTTTTGTATGTTGCCTCAAAGCCAAAAAATCAGATTATAAATAACCAAATACCAGGATTTACACTTACGGACGGTACTCCACTTCCCACACCAAAAATCACTGACGTATCTGACGAGAATGGAGCTTATAAAAACAATGTGTACGGATTCGAATTGAAATACCCTGCTGACGTGTTTAATAAACTTGGAGTAAATACTGCAAATGCAGTAGAACGAACTTCAAGCGATCAATACAGCCAGTATCTTCTAGCTATTAACGTCTATAAATATCAAGAAGAGGATAAAACTAACCCCGGGTACCAACCTACACTTTATTTTGCCGCAATTGATAAAAATGTAGGAGAAAAAATATCTGAATATGACTATAAAAATAATAAGTTTGTACTAGTAGGCACAAAAATCGCTAACATAAGTAGCGGCACAAATAAAGGTGTTTTCTACACATATAAAGAGATGTTTGAAGATTACCGATTGGGAATTAACTATTATTCAGCAGATTGGCTTAAAGGGGATATGATTTTTTCAATAAAAGTCGCTTCAATGGATCCTGCTAATTTAGCGAAATTTAAACCTCAATTTGAGAAGATGATTCAGAGCTTCAAATTTGTTGAGTTGAAATAATAAAGGGTATATACTTCTCGGTGGTCAGCACCTTTGCTGGCATTTTTTTCTGTTCAAGTACTTTGACAATTCAATGAAGGAGTAGTGTGCAATGAAAAAGAGTCTTTTGCTACTATTTGTGGCAATACTCACAATCGGTGTCTTTTCTTTTAATCAAGAAAAGGCAAAAGCAGCGTCTGGGACTGAAGGCAACTATCGAGTGCCTGTAATCTCACCATTGTCGGGCGACCCATCAGGGCCGTTTTATGTCACCAGAATCGAATGTACCTTAAACATTCGAGACCCAAACAATCCGAACGACGATATTGGTACCCATTTAGGTACTTCTGGTAGTCGCTTTATGGATATTAGCCTCGGTGGAGACCTAGATAATGGAGCACCGGTTTACTCGTCTGGCTCTGGCACAGTAACCTTTGCTGGGAACCTATCGAGTTTCGGCGACAATGTTGTCGTTGAAAATAGCGAAGTCGGTTTCCGATACGCACATCTGACTAAAATCTATGTGTGGCAAGGAGAACAGATACTCAAAGGCGATTTGATAGGGTTAATTGGAAACACAGGGTATAGCTTTGGCGCGCACCTGCATTGGGAAGCTTGGCAGATGAACAATAGCGGCTTCAATTTGATGTCTATCCCTGGAGTTAATCTGACAGACGCAACAACTGGACAGCCCTGCACTGGTTCAAATGTAGGTACCATCTCTGGAGGTTCACGCTTTTCGTGGAATTCATGTCCTGAATTCTATGCGTTGGCACGCCCAGATGTGGTTGTTTTTGACCACAAGAACTGCCGGGGAAATTACGCAGTTCTTCCGGGTAATGGTACGTTCAACCTCGCAACGACTTTTAATGACCGAACCCGCTCTATTTACATTCCACAAGGAAAGACAATTGTTGCTGGGGCTGATGCGAATAATCCGATGAGCCTCCACATTTGTCACACAGTTGATATGTGGAATGTTGACACAGACTACTATGAAAATTCAACGACAAGAGTTGGATTTAATGGTACTGCTGACCGGCACGGCTATAATATGATTTCAAGTGTTACTGTACTGGACAAGACAACATGTCAGTACGATGCGACTACTATCGGTGCAGCAGCCCCCGGAAACCTCCCACTTATCAATACCAATTCTTGGGATATCGGAGGCGGGTCTGGCGGTGGTGCATATGGCGATTCACGAATTGATATTCGCAAAGACACAAACTACGGAAGCGATCAGTATGGCTGGGATGATCCAACAAACGGTTGGGTTAATGTTCCTGCTAATCTGAACGATCAAGTAAGTAGTGTTCGCGTAGATTCTGGTTATTCTCTCTGGGTTGCTAAAGACCCAAACGGGAATGGAACTCGCAAATGTTTAGTGAGCAATTACCCTGATCTGTCAGGCGCTTACTACGACAATGGCGACCCAATGACGGATACGATTTCGTCTATTTGGGCATTCACCGACTCAACCTGTGGTGGAAACTATCTTGGCACACGACCAGGAGACACTGTCACTTTCTGGGAAAACGCTAACTTTGACTGGAATAACTGGGGTATACATGATCCCTATTCTGGATCACTGATGAGTAATATGATCTCGTCAATTGGCGTTACTCCAGGGTGGTCGGCAGTCGTCTACGAAGGGCCGAATCTTACGGGTGGTTTTACCTGCTTCGTTGCAAGTGATACTACTCTGACGGACAATCTTTTCAATAACGGATATCCGGTTGCTGACAACATCGAAAGTGCTGAAATCTTCCACGATACCAATTGTGGTGGACGAATGCACGCACCGACAGTGACAACACTGTCCGCAGCAGTTACTAACACCAGTAATGGTGAGGTAACCATCACGTACAATATTTCAGGCGCAGCACCAGGGTACAGCATTCACACTGAATTTGGCGACAATACAAACTTTGATCTCCAAGGGCCAGCTGTTAACACGACTGCAACGCATAACTATTATCCATATGGCTCCTACGAGATTGCAGTTTCAGTGAAAGGCACAGATGGCATTCCATATGCATATCTAATACCAATTACCGTCTCAGCACCGGCAACAGTACCTGTCTATTCTCTAACAATTGATAGTGCTAATACTGCAAGTGGTCTGGTCAACTTTACACTTGATTGGAGCAATGCACTTGGTGATTGGCATCATATTGATTTTGGTGATGGTCAGAGCTTTGATGTGAATGGGGCGAGTGGACATCAGTCTGCAAGTCACGTTTATAATCCCGGACAAAATCCGTATATGCTTTCGTTTACGGTGAAAGGACAAGACAGTCAGAATTATGTAGCAAGCCAACAGGTGAGTATGCCACTGCCAACTGTGTCACTGACAATTAATTCAGTGGATCCAGTTACAGGTTTTACCATGTTCACGGCAGCATGGACGAATGCTCCGATTGATAGTTGGCAAAGAATCACGTTCGGCCAGGAAGATTTCTATGTGGATTACCAAGGTGCAAGTGATACCAAGGTTGATTCTCATATATATCCGCCTGGAACATACACAATGACCTTGACGGTTAATTGCCGGAATGGTCAAACGTATACTGCAAGTCAACAAATTGTAGTTACTGGTCCAACGGCAACACCGGTGCCACCAACAGTGACACCAGCACCACCGAGTTACTCGTTAACGATTGATTCGGTTGATCAAAATAGTGGACTTACAACGTTCACTCTGGATTGGGGTAGTGCATTGGCTGATTGGCATCACATTGATTTTGGTGATGGGCAAGCATTTGATGTTAATGGTGGAAGTGGCCATCAGCAGGCAACTCACATCTATAATCCGGGAACGTACACAATGACGTTTACGGTGAAGGGGTTGGATGGACAAAACTATCCAAGTACTCAACAGATAACTGTGATTGGGCCACCAACCGCAACACCGGTTCCACAACCAACATTGTCACTGACAATTCTGTCGGTGGACAACGCAACGGGTGTCGTTTCGTTCCAAGCAGTTTGGAATAATGCCTTAAACGATTGGCAACATATGGATTTTGGCCATGACGGCGCATATGTTGACTATCAAGGGGGATCAGGAGATCACACTGATTCCAACATCATCCCTGTCGGGACATATACTTTTACCTTAACGGTGAAGGGAATGGACGGACAGAACTATACGGCGAGTCAACAGGTGACTCGAAGCTAATCAGTGAAGAACTGATTTAACTAAGCCGGACTCGAAAGGGTCCGGTTTTTCTTATGTCAAATGGTGACCTATTAAACCATATTCGTACCTGGTGGCATGATATCAACAGCTCATATGTATTCACTCTTTTGGTATACTTGTCTTTCTTTATATCTAAAAAGGGAGGGTGTTCTTGAAAACAGAGACAACATATGTGATGACAAATACCAGGCAGGTATTTGAAATAAAAATAAATCCCAAGAAGGCACAAATTCAAAAAAAGTGCCTTTACTCGAAAATGATGGCAGTTGTACCACCATTACTCGGGAGACTGGTACCAGACAAAGAAATTGAGAGTGCACTCATAACTCTCTTAGTTGTGTACTTTGAAGCATATAGAGGAAGTAGGGACAACGCGCTCTATATCTTGTACTTGATTGGAAGTATTCAAATGGCAATTGCACCACCACAAGGCACAGCCACAGTACGAATGAGTGAAGCACTTGCTCACAAATTTGCAGAACTCTGGAAAACACCAGATTCTCTAGAGAAGGCTAGAAATGTTCAGGCATTGGCACGAGAAAATATCGATTTTCATCTCCCAGACTAGGGTATTGGCAAGAGGAAACTCTTGCCACATCTTCTTTTCCACTTGAATGAAGTTTCACCTCCGTCTAGGATTAAGACAGATGATTCTGTTATTTCTTCAAACACTACTGGTTCTTCTTGGTGTAATTTTTGTATACACCCTTATCTTTTTTGCACTCTCACTCATGTTTGGAAAAACACATATAGCTGATGTGGCTTGGGGACTAGGGTTTATCGTTGTCACCGTAACGACACTTTTGCTTCATAGGCAAGGTGCGCCAGGACAACTCCTTGTTTCACTCCTTGTCTTCCTGTGGGGTGCACGACTTACTGTGTATATTTATCTTCGGAATAAAGGAAAATCTGAAGATTTTCGCTATGCAAAGTGGAAAGAGGAATGGGGACAATCCTGGAAACTTCAAAGTTATCTTCGTGTATTTCTTTTGCAAGGATTATTAATGATCTTAGTAGCTCTTCCTGTGATTGGAGTAAACACATTTGGAGTTGGCCCAATACCAGAACTTGTTCGTGTTGGTGTCTTAGTTTGGCTTGTTGGCTTTTTCTTTGAAGTAATTGGAGACTGGCAATTGATGGACTTTAAAAATGATCCAAAAAACCATGGGAAAATACTTGATACGGGGTTGTGGAGATACACTCGTCACCCTAATTACTTTGGTGAAGCATCTATGTGGTGGGGTATCTACCTAATTGCTCTCTCAAACTTAGGTCTGGCGTGGACATTTATTGGACCACTTTTTATTACCTTTTCACTCCTCAAAGTCTCAGGAGTGAGCTTGCTTGAGCAGAAATACAAGGGAAACAAAGAGTACCAAGACTACCAGAGGAAAACCTCTGCTTTTATCCCCTGGTGGCCGAAAAGTTGATTAATGGTCTCTCCTGTCTTATAATACACGAATCGGTAACAAGTAAGTAATTTTATGTTTGGAAATTGATCATGTTTTTTCAACGTAGTAATCTAAATAGTTTGTTCGCATCAATGCGCAAAGTCGGAGAACGAGACCGCGCAATCGAAATGGGGACAATCGAGGAATACATTCAAAAGTATGGACTGAACGACGCAGAGGCAAACCTGCTTCGTAGTCAGCAAAAACAAAGCAAGCAGAAGAAAGCACCCCAAATCGATTGGGACAATGTGAAGTAACACCCGGGGGCGACACACAAGTCGCCCTCATTTTTTGTTGCTAAAGGAAACCCCGTACGTAAGTACGGGGATGAATTTTGCCTTCCCTTCACGTTGCGAAGCTTCGTGATTCCCAAGGAAACCACGGACGTAAGTCCGTGGAGGTTCCTTTTGTCTTAAACAAAAACTCCCTTTGCTATTCAGAGGCTATGCTCCTATAATACAATACTGTTCAGTTTGAACATTTACATATAAAAACAAAAGGAGATCCTTTGTGTTCTATCAATTGAGAAAACTCAGTCTCGTCGTCTTTGCATTTTTTGCCCTTTCAGTACCACTGGCTGGGCTCAAAGCTCAAGGCAGCCCGACTGCAACTGGTCTTGAATCAAGACTTTATGGCTACTGGTCGAGTGAAAACCCGTATGACCCGTCAACCCAAATGGCAGGAAGTGAAACCTTTGCATTTTATCCAGGAAATATCATGTACTGGGTGAATTTTGAAAGTGCCATGATTGGCACGTACACTGCAACCGAAGACTATTTTGTCTTTACCGGAACCTTGTATGCATTTGGGGAACAAACCCCGTCTACAACAACGTTTCCGTATCGAATCACTGACCAAGGGTTAGTCATTCCGATTGAAGGCAACTCAATGCCGCTCACAAAAGTTGCGGCATACAAAGATAATGAACCCTACGCTTGTGGCACATCGCTTCCGAGTCAAATGCATACCTCATATATCGGTCGCGTAACATACACCGATGGGACACGGACACGACTGCGTTCAAACCCTACGGTTTCGTCAGCAATTCTTCTAGAAATGGATGAGGGGACGCAATTTGTAGTCCTTGATGGGCCAGTCTGTGCTGATGGCTACGCTTGGTGGAAGATTTGGCTGGGTTCGCTTGTCGGTTGGTCAGCAGAAAGCTTAGATCATTACTACATCGAACCATCGCTTGAAATCTACAACTATCGACCAATAACACAAGTACCAACGGAGCAAACGATCGTCGGTCAATGGGAAGGATCCTTTGAAAGTTTGAAATTCTTGCCCGACGGAACGTTGAACTTTTGGGAACACAATTCAACTGATGTTAAAACAGGGACCTATCAAGTTTCTGAAAACACGATCACGATGCAAGTTCAATTTTCACCTGGGAAAAAGACAACTCTTTTCTACCCATTTGAATTAAACGGCGATTCACTCATTTTCATTGAAGACAATATTGCACTCAATCGATCATACACACGCATTGTCACAAACACCGGTAACTGTACCTATGCAAGTAATCTAGTTGTGGGATCGAATGCAAAAGTGACATTCATCTCAGGAAACACGCCACTGCTTATGCATGCGTCACCAGACGAGGGAGCAGAACTTGTAGGAACTCTCTATGAAGGGACTGATGTCACAATTAAAGATGGCCCCATCTGTAATCAAGGTCTGTTTTGGTGGAGAGTCTTTAATTGGATGCAAGTACATGAAGGTTGGGTACCAGAGCGCAATGCGGCAGGGGAATTTTTAACTCGTCTGACACATAACACGTTTGATACCTCCGCTACCTTTGATCCATTGAGTCTTGTACCAGATGGCCAATGGGCGATGGAACCTAACACTATTATGCGAACCTATGCCACAGCCGACACTTCCCAATTTGTTGGGTATCTGGTTCCCGGGACGGCATATATCATTGTCGGACGAAACGCTGAATTTGGTATGTACCAAATTCTTGTGAATGGGCAGAAAACGTGGTTCTGTGGAACGGAAGGGTATAGTCGTGCAAACGATAACCTGATTCATGTACCAGTCACTGATCAAAGTACGTATAAATGCACATGGCAAGATTTCTACTTTGATCCAGCGGAATCATTGCAATCGGTTTCGGTTTCAACGAACGCGACCTACTATGCACCTGGCCAATATCCATTTGAAATGAAAATGGCATTGAGTTTGGCATCAGCCATTAGTAAAACTGGCGACACCATTGACGTCATTAAAAGTAAGGCGAGTTCAATCTTAAGCTTACTGACCAATGCCGGTACTGTCGTAAAGATTTTGCGCAGTGGCGGAGTCGCAGTTGTTGGAACACCAACAGAAATTGCCTGTACCGTTGCAGATTTGCAAAACCTTGGTATTCCCGTTGGTGACAAGTCAGCAAGCCTTACGGCAGAACAAACCATGGTTTGTATTGCAATTGACTCAACCAACGTCGGAATTGAGAATGGCAATTACATGGTTGGAACAAGTTATGCAGTAACACAGCTCTTCTTAAATGATGATGCTTTGAATGAATTTGTTAACGGAATGCCCTTAACCAGAGGCTACTGTGGCCTAATGGAAAAGTTTGCAATCTTTAAACAGTTCCAATGCTTTGAAGGACCTGGATCTAACTAGTGATTAGCCCTTACCCCCATACGTTTTTACGTGTGGGGGTATTTTTGTGTTAGCAAATCTCAAGTTGGATTATAAAGAACGGTTGTGGGTATACTTAATGTAGAGTGAAAAATAGATCAGGATTTACGCTACCATTTATCATTTTTATTAGTATTGTGGCATTGGGTGTGTTTATGTTTTTATCTTGGCACAAGTGGCAAGCAGAACACAACATAGGTCTCGAGTCAGGTAGATTCACCTCAACTGGTACAAACCAAAACACAGAGACATCTAACAACTGGAAAACGTATAAAAACACAAAGTACGGATACTTGTTTATGCATCCAGATTCACTTCAAATAGATGAAGGCGAAACCTATTTGAGCGTCTTTCGTGAAGGAAGTGGTGGACTCATTTTTGAAATATCTATAAAAGATAATTCAACTATTCAAGAGATATTTGAATCTGACAAAAGACAGTATCAAGGCTATTTACAGAATAATGACCCAAAACCGATATTGCAGGATATTGTTGTAGACGGTTTAGTTTCAAAGGAAACAGTATTTGCAAACGGTGTAATGGGAACTGATATGAAACGAATCTATATTAACAAAGGAAAGAACATTTATGTAATTAGTTTACCTAATAATGCAGAAATGGTTGGTCAACAAATTCTTTCCACTCTTAAATTGACACTCGACACTGTATTTTTAGAAAATGGGCAGTTGAATACTAAGGCACTTGAGAAAGAAAGTAATTGGAAAACGTATGTAAATAGCAATATTGGAATACAATTTAAGTATCCAATTTTAAATATTAGTAACTCTGCAGGAGCATTAAAGGAACAGGAAGGTTACCCGGGAGTTTCTCTCGGTGAAGCAAGTTTCACCGTAGAAAAGATACCAAGCATGAGCGCTCAAAGCTGGTTTGAGAGCAAAGGAAAAAGTCGAGGTAATCGTGTGAGCCAATTGAACCAAACACTTGTTAATGGACAAAGAGCTTACAACCTAATCGTTTATTCTGATCCTGGGGATGAAACGATATTTCTCATAGAAAAAGATTCAAATTTGTACTTAATTTATTCTACGTTAAACAATGAACTCTTAACAAAGATGCTCACTACTTTTGAATTTATCAAATGAAAAACAGAAATGGATTTGCTCATATTTTTCTTCTGGTTGTGTTAGTCATTATTGCCATTCTGTTTCTTGGAAGTTACTTATTTTTAGGTACCTTAAATCCAAAAACTGCGATTGTGGAACTTAAGGCTGCGATTGTTGCCCTTACCGCAAAACCAAACGAAGAAGATTCTTTGAAGACATATGACAACTTTAAAGTAGATCCAACGGCAGACTGGAAAACATACAACGGAATGACCGGAAGAGGAACGAGCTATACATTAAAGTACCCTCAAGATTGGACTTCCGATGAGAAATTGGGGTCAGGTGAAGGAGGGTGCAAAGGTCCGTTGTTCTTAACGCCTAATAAAAACACGTTCTTAAAAGTATGTGAGGTTGATAATATTTATGGAATTTCTAAAACACAACAGACTCTTTCGTCTAGTCCAGATGTTTATTCAAATATCACTCTCATTACGTCCCAAGGATACAATGCTATCAAGTATGAAACACACGAGCCCTCATTTAATCAATATGAATACAACTTTGAGTCTGAAACTTCAGTAAAAAATCAAGTACTCTGGTTTCGATATGTTGTTGAGCTTCCTCAAAGAAACGAGGACAAAGAACTATTAAATTTAATACTTTCTAATTTCAAATTAAACAATTGATCTAAGGAACAAGTTTGTTTTTTTATTGACAAAAGAGAACCTGGTTCTCATAATAAGGTTACTTTTACTACAGTGAGAAGGATTAACCACCCTTTGAGTAGTAACAAGTCGATATATCTCGTACAAGATAGAAGTCTTGAAGATTCTTCAAGAGAAGCGAAGTGGAACCACGGCATTAACCGTCTTCGCAAATGCATTTATTTTTAGGTGCGTTTGTGAAGGCGGTTTTTTAGTACAATACTCATATGGACAAACAATCAACAGAATATCTCGATAATTTACGTCATTCAACGGCGCACCTTTTGGCTGCAGCCGTTATGCAATTGTGGCCACATGCCCACCGCACAATTGGTCCAGCAATTGAAAATGGCTTTTATTTTGATTTTGATATGGGGGACACGAAAATATCAGAAGAAGACTTCCCAAAAATAGAGGAAGTAATGCATAAGCTCGTTTCTGATTGGAAATCGTTTGAACGAAGTGAAAAGACTCCAGATGAGGCAAAACAAGAGTACCCAGGAAATGGATATAAACATGAATTAATTGATGAATTTGCCAAAGATGGTCAAACACTCACTTTCTACACTTCTGGCAACTATACCGATTTATGTCGAGGTGGACATGTAATGCACCCAAATAGTGAAATCAAACACTTTAAATTGCTTTCTGTTGCAGGTGCTTACTGGAAAGGGAATGAGAAAAACAAAATGCTCACAAGAATCTATGGAACAGTTTTTCCAACAAAAGTATTGCTTGATGAACACCTCTTGCGTCTTGAAGAAGCAAAGCAGAAAGATCACAAGAAACTTGGCAAAGATCTCGATCTCTTTGTCTTCTCTGACATTGTTGGGAAAGGATTGCCTCTTTGGACATCAAAAGGTGCTACTGTTCGACGCGAGATAGAGCGATTTATTGTTGATGAAGAAATTGCCCGAGGATACCAACACGTCTACACCCCAGATATCGCTAACCTTGCCTTGTATGAAAAGAGTGGACACTACCCATACTACAAGGATTCCATGTATGCACCAATCACGATAGATGACGAGCAATACATGCTCCGCCCAATGACATGCCCACACCACTTTGAGCTCTACCTGTCTCGACCACACAGCTACAAAGAACTTCCTGTGAGAATTGCAGAACTCGCCAAGCTCTATCGGTATGAACAATCAGGAGAGCTTTCAGGACTTCTTCGAGTGAGAAGTTTTTGTTTGGCTGACGCACACATTATTGCAACGAAAGAACAGGCTGCAGTTGAAGTACAAAACGCTTTGAACTTAATTCAATACATAGCAGGGGTTTTTGGATTAGAACCAGGAGTGCACTACCGATATCGATTGTCTCTCGGTGACAGAGAGGACTCAACCAAGTACTATAAAGATGATGTAGCCTGGGAGAATGCTGAAGGTGTTCTTCGAAATGTCCTGTCGTCCCAAGATGTTCCGTTCTTTGAAGCCAGTGGCGAAGCCGCTTTCTATGGACCAAAGATTGATATTCAGATGAAGAATGTAAATGGCAAAGAAGATACCGCCTTTACCGTTCAGTATGACTTTGTCATGCCAGGTCGATTTAAGTTAACCTACACTGATGAATCAGGGGAACTAGTGGAACCAGTGGTTATTCACCGATCCTCAGTTGGAGCCATTGAGCGTGTCATGGCATTTTTAATTGAGCACTTTTCCGGTAATTTCCCTGTTTGGCTTTCACCCTCACAGGTAACCATCCTTCCAATTGCTGATCGCCATCAGGAATACGCAAAAGTAGTCGCTGAAGCATTCAAAACAAAGCAAGTTCGGGTGCACTTAGACCTTCGATCAGAGACTCTTGGCGCTAAAATCCGGGATGCAGCACACGAGAGAACCCCGTATGTGGTCGTCATTGGAGACAAGGAAATTGAAGCACATTCTCTCTCAATTCGAGCTCGGGGAGGGTCAGATTTGGGTAGTATGACCCCTGAAGCTTTCCTTGAATTTGTACTTGAAAAAATTCAGTCAAAAAGTCTGCAATTGAGCTAAATCCACAATTTTGATACAATAGTCACGTTGAACAAACAATTTCACCCAACTTGGAGAATAAACGAAGCGATACGCGCACGAGAAGTGCGTGTTATTGGTGAGGATAACAAACAAATAGGGGTAATGACTCGAGATGAAGCCTTGGCACGCGCAAAAGAGCTCTCAGTCGACTTAATTGAGATCGTTCCACATGCAGAGCCACCTGTTGCCAAACTGATTGATTTCGGTAAGTTTAGGTACCAAGAGGAGAAAAAAGAGCGTGAAGTCAAGAAAAAAGCCAAGGGTGGTGAGATCAAAGAGATCCGTTTTACACCATTTATTGGGGATGGAGACTTTGAGACTCGGATCAGAAGAATCGATGAGTTCTTGGGCGATAGCAATAAGGTAAGAATTGTGGTAGTATTCAACAATCGCCAAATGGCGGGACCTGCAAACGGGTTTGCCTTAGTCAAACGCATCTTTGCCCGATTTGCCGATAGAACCATCGTCGACATGGAACCAAAGTTCTTTGGAAAGCGCTTGGTTTGTGTCATTTCACCGACAAAGAAGGTGAAAAAGCAGGAAGAAATGATATAATTACACTCATGCCAAAAGTTAAATCACGAAAATCAGCACTAAAACGATATAAAATCACATCAAGTGGCAAGATTTTGCGTGGGCAAAGTATGACAAGTCATTTGCGAGTACGAAAGTCAGCCAAGCACAAGCGACGACTTTCAGGAACAATTGAAGTAACTGGACCATATGCAAAGAAGCTTATTAAAGCTTTAGGCATTCGAGTTCGACGAAACAAGCATGTTGTAAAAACAGTTGAAGCAGCCAAATAAACACCTATGAGAGTTAAATCATTAGCATCAATCAAACACCGAAAAATTAGAAAACTGACGAAAGGTTTTCGACATTCAGCACGACGACGCATTACCGCTGGTAAAGAAGCGTTAATGCATGCTGGACACTATGCCTACGTAGGACGACATTTGCGAAAGCGAGATATGCGAGCTTTGTGGATCGTTCGTTTGTCAGCTGCAGTTAAGCTTGCTGGAACCAGTTATTCTAAGTTTATTGGCAGTATGAAAAAGGCAAACGTAGAACTCGATCGAAAAGTATTAGCTGAAATTGCAGTTAAAGATCCGTCTTCATTTGAAAAGATTGTTAAATTCCTTTCCCAATAAGGGAGGTAAGTTCCGGCGTTTAACACTTCCCCGAATTTCACTTTCAGCTTAGAATATCCTCATGCACGAAGACATCAACAGAATCAGAAACGAATTCATGGCTCTTGTCATGGACGCACAAACTGAATCTGATATCGAGGCCTTACGAATTCGCTTCCTTGGTCGAAGTGGTGCTCTCTCACACATTACCAAAGACTTAATCGCTCTTCCTGTTGAAAAAAAGAAAGAAGCAGGAAAAGCTTTAAATGAAACAAAACAAATCATCGAGAACGCGCTCACCGCTCGTATTGATGAACTTCAACAGAAACAATCAAGCTCCTTTGATGACACCGTTCCTGGTATTGAACCAGTGATCGGACACACCCACATTGTTACCCAAGCAATTGATGAAATTTCAAAAGTATTCACAGACATCGGGTTTATCAGAAGACGATACCAAGAAGTTGAATGGGATTGGTATGCCTTTACTGCGCTAAACTTCTCTGAAAATCACCCAGCACGAGACGAATGGGAAACTTTTTTAATCGATGAAAAAGGACCAAAGTCGTTGGGAGGCATGATTTTGACCCCTCACACATCAAGTGGTCAGGTCCGAGAAATGCAACGCATTGAAACTCCACCAATTCGAATGATTAACATTAGTAAAACATACCGACGACAGTCTGATGTTTCTCACGTTCCAATGTTCCATCAATTTGAAGGGTTAGTTATTGATGAAAATATAAATATCACCCATTTAATGGGGACCCTCGACTACTTTATGAAAACATTTTATGGTCCAGAAAGAACCTATCGAATACGCCCATACAATTTTCCATTTACCGAGCCATCATTTGAAATTGATATCGCCTGTTCCGTATGCAAAGGAAAAGGATGTCGATTGTGTAAAGCTGGATGGCTTGAGTTAGGTGGAGCAGGAATGGTGCACCCAAATGTACTCGCAGCAGGCAACATTGATCCAAATAAATACAAAGGATATGCTTTCGGTTGGGGAGTAGAGCGTGCTTTTATGATGAAGGCAAACCTGTGGGATATTCGTATGGTCTATTCAACTGATTCTCGATTCTTAAAACAATTCTAATTCTATGGATATAAAAATCACCCAAGATTGGTTAAATGATTTCATTGAAGCCAACGTATCACCACAAAAAATATCAGAACTCTTAAACCTCTATGGTCCCTCTGTTGAGAGACGAGAACAGGTAGGGGATGATACGGTCTATTCAATTGAAGTTACCACAAACCGAGTTGATGCAGCTTCAGTCATGGGAATTGCACGAGAGTTAACGGCGATCCTTCCTCGTGATGGATATGAAATTAAAACAAAAACACCACCAGAAGTAGATCTTCCATTTAAGCAAAAGGCGAGTGTCATGGTGATTAACGATCCACTTCTAGCGAGCCGATTAATGGTCGTTGAATGCAAAAATGTGACCATTAAACCTTCACCAGAATTTATTCAAAAGAGACTAACTGCCATTGGCGTAAAACCAAAAAACAATGTGGTCGACATCACAAACTACGTAATGTATGAACGTGGTATTCCTCTTCATGCCTTTGATATGCAAAAGCTTACTGAAAAACATTTGCTCCTGAGACTTGCACAAAAGGGAGAGACGATTGTGACCCTTGATAACAAGAAACATGTTTTAAAAGGCACTGAAGTTGTTTTTGAAGATGGTGAAGGAGTAATTCAAGATTTACCAGGAATCATGGGGACAGCAAACACGGCAATTGATGAGAACACCACAGAAGTTCTCTTAATTGCTGAACACATTGATCCAGTGCGTATTCGAAAAGCATCACTTTCACTTGAAATTCGAACACATGCCGCAATCTTAAATGAGAAGAGTGTAGATGAAGAAATGATTCCATCAACTCTTGCTCGAGCAAGCTACCTATTAAAAGAATATGCAAACGCTAAAATTATTGCCGTTCGAGATGTAAAAGAAAATAAATTCAAATCAACCTTTGTCAAAGTAAAACTTTCTCAAATTGAAGCCCTGATGGGAGTACCAATGACCGAGTCTGAAATAAGTAACATCTTACATTCCTTGGGATTCAAGACAATTTGGAGAAACAAAAAATGTACAGTAAGGATCCCATCATGGAGAAAAGAAGATGTGACAATTGCGGAAGATGTTATAGAAGAAATTGTACGTATCTATGGATATCATGCTCTTCCACGCATTGGTCTATCTGCTCACGCACCACTTGTTCCAACAGACCCAGAAATTGCGTTTGAACAACAAGTTAAAACTGCATTAGTTAAAACCGGTGCATGTGAAGTTGTGACCTTGTCACTTGTTCCACAAGAGTGGGTAACTGATGGGGTTAAAATCGCCAACCCATTAGGTGCTGATGGAGCATATTTGCGAACTGCAATTTTGCCGTCACTTATTGCTGCAGCAGAAGGCAATAGACATGAGAAAGAGCCATTCCATATGTTTGAAATTGGACACGTCTTCAAACGAAAAAACAATTCGTTGCCAGATGAGGTAACTCATGTTGCAGGAATATTCATGAATACAAATTACCGTGCAGCAAAGGGAACTCTTGCTTCGCTGTTAAAACAAATTGGTTCAACTGCAGAAGTAGAGCTATCAGCCAAAGGCAATTATTTTGTATATGAAGTTCCACTACATACATTAAAAGATACCCAAGTGTCAGAGCGTACCTTTATGCCAATTCCTAAGTACCCACCACAGGTTGAAGATATGACATTTGTACTTCCTAAAAAGGTGCCGGTAGGATCTGTCATTACATCTATTCAAAAAATATCAGAGCTGATTGTGTCCGTTGATCTAGTGGACATCTATAACGATGCATACACAGTAAGAATTACCTACCAACATCCAGAAAAGACATTAACTGATAGGGAAATCACCCCAATTCGAAAGGAAATTACTCACTTTGTTGAAAAGGAACTCAAAGGAGAAATTAAGTAAAAAACCTCAAAACTCTTCACGAGTGATATAATCCTATATTGCCCAAATGGTATTTCAATATGAATACTTTCTTTTTGGGCCAAAAAAAATACATAACAATTCCTCTTGCAATAGCGATAGGATTCTACTTTTTGCCTCTTACGATACTTGCTGCAATTGCATATTTTACGAAGCAGAAAGTCACTAACCAAGGAATAAGGCGTATCTGCTACATAATTCTTGTGATCTTTGCCTTCCCACTCGTACTCGCATATGCAACTCCAACCGACAATGCACCCAAAAGTACTGTGTCCGTACAAGAAACGACAAAAGTATCACCTGCTACAAATACACCAACAGTACAACCAAGTACTGAGAAGCCAAAAATGATTGATTCTATTTCAACTGAAACAATGAAGACAAAGGCAGTATTGGCAACGACAATGGCAAAAGCTACTCCTCGGCCAACAACAACTCCAGTTCAACCTGTAAACACACCAGCAGTAGCCCCGCGATACTCATGTAATTGTTCAAAAACCTGTACAGAAATTAGTAGCTGTGACGAAGCTCAGTATTTACTAAATGTATGTGGCTGCGGAGCGAGAGACAATGACAAAGATGGAATAGCGTGTGACAGTGCACCACTGCATTGTCAGAATTAAGGTTATTGAGAATCCCAAGAAGTACCAACTCCAATTTGAATCTTTCTGTCTGATTGATTTCCTTTGTCATCTTTAACTACTGCTCGAAGTGTGTGAACTCCATTTGTTAACTCTGTTTCAAACTCATACGGAGCCCCTGTAAAACTGCGTACCGTTGTTCCATCTACCTCTAACCATACATTTGACAGGTTATTGAGTGATGACACCTTAAAACTGATTTTCAAAGCTTTGTCGAGGTTTGAGGAACGGTCTGTTGGGCTTACAAAGTCAATATTTAAGGGAGCACTCGTTACACCAGAACAATATTCAGTTGGAACTTTGTATTTTCCATTGTCAGGCTGGCTATTGATCCACTCAATAATTCCTTTTTGCCATTTGTTCTCTCCACCAGCTGGTGCTGTTGGATCTTCTTCCTTCAAGATAATAAATTCCTTGTTTTCATAATTGTTTGCAGCCACATCAGATGGTGTTGCAAGTTTTCCTTCACCTTTACACACTTTCAAATTGACATGCATGGTGTCATCTCCAGGTTCTGTCCCCTTTACGAAGTATTCTGTTCTGTCAGGGAAACCATCATGAGACTTTAATCCTGAAATTCGATCTACGGTCTGAGTGGTTACTTCACTTGGGGTATCAAATGGAACAACAGGTTTGTTGGCAACAGCAGCTTTTACAATTCTGTTCCAGATTGGAGAGGCTCCTGAGACACCAGAGGCCACCTGTTTCATTGCAGAATTATCGTTGTTACCTACCCAGGTACCAACAATTACTTGTGGTGTTCCTCCAATTGCCCAGTTATCACGTCGATCATTTGTTGTACCAGTTTTAACAGCAACCGCTCGGCCAGGAATATTTAATAGAGAATTTAAGCCAAAGGTATCTTTTCGCGCATCATTATCTGAGAGGATATTTGAAATGATGTATGCAACGTCAGTTGGAATAACTTGATTTCCTTTCTTTGGACTATTTTTTTCAAGAACCTTTCCATCTTGATCTTGGACTTCAAGAATTGCGACCGGATCAACACGATATCCTTGGTTTAAGAATGCAGAGTAGGCTGAAGTAATTTCAACTAACTTAACTTCACCACCACCTAAGGCAAGTGACAAACCGACCCGTGACATCGTTGCTGCCGTTGGCTGAAGACTTGAAATACCCATGTCGTTAGCTAGTGTCAACACATCTTTAATACCAACTAATGCAATTAACTTAACAGCAGGAATGTTAAGGGAGTTTGCCAATGCATAGCGCAACTGAACAGGACCTCTGAATTTTCCATCATAGTTAACTGGAGTGTAATCAGGTTGATTTGCTCCTCCCGGGAAGTTTGTCGGTGCATCAACAAGAACACTTGCTGCGGTGTACCCCTTTTCAAGAGCCTTGGTATAGACAATTGGTTTAATTGCAGAGCCTGGCTGTCGAAGTGATGTCGTTACGTTTACCTGTCCATCATAATCTTTGGCGTTAAAGTCTTTTGAACCTACCATTGCCAAAATTTCCCCAGTTTGTGGGTCAATGGCAACCGCTGCACCATTTCCAATATGAAGTGACTGAACTTTCTCAATTTCTTCTGAAACAATTGATTGTGCTTTCTCCTGCAAATCAAGATCAAGGGTGGTGGTCACTTTAAGTCCTCCACGAGCAACCGTTTCTTCACCATATCTGTCATTTAAAATGTTTTGTACATACTGTACAAAGTGAGGAGCTTTAAAGTCAGCTCCCTTTGGTTGGAATTCAAGGTTATCTAGTGCAGTACGAGCTTCTTGTTCCTGCTCTTTGGTGATATAGGAATCCTCTCGCATACGACGTAATACTTCTTGAGTTCGACCGATATATGCTTTGTTAGGGTTTAAGTATGGTGAATAGTAGGGAGGTCTTTGAGGAAGTCCTGCCAAGAAGGCACACTCAACTAAATTTAAATCTTTTACACTTTTGCCAAAATAAATTTCAGCAGCTGTCCCAGCACCGTATGCTGAGCCACCATATGGTGCTTCATTTAGGTAAAGCGTTAAGATTTCGTCTTTTGAATACTTCTTTTCAATCTGCAAGGTCAAAATAAGTTCCTTTACTTTACGAATTGCAGTTCGCTCAGGAGTTAAGAGCACATTTTTAACTAACTGCTGGGTTAATGTTGAACCTCCAATAAGTCGCTGCTTCGTTATTAAGTTTTGTAAAATACGTAAATACCCTAATGGATCAAACCCTTGATGGGTATAGAAATTCTTGTCTTCAATCGCAATCGTTCCTTTCTTTAAGTATTCAGGGATGTCAGACAAGGTAACAGGGCTTCGTCGTTGATCAACATAGACGTCATACAAGAGCTTTCCATTTCTGTCTAAAATCTTTGTTGAAAATCCATCATGACGTACGATGTTTTCTGGAGCAGGAAGAAGGAAAGTCATTACTTGAAACCCAACAAAAGCAACAACAACTGAAACTAGAAAGACAATAAAACCAATTTTGACAAACGTGGCAATTCTCTGAGATCGAGAAGCTGGGGGACGACCAGACGGAGTAAGTGGTCTTCTTGCTTGGCGACTATTCATACGTGCTCGTTCTTTCCACATGTTCTTATTCTATCAAATTTCGATGCGGTATACTTGAAAATCTATGTGGTACAACCTAAACAAGCGAATAATCTTAACCTTTGGCCCACCTCTCATTAAACTTTTGGGTCTTTCTCTTCCAACAATTGGCTCTGCGGTAACCATTATTGAGAAGGACGGAAAAATATTAGCAGTTAACTTAGCCTACAAAAATGGTTACTCACTACCTGGTGGTGGTGTAAACAAAGGAGAGACACTTGAAGAGGCAGTAATTCGAGAAGTAAAAGAGGAAACAAACTTAACCCTTGAGAATCCAGTCTACTTTGGCAGTGAGGCAGCTGACATGAAAACGTATGGAGTTGTTTCAGCTCTCTTTATTGGAACAGTTACAGACTTAACCGCGTTATCTTCCTCAACTGAAGGGGAAGTGACCTGGGAAGACCCACGGTTTGTATGGGAGCATGCAGCATATAAAGATGTAAAAAAGCACCTTGGAAATTACTTCGGCTTCAAATAACCTTCCGTTCGTACTACAATCAAGACATGCAAGATCTCTTTACTCGTTCAGTATCAAATGTTCTTCCAACGAAGGATGCATTAGTTAAGCTTTCAACTGAAAAAAAGTTGCGTGTGTACTTAGGAATTGACCCAACAGCAACAAGAATTCATTTAGGGCACGCTGTTGCACTTCGAAAAATTGCACAGTTTGCAAAGGAAGGGCATCACGTTACTTTTTTAATCGGAGACTTTACCGCCCTTATTGGAGATACATCAGACAAGGAAAGTGAGCGACCAATCTTAACTCAAGAAGAAATTAAAGAAAACTTTAAAACATACAAAGAACAAGCTGAGAAGATTCTTGATTTTTCTAAAATAACAGTTCGACACAATAGTGAATGGCTTTCCAAGTTAACCTTTGCAGATATTGTGAAATTAACTCAACACTTTGCTGTTGGTGACTTTGTTGGACGAGAACTAATAAAAAAACGACTTGAAACCGGTAAAAAGGTTGGACTTCATGAAACGCTCTACCCAGTTATGCAAGGATATGACAGTTATTTCCTTGAAACTGATGTGCAAGTTGGTGGAGCTGATCAAACATTTAACATGCTTGCAGGACGCACCCTAATTAAAGAGATTGATAAACGTGAGTCGTATGTCTTAACCGTTGGCTACCTTGAAGGAACTGATGGCAGAAAAATGAGTAAAACATGGGGAAACGCAATTTGGCTCACGGACACTCCAGACGATATGTATGGCAAAGTAATGAGTTTGAAAGATGAATTGATGCCAAGTTACTTTGAACATGCAACAAATATGGATAGCCAAACCCTTCTTCAAATGAAAAAGAGAATTGAGGATGGGGAACACCCAATGGAGTTAAAACACATTTTGGCAAAACAAATTGTCACAGAACTCCACTCACGGGAACTTGCTGAGGAAGCACAGGAGAATTGGCAGAAAACATTTCAAGAGAAAAAACCTGAATTTACTGAAGTGATGAAAGTAACCAGTGGGGAAACCCTTGCAAATCTTGTTGGTCAACGAGTCGGAAGTGTTTCACAAGCAAAACGACTGCTTGCTGACAATGCGATACATGTAAATGGTGAAACAGTGACAGATGGAAAGCAAAACGTTGCAGAAGGTGATAAAATTCAAATCGGTAAGAAAATATTTATAACTGTTACCCTTGTATGAAACAAAAGAAAAAACTTATTGTAAAAATTTTAGTAGTCCTTGCAGGAGTTGGACTCGTTTTAACTTCGTTCCTGCCATATTTGCCATACATTCTGTCTCGATAATAAACAGATACAACACATGACTCTGAACGATTCTGTTACCGCAGTTACCCATGTTGGTCCTGAGTATGCAAAAAAATTAGTAAAACTTGGTATCTACTCCGTTCGTGATTTACTTACCCACATTCCGTCTCGCTACACTGATTTGTCCCAAGAATCCTCAATCGCACACCTTACCGTCAATGAAACAGTAACGGTTAAAGGAACGATTGTTGTTATAAAGAATGTATTTACAAAAACAGGAAAGACATTTCAGGAGGCAACCTTGTCTGACGGTGACTACTCAGTAAAGATCGTTTGGTTTAATCAACCATTTTTAGTCAGAAGCTTCCCAACAAACACTCTGGTGTCTCTCTCTGGCAAAGTGTCCCTCTGGAAAGGAAAGCCAGCTTTAATTGCACCATCATGGGAGAAAATTCAAGCAACAGGGGAGACAATTCATACCGGGAGAATTGTTCCGGTTTATGCTGAAACTGCCGGTATTACTTCAAAATGGTTACGTGCAACGATTAAACGCGCAATGGATTCAGTGACAATCACGGACTATTCACTACAAACGGATTTACTTGATCTTAAAACGGCTTACCATGACATTCATTTTCCCGTTTCAATGGATGACGCAGTAAACGCCCGAAAACGATTGGCTTTTGATGAGCTCTTAGGGCATCAAATCGTTTCAAAACTAGAAAAAATTAAATGGAGAAAGTTTCACAAGTCCCCGGTAATTCCATTAAACGAGAACACTCTTGAGAAATTTGTTTCCAGTTTGCCATTCACACTAACAAACAGTCAACAAAGATCGATTGACGAAATACTTGCTGATTTGACGCAAAAAATACCAATGAACAGACTTCTTGAAGGAGATGTTGGAAGTGGAAAGACCGTCGTTGCCGCCGCCAGTGCCTTTATGGTCTATGCAGCAGGTTTTCAAACAATTGTTATGGCACCAACACAAATATTGGCAGAACAACATGCCAGTACCTTAAAAAGAATTCTTGAACCATTTAGTGTTCGAGTTGCATTAATCACCGGGGGAGTGAAAGAAGATATTGTAGGCAGAGCCGATGTTGTTGTTGGAACACACGCGCTTCTGCATCACCCGGAACTCTATAAAGAAGTGGGGCTTGTCGTTATTGATGAACAACACCGGTTTGGTGTAAGGCAAAGAGCATTAATTACTGAGCTCTCTGAGAAAAGACGACTTACCCCTCACATTTTGACAATGACCGCGACCCCAATTCCAAGAACAATTGCATTAACCTTGTATGGAGAACTTTCCCTCTCAACTCTTGATGAATTACCGTCTGGTCGTATTCCTATTAAAACATGGGTGATAACTGACCAAAAACGGGAGAGCGCTTATCAATGGATTGAAACAGAAATCGCCACACATAAGTCACAAGTCTTTGTGGTATGTCCATTAATTGATGAAAGTGAGGTTGCCACTATGAAAGAAGTAAAGGCAGCCAAAGCTGAGTATGAAAAGCTTAAGGAACTGTTTCCCAACCGAAAAGTGGTACTTCTTCATGGAAAAATGAAGAAACAGGAAAAAAGCCAAATCTTAAGTGACTACAAAGATGGTTTGTATGACATTTTAGTCACAACTCCAGTCGTTGAGGTTGGTATCGACATCCCGAACGCCAGTATTATGATGATTGAAGCTTCTGAGCGTTTTGGCTTGGCACAGCTTCATCAGCTCCGTGGACGTGTCGGTCGAGGGACACTCGCCTCATATTGTCTCTTAATGACAACTGCCTCAGGCGCCAGTAAAGAGCGTTTACAGGCTATGACCAAGACATTGTCTGGGCGAGAATTGGCAGAGTTTGACTTGTCACTGCGTGGACCAGGAGAGATCTTTGGTACCAGACAATCAGGTATAACTGAGCTCAAAATTGCCAGTTGGCAGGACACAGATCTCATCTCAAAAGCAAGCAGTACCGCACAACTGGTGGTCGAAAATCAGGAAAAACACGAAGATATCATTACCTTCTTTGCCTCACAACAAATTACGGCTAACTAGGCTCACCTTGGTGGTAATTTACAAACAAGCAATTTCGAGATACAATTGCCTCTATGGCACCAGTACCAAAGAAGAAACACAGTCACCAAAGAAGCGCACAGCGACGAGGAGCAATCAGTATGACTCTTCCAACTTTGTCTATCTGCAAAAACTGTGGCAAGAAAAAACTTCCACACACAGCTTGTGCTGCATGTGGAGCAAAGTAATTCTTCGTGTTTCGCTATACTAACTTATGAAATCCCGTTCTGACCCACGGCATAGAAGGCGACAAATGATTGTCCAGCAATTATTTGCCAATGAATTTCACTCTCAAGAGCGAGATCCTCAGGTTGATGCAATTTTTGATCAAAAAGTAAAAATTGATGGGATGATTGCAAAATCAGCACCCGCATGGCCAATTGAGAAGATTAACAAAATAGATCTATCCATTTTGAGGCTAGCCACGTTTGAGATGATCGCCAATGAGATTCCATCAAAAGTGGTCATTGACGAAGCAGTGGAGCTCGCGAAAGAATATGGAGGAGAAAGCTCACCTTCATTTATTAATGGAGTACTTGGAAGCATTGTAAAATTACAAGAAACAGATCATGACGATTCAACAAATAAAAGCACAATTTAACGACGAGAAGCTCTTCCTTCTTGCCCTCACACACCGCTCCTGGATAAACGAAAACCCTGGTATTCGTGAAAGTAATGAACGACTTGAGTTTTTGGGTGACGCCGTTCTAGAACTTGTGGTAAGTCACGCAATCTATCTCCAGTTTCCTGACCAAGAAGAAGGCTTTTTGACCTCAATTCGGGCAAACATCGTTAACACCATCAATTTGGCTAAAGTTGCTCGAGCCTTAAACTTAGGGGAAGACTTACTTTTGTCACGAGGAGAAGAGCAAGGTGGGGGAAGAGACAACCAGTCACTACTGGCTGATACTGTTGAGGCAATTATTGGGGCTGTCTACCTTGATCAGGGATTTGACGCAGCAAAGGCCTTTATTGAGTCAAATATCCTCTTTGACATCCAATCTCACCTCGAGAAGCCTTTAAAAGACGCAAAAAGTCGCCTCCAGGAGTTTGTACAGGCAAATGGCTCAAATGCACCAAAGTACCGAGTCGTAGATGAACATGGCCCAGACCACGCAAAAGAGTTTATAATCGAGGTCTCAGTGGACGGCAATGCACTTGGTAAGGGAGAAGGAAAAAGCAAATCTGCAGCAGAACAAGACGCAGCAGAGCACGCTCTTGAAACTCTCACAAAAAAAGCGTAAAATACCCAAATGGTTAAAATCAGACTCGCTAAACTCGGAAAAAGAAATGATCACTTCTACCGAATTGTCGCGATTGAATCACAAAACAAGAATCAAGGTGAAGCCCTCGAAATATTAGGGTTCTATCATCCGCGCGAAAAAAAGCAACAAATTGATAAAAAAGCACTTGCAGCTTGGGTAGCTAAAGGAGCTATCGTTTCTGATGCAGTTAAAGTGTTACTCGCATAACCACATATGAAAGATCTTTCTTTGTTCCTTATCTCAAACATCACCGGAAGTAACGATATTTCTGTTGCTGAAACACAAGAAGAAGGACGAACAATTATTGATGTTACAGCTGAGAAGTCAGTTGTAGGATTAATTATTGGAAAAGAAGGAAAGACAATTAAAAATCTCCGACGAATTCTCGCAATTCGAGCAGCTAAAGAAGACACAATGGTGTCAGTTAACGTTCACGAAGCATAACGCTTCACTCTTCACTTTTTCCCCATATACTTACTTTTTTTGAAGTTTTTTTGTGCTTAAAAGAAGACGACCATTATTCAAATGGATTGGCACGTCCCGTACCACCACTTCCTGTTGCAACTGATTCTGTTGTAAACGGATATCGGTAAGAAGCAAGTTCAGAAGACAATTCTGTTTCCTGTGGTGACAAACTTACAATTGCTTCACTTAAAGCTGGGAGTTTCGTTGGAACAGCTGCCCATGGTGAACGTACTGTAACAATTGCACTTGAGCCAGTACTTCCTGATGAGGACACGAGACTTAGGGTATCAATAGACATGATAGGTGCAACCTTTCGTAACTCATAAATAAATTTCATGATTCCATCTGAACTTCCATCTACATCAAAGTTTAAAGTGCTTTGAGCAAGACTTGGTCCACTTGCAGGCTGGGCAACTAAATCTAGGTTTTTAATAACAAGGCCAAGCTCAGTTGCAACTGTTCTGATTTGAGAAAGAAGGGTCAATGAATTATTTTCCGTTGGCAGAGCCAGTTGTGCTCTACTTGTGTTGTCAGATGTAACATTGTTCACACTCTCCAATACAGTTTTTCTCTCAGTTAACACAGTAATTTCATCAGCCAGTTTTGTCTTTGACTCTGAGAGTGTTGTAAATTGATTGAAAAAATAGGCACCCATCACGATTCCACTCACGATAAAACCGACAAATATAAATCCATACAAAAGGACTGGCTGATATGAGGTAAAAGAATTTTTCATTTATTAAAATCAATATAAACTTGATATCCACCTACTGGGTTATATGCAACGTTACTTAAGGCTAATTGGGAAACGAGTTTCTCTGAAACTAAACGCTGAATAACTAAGGTTAACGGAGGAAGTGTTGCTGAACTTAAGCCAATTTTTGCTTCCCCTCCATCAATTCTTGCACCAATAATCGTAACTTCTTCAGGCAATACATCAATAACTTTCTTTTGATTCTCAAGCTGTGGGCGAGACACATCAGCATTTCTAAAATCAATAATTTTTGTTAATCGATCTTTTAGAAGTACAAGTCTCCGCTCTGAAGCTTCAAGCGTAAGAACTTCTGCCTTTACCTTGTCTCGTGTGACAACCATTTCATCTACAGCCTTTTTGGTTAAAACGACATAGGCAAGCCCAGCCATTGAGGTAAGCAGAAGAATAGTACAAACAATAATCGAAGCCACTTTCAATTTAGACAAAAGAGCATTTACTTCTTTTCCGCGAGAAAGTTCAACTGGCAGGAGGTTGATGTTTTGGGCCATAGGTTAACGCATAGCAAGACCGACAGCGACTGAGTAGAGCGGTGCATAATTTGATAATGTTGCAGCAGCCTGTGGATCAATGATTACGTTCTGGAAAGGATTGGCGACAATTACCTCAAGCCCGAGTAGCTTAGCAAGTTCTCCAGAGACTCCAGGAAGCCCTGCACTTCCACCGGAGACAACGATTACGTTAGGAGATTCACCATGCATATCCATTTGGTAGAAATGAACTGACTTCTTCATTTCATCTACAACACCTTTCAAAATTGGACGCAAAGACATTGAAACTTTGTCTTCCAATTGATTCGGGGTAAAGCCATACGTCTTTTTGTACTCTTCAGCTTGCTGTGGAGTGATCCCTAAGCCTTGTGCAACGGCACGAGTGAAAGCCTCACCGGCAGTAGGAATTGATCGACTGAAAAACAATTGACCTTCTTTCGTAATTGCGATATCTGTTGATAGTGCACCAAAATCCAAAAGCATAACTGTTTTCCCAATTCCACCAAGACTTCGAGCAAGAGAGAGAAGTTCCGTTTCAACACCGACAACTCGGAGACCTGCATTTGTGACTACACTCACATACTTTTCAACCATCGTCTTTATTGCTGCTACAACTAAGACTAATACTTGAGGAGGATTTCCAATTTCTCGTCGCTCTAATATTTGGTACTGTAAGACTGCTTCTTTTAAAGGAATTGGAATATATTCTTCTGACTCCCACTTAACAGCAGATGCAATTTCTTCATCAGTCAAAAGGGGAAGCTTAATCACACGAGAGAAGACTGAGGTTTCTGAAAGGGAGATGTTCACGTCTTTACTACTAATACGAGCTTCAGCACAGAGCTTTTTTATAGCTTCACTGGCATCAGCTAATCCTTTTTCATCATCAACACGAGTTAAATCAAAAGGAAATGGGGCAGCACCAGCTGCACGAAGAGAGAACTTGTCTCCTTCACGAGCAAGCTCAACTACTTTCACTGTTTTTGAACCGATATCAAGACCTACACTCATATTATTTAGAAATTGCGCCTACTGAGAACAAAGCAGAACAAAACATTGATGGTACTTCAGGATAGAGATTAACGACTTCAACTTTGCGTGAAGCGTTTCCAGCAGTTCCGGTTGATTGAACAAGCTTACCCTGTGAAGGTAAATCACGATTGCCTTGAGTAATTACACCAAAATATTCATTCGTTGAGTTATACCAAAAACGGACCTGCATAAATTTCATTCTACCAGATGTGTTGTATACGTTTGCCGCCATATTTGAGGACAACGCACTAAACGTAACGGTCGTTCTGTAGGCAAAACTACGACCATTAACCGTACAAGCTCCAGTGTTTCCGGTTGGTGCGGTGAACTTGTTTGTTGTTCTTCGAGTTCCATTTGGATCAAATACGCGTCTCCCTATTTCCATTACATTTGCGGGGGTTTCATACACAACTGATACTTCAATTGCAGGTTGAGGTGAAGCGCCTGAGCTTCCCCAACAAATATCAATTGAACTTCCTTTAAAACAATTGTTACCAGGACAAGTATCATCAAGTCTATTTTGGTCATCATGGTTCACAAACCAAATTGTTCCCGTTTCACCAGAAGGCAAACCAACTGGGTATACATACTCAGTACCAGTACTAATGTAGTTTGAGGTGTTTGTGTTGTATGCAGCGTTTCCTGATGACACATTTCCAGATGTTCCACCATTTGTTGGAGTTAAGAGAACCTTTTCAACCCCTGCTTCAGCAGCAGAGAATGCTCGAAGTGAATCTTCATCTTTTGTTGTAACAGAGACATCAGTAATTGTTCTTGAGGCCACAGACAAGACAATAGTAAGGACAGCTCCCATGGAAAGAAGAAGAAGAATTAATGCCTGGCCACGAACGCGATTTTTCATCACTTTCAGTGTATGGTTTGTCACACCATGGGTCAATACGATCTCAAGAGAATAGACGATGAAATAGTCACAATTGACTGCGAGAGCGAGTCTGTAGACATACTTTTTCCTGCTAAATTGACGGTTACCTGTGGCGGCTTACTGGCACCTGATGGATAGCTACAAACAAAAGAACAGGTAGTCAAGGTAATACTTGATGAGGTTAATCGAACAGTTGCTGAGTTAGATGCAAGGTATGTTCCAGATGCATCAGTTAAACACTGAAACGAAGCTTGTCTTCCTTTCTCGTTCAAATAGGTAAGGGTTTGAACAGAAGATCCATTACAGGCAGAGACTATTGAACTTGCGTTTCTAACATGACGTTCAAGAACAGAGAGTGCATACTCCATATTCTCACGAACTTGCGTACCGGCATCACTGACACGGGACCCTTGAAGGGAAGAAACTGTCGTTTGTGTTGCAACAATAGCCAAGAGCGTAAACATAACAATTGCAACTAAGACTTCGATAAGTGAAAAACCTTTTTCTTTCATGATTTTTTCCAATTGGTGAGTGTTGTCGATGCACGGCTTTCATGCGTTCCTGAACCATCTACCCATGAAGTGACGACCGTTACTTCAATCGTATTTGCAGCAGAGGTTCTCAGTGTCAAATTACGTAAAAATGGAACGGTAGAGTTTGGAATAGAACTACCAGATCCACAGGCACCAGATGTTGCCCAGGATAGGGTTGAGACGCACCAATTGGTACCACCAGCACTTGATCGACCTACAAATGAATTCCATCCCTTGTCACGCTCTCCACGCACCCATTCAAGAGCTTCTTGGCTATGCCGATTAGCAAGTGTTTTATTTCGAGAAAAAGCAGTTAAGGAAAGGTTTTTCGTTGAAAGTGATACAAGAGCAATCATAACTAAACTGACAATTAACACAGCAACAATCATTTCAAACAACGATTGTCCTTTGATTCGTTGAAATCTATTTGTATTCATACATATTTACTTTATCTCACCAGAGGACGTTACGGTAACGACAAAAGATCTGGTTGCACCTGCGACACTCCGAGACACAGTAATTGTTGCGGGAGAAGCAGGAGAGATATCAGTACCGAGACCAAGAGGTTTGAAGGTAAAAAAGCTTGGTGTTGTACCACTTAATGTATAAGTCACGTTTGTAGGAAGAGCTGTTGTTGTTCCTGTCAATTCAGTTCCGCTACAAATAGGTCTCATTTCAAAACTGGTGATGTTTCCACCTGAAGACAAAAATCTAAAACGATATCCATCAAATGAACCGGCACAACTTGCTGGTTTTTCACCGGACGTTGCTTTTGACTGTGCTAGACGCAAGCCAGAGTACAAAACACGAGTAGCAGAATCAACTGCCTGTCTTGATGCAAAATCTCCATAGCCTGCAACAGTTACCCCAATTAAGGCAGAGGAGATTGCAAGCGTAATTAAAATCTCGATAAGGGTAAAACCACTAGAGTTACGGGTTCGTGATCGCATAGGTACAAGAAGCGCCACAGGATGAGGCTGCGGCTCCACCACAAGCAACGGCTGTTGAGTTTCGTTCAAGAGCAGCACACAAGGTGTAAGTCTGTGTTGTTTGTCGAGAATAACTGTAGTTGCGACCTGCAGTAGGGTCTGCCGGCATTGCCTTTATATACCGGTTAGATGTAGAGCACGCTGCACCTGCAGCTGCACTTGTTCCCGTAAGAGCTGAACCAACAGAGGGAAGGGAAGCTGGGTACTGACCACAATCAGACTTGTAGAGTTCAAGACCTGAACGAATTGTTTCTATATCACTTTTTCTTTTTCCATCACGTGCACTTTTTTGAGGACCAGTAAGCATCATTAAGACAAACGTTGCCATCACACCAATGATTGCGATAACAACAAGAAGTTCAATAAGTGTAAATCCTTTTTTCATTTTTTGCCTTTTAAGCTTTCTATTAATTCATTCTCGTATTGTGACAATGTTTTATCAAGGGGAGTCTTGCCACTGGCTCTACCAAAATTACAAATACGGTTTCCACAACTTAAAGATAAATCAATAACACGCTCATTAAATTCTGGCTCAGAACTACTTTCAAGCGAAGCATATAACTGGAAGCGATTTCCATCTGAGACATAGCGATATGAAGCGCCATCTTTAAACTGTGGATCTCGCGGGAGGTTACGTAAATATTCTTCATGGAAAACCTCACCCCATTCACAGGTTGTGAGTGCTTTAAAAGAACCACAGCCAACAATCTTGCCATTGTCTGAAGCAGGGTACTCACCCATGTCTTTGAAGTAAACTTCAAGAGCATTCGCTACTGTTTGAACATCCCCAAGTCGTTGTGCATCTCTACTTTTTCTAAATGAGTTCTGCAAATTAACATAGGTTGCAAACATAATTAATGCTAAAAAGAAAAAAACTGCGATGGCTTCTCTTTTTTTAATATTCATATAAAAAATGATAACAGGTACTGTCCCCAAACAAGAGTGATAATTGCTCCAAAAATAAGAAATGGTCCAAAGGCGAGTTTTGTTTTCATACCCGCACTTCCAACAAGCATCATAAGTAACCCAACTGCAGCACCACTTACAAACGAACTAAACATCCACACCAGGGTAAGTGGGTACCCAAACAAGAGACCTAATGGCAGAGCCAGTTTCACGTCCCCTAATCCCATGCCACGACCTCTGGTAACGAGATGCAAGGTAAGAAGAAACATAGCAGCACTTAAACCTGATGCAACTGAAGCAAAAAACGTTTGAGTAGAGGAGAGCAGTATCGCAAACATAACAATCCCTAAGAGAGAAAAAACAAATTCATCGGGAATAATCTGAAATTCAAAATCAGTAACGATAATTGCAAGAAACAAAAGGAGAAGTGCAAAGACAAAGAAGGTTACAGGTAAGCCAATTACGTTTAGCCAGGGAACGTTTTTTACTGCTGCCTCTGAAACAAATGGAGTAACAAGACCAACAACGAGTCCCAAAAACTCAATTACTGGGTATCGCTTTGAAATAGTCTTTTTGCAACTTCGACATTTACCTTGTAAAAAAAGAAATGAAAAAAGAGGAATATTATCAAACCATGCTATTTTGTGTTTACAATTCGGACAAAAAGATCGCCCAGTTGAGATTGAAATGTTACGAGGTAATCGATAGGTGAGAGCCGCGATAAAAGAACCAAGTGCTAATCCCCATACTGCAAAAAGAAGTGACCACATATACCTACTATAAAGGAGATTTTCCCCTCATACAACAAACGCCCCGGTAAAGGGGCGTTTGTTTTCGCTTATCAACAAAGATTAGAACGTAAACGTTTGAACTCCAGCGGTAGGGTATGTTGTCGCGTTTGCGGTACAAACTCCTCCACCTCGACCATTAGCGGTTGAGTAAACAACCCATGCTGCTTCTCCAGTACCACACTTGCTAATGTTTGCCTTTGATTCAAGACGAGCAAAAACAACTGCGCCTGTTCCAGCGGTAAACGCGTAACACCATCCGTTTTGACGGTTGGTTGCACCACATTCTGCGGTACCTGTTACGTTGTATGTAATCGGACCTGGTGCAGCGGTAATTTCACCAGAGGTAACCAGTGTGTTTATCCAAGTTGTACTTGCAGTTGGGTATACACCGTTATTTCCGGTTGCATACGCTTCAATCGCATGGCCTAACTGAGTGACAGATGAATAACGACCAGAGTCACGAGTTCGAGCAAGCTGTTGGACTGGGTCCAAGGCGAGAAGGACGACCACTGCGAGTGTACCTAGGATCGCAATAACGATCAAAAGTTCGATTAAAGTAAAACCTTTTTTAATTTGAGTAGTCATATTCTCACCTCCTTTCAGCATTCCTTATAAACAGTATCATTCATTTTTTGCACTACTGTCAAGCGATCAAATTGCCGTAGTTAGCTTATAAATTGGAAGAACAACAGCGATAACAAGGAAGGCAACACCAAGACCGAGGAAGATCATAATGACTGGTTCAATGGCGCTAGTTAATGCTTTTACTTTTTGTTCACTTTCAACTTCAAACACATGTGAAATTTTTGATAATACTTCATCCATTTTTCCGGTCTCTTCACCAACAGCTACCATTTGAGACAAGATATAGGGAAACGCATCAGGGTGCTTGGCAAATGAAAATGCAATTGGAAATCCTTTTTCAATTTGATGTGAAACATCTTTAATTGCATCACTCACAATAACGTTTGTTACAACATCAGATGAGACGGCAAGACCTTCAAGAATTGGTACACCAGAGGCAACCATTAAAGAGAGGGTACGAGTTAGTTCCGTTAAAATGATTTGTTTTTGAAGGTCTCCAATAATTGGAATCTTAAAAATAAATTCAGCAATTTTTCGTTTACCAACTACCGTTTTGCTCCACATATAGTAGCCCCATCCAGAGATACCCAGTACTGCAATAATAAAATACCAATAACCAATAACGATGTCAGAGATTGACGTTAAAATTCTGGTAGAGAGTGGAAGCTCTGCACCAAACTGAGTATAGAGAGCGGTTAACTTTGGAATCACAAACACAATCATGATGATGGAAACACCAACCATACCAACAACGATGATTGCTGGATAAATTAAGGCTCCTTTTACTTTCCCTTGAAACTCCTGTGTGCGTTCCAAATTGTCTGCCAAACGGGCAAGTACTTTATCTAATACACCTCCGGTTTCACCAGCTTTGACTAATGCGATGTAACTTGGGGTAAAAACACGAGGATGACGTTTAATGGCACTTGAGAGACTTTGCCCACCTTCAATGTCAGCTAAAATTTGCTGAATGATTGGCTGGAATGAAGGCTTTGCCTGAAGTCTCAAAATTGAGAAGCTTTCTGTAATTGGAAGACCAGCGTTAACCATGGTGGCAAGCTGTCTGGTAAACCCTACTAAGTCAGCATAGGAAACTCTGTTTGAAAAGATCGCGGTGAAACTTCGCAAGCTATTCATTGCCGGACGAATTGAAACAACGATATATCCACGATCACGCAAAAGTTTTGCTGCAGCTGATTCGTTTGAAGCCTCTACGTCTCCTGTTACTAAATTGCCTGATTTATCTCGGGCGCGGTATACGTACTTTTTCATAGATTAACGCTTTAGAAGTCGTGCAAGTTCAGTTGGTCTCAATGCATAGCTTTGTGCATCCTCAATGGTGATTTTTCCATTTGCAACAAGAGAGGCTAGACTTGATTCAAGGGTATACATACCAGCTTCACTCGATGTTTGGATGATCGAATCAATTTGGTGAGTCTTTCCATCACGGATCGCAGTTTTAACAGCAGTAGTTGCAAGCATTAGTTCACTGGCAACAACTCGCCCCATACTTGCTGACGGAATCAAGCGTTGTGAGAAAACTGCCTCAAGAACGTTAGACAATTGAAGTCTGACCTGTGACTGTTGTTCGTCTGGAAAAACGTCAACGATACGATCAATCGTTTGGGCGGCTGAGTTTGTGTGTAGCGTTGCAAAAACTAAATGACCAGTTTCAGCAATGGTTAAGGCTGCAGCAATTGTTTCGTAATCTCGCATTTCACCAACCAAAACAACATCCGGGTCTTCACGAAGAACAGAACGCAAGGCAACTGACCAGGAGTGGGTATCATTTCCCATTTCTCGTTGTGACACAATTGATCGCTCAGACTTGAAGATAAATTCAACTGGATCTTCAATACTCACAATGTGACAGGCTCTGGTTATATTAATTTCATTTAAAATTGCAGCCAAAGTGGTGGACTTTCCTTGCCCCGTTGGTCCAGTCACTAATACAAAGCCTTGGCGAAGAGTAGGGAAATTATGAATAAATTGTGGCAACCACAACTCATCAATTGTAGGGATCTTTGAAGGGATAACACGGAAAGCGGCTGACCAAGTGTCTTTCTGGGTATAAGCGTTTACACGGAACCGAGCTTTTTCACTAAAGGCGATTGAGAAATCAATTTCTTTGTTAACCGTAAGGCGCTCAATTTGCTCAGCACTCATTACTTCCTTCAGAAGTGTTGCAATTATTTCATGGGTTAAATTTTGGTCAAAGGGAACAGGGGACAACTCTCCATGAATACGAAGCATCGGGGCAACTCCAGCCACCAAATGAAGATCAGAGGCATTCTGATCAACAGCTAACTGCAATAAATCTTTAATCGTCATGGGCAGGGATTATTCTTGAGCGACACGCAATACTTCTTCAATAGTAGTGATCCCTTCAAGTGCTTTCAAGTAGCCATCCTGTTTTAAGGAAACCATTCCTTCAACCTTGGCTTCCTTTTCAATTTCACTGGCAGGGGCTCTCTCCAAAATAAGACGAGCAATCTTTTCAGTTACTGGCAAAATTTCAAAGACAGCAACACGACCTTTGTACCCTGAATTATTGTTCTCTGGTGTTGGTTTTCCATGATAGAGCTTGATTGGTTTGTCAGCAGGAAGAAGTGGCCCCAAGACTTGGCGAATGTCAGCTGAGATCTTTTCGTCAGGGATATATTCTTCTTTTGCGTTCTCATCAATTTTTCTTAACACACGTTGTGCAACGATAGCGGTGATTGAAGAAGCCAAGAGAAATGGCTCAGCACCCATATCAAGCAAACGAGGAAGTGCACCTGCGGCGTCATTTGTGTGAAGGGTTGCAAAAACTAAATGCCCCGTGAGTGCAGCCTGCACAGCCAAATCACTGGTTTCATGATCACGAACCTCTCCAACGAGAATGATGTTTGGATCTTGTCGCAAAAATGCGCGGAGTCCTGAGGCGAAGGTCAAACCAACTGCTGCATTGATTTGCACTTGGTTAACACCAGCAATTTTATATTCAATTGGATCCTCCAACGTCATAATGTTTACCTTTGGAGTATTCAGTTTCTGAATAATTGAATAGAGTGTTGTTGTTTTACCTGATCCTGTTGGTCCACAAATCACAATAATTCCGTGTGGACGTAGAATTGAATCCTCAAGGTTTTTAAGAGCGCGTCCTCGAAGCCCAAGTTCAGTTAAGGATGGAATTCCACCACTCTTTTTAAGGAGTCGAATAACGATCTTTTCTCCCCAGGTAGTTGGAAGAGTGGAGACACGAAGATCAACTTCCTGATCACTGTTTTTAAAGTTAAAACGACCATCTTGAGGAATACGCTTTTCATCAATCTTCATTGAAGACAAAATTTTGATACGAGAGACCAAGGCATCATGTAATTCTCGAGGTATTGTTAGCTTTTCTTGCAAAATACCATCGATACGGTAGCGAACACGTGTTTGCTTCTCGAGTGGCTCGATATGAATATCAGATGCACGAGCGCGTACTGCGTAATCCATAATGTGAGTTACAACTTCACTAATACGCTCTTGACGAACGAGACCAGTGTTTTGAGTTACATCGAGTGTTTTAACAGAGGTTCCATCAGATGAAACTTCTTTAAGTGCTGCAGTAACTTCTTGAGAGAGGGTGGTTGAGTATCGTTTTGCAATGTATTCATCAATTGCCTCTGGTACTGCAGCTGATGGGCGAACACGATACCCAGTTCTTTGCTCAATAAATTCAATAGACGCAAGATCAAGTGGCTCTGCCATCGCAAGCACTAACTCTTGTGCCGCAGTATCAACTGAAATTGGGAAGACTCTAAATTTACGAGCAAGCTCTTGAGGAATTAAGGAAAGCGCGACAGGGGAGACAGGGCTTGTTGAAAGATCAATAAAGGGAATGTTATAGAGCTCTGCCTTTGCTCGAACTAACATTTCAGGTGTTGCAAGGTTTTGACTTACGATAATATCTTCCTGACTTCGACCACTTTGGATCTCAGCGAGTTTTACAGAATCAGCACGCTCTCTGGTCATTGCACCTAAATTAGCCAATATATCGGCCAAAGAGGTGACATCGAGTTGTGAAGCTTGGGCAGCCATATTTCATTATATAATGAGATTTAGTCATATGCATACCTACCTATTTGTTGGAGATGATGTAGAAGCACATATCAAGGCCTTTGTGAAAGAACATGGAGAGTCGATGGTCTTTCCTGTGGAAAAAATTGCGGAGGCTCGTGATCTGATTGCCTTCACTCAATATGGCTTTACAAAAGAGACTACCATTATCATTCCTCACTTTGATCTTGCATCAGTTGAAGCACAAAATTCACTTCTCAAACTTTTTGAAGATGGAAAACAAAACATAACATTTCTCTTAACGGCACGTAACACGGGCGCAATTACCGAGACAATTCTTTCTCGCGCTGATGTTACCTACTTTACTTCAGAGGCAAAAAAGATTGAATCATTTTTAAGCCTTACAAAGGGGGAACAACTGGCCATCACCTCAAAGTTACGTGACCGAGACAAAGCAAAGGAATTTTTGCAAACACTTCTGCAAACTGAAAAGACGCAATACCTTGAAACAATTTTGGCTGCAAATGAGGCGATTGAGCGAAATGGAGTCATTCAACTTCACTTAACACACATGGTAATGCACCTCTCGTAAACAAGAAAAAAAGACGGTATAACCTCCTTTTTGACTCTGGGAGGCGAGTAAACTACACTTAAGCCTATGAGTTTCCAAACATTAAAAGGATTTCGAGATTTTTTCCCAGAAGAAATGGCGGTGCGAAAAGAAGTTATGCGTCGCCTTGCTGTTGTGTTTGAAAAATATGGATTTGAGGAGCTTGCCACACCAGCACTTGAATACAAGGAGGTCCTCATGGGCAAATATGGAGAAGAGGCAGAGAAACTCATGTATTTGTTTACCGATCCAGGTGAACGGGGAGTGGGACTTAAATATGACTTGACCGTTCCACTTGCACGAGCTGTCGCAAACAAGGGAGATGTGGCGCTTCCTTTTAAACGGTATCAAATGCAACCGGTATGGAGAGCAGAGAATACTCAACGGGGCCGATACCGCGAATTCTATCAATGTGATATCGATATAGTAGGCAGCTCCTCACCACTTGCTGATGGTGAGATTTTGGCTGTTATTTCAGATTCACTTTCAGCGTTAGGATTTGAAAACTTTAGTATTTGTGTAAACTCTCGTACGGTACTCTTTGCCATCATGGACAAAGCAAATGTCCCGACAGACAAGAGACTTACTGCTATTCAGTCGCTTGATAAATTAGATAAAAAGTCAAAAGAAGAAGTTCAAGAAGAACTTTCAAAGAAGGGATTTGATTCAGACCAGATAACAGACATGTTCCAAGAATTAGGTCGTGCAACTCCTGATGAATACTTAACAAAAACAATTGAAACAGCTGAAAAGCTTGGTGCAAAAAATATTGTCTTTAGTCCAGCAATTTCACGAGGACTTGATTACTACACCGGTCCTATCTTTGAAACAATCGTTACAGAGCCAAAAATTGGATCTCTCACTGGGGGTGGAAGATATGACAATTTGCTAAAAACCCTTGGAGGTCCAGATCTTCCTGCAGTAGGGACAACCATTGGTCTCGAAAGAATTATTGATGTCATCACAGAACTTAACTTGTGGCCAGAGATTTCGAAAACAACAACACAAGCACTGGTAACTATCTTTAACGAATCACTTGAAGAAGTAAGTATTGAAACAGCAAAGAAACTTCGTGCACGAGGAATTAACACTGAACTCTATCCAACCAACGCAAAGCTTGAAAAACAATTAAAATATGCAGATCGCAAAAAGCTTCAATTTGTAATTATCATTGGGGAAGAAGAAGTAGCAAACGGAAAAGTAGTTGTTAAAAATCTCGTTTCAGGTGAACAGTCAACCGTTTCTTTGGAAGAGGCAGTTTCCATCATTTCAAAATAAGCCCCCAGAAACCTGGAGGCCATAGGGTTAGAACAAATAGTTTGCAAGTTGAACGTTCTCTGTTGGCTTCGATATGAACATATCTTCAACGAAAGTATAAATTGGTAACCGTTTCTTCGGTTGTTCACCCTTGGGACGTGCATCTGTCAGTATTTCGCCAGAATTACTTATGACAAAGAGCAAATCTAGCTTAAGCACATTTTGGGTTATCGTACTTACGTAGAGATTTATATGTTCGACATCCAAATCACTGGTAAGAATAAACTCAACTACAAAGCCGATACCATTTACGTATTTACTCACAAGAACCTTATTTTGTTCTTCAGATTTCTTGTTCCAAGGCTCTGCAAGGTAAAAAACTTCAAGACCAAGATAATTCCGTTTATCATCCGGTTCATTTCCAAAATCTTTTGCAATTGCAGTAACTCGTCCGATTCGACACATCGACGTTTTCTCAATTCGCTTCTTCAATTTCTTTTTGAATGTCACTCGACAGACTCTCATTACAATATGACTAAAGAAATCAGAACCACTCGCTGAGAGTTTTCCAAGCGGTGTGTGTTGTCGAATATATCCTCTCGTCTGATCTGTAAAAGCTGCATAAGAGTTAAAAACTTCACGAAAAAGCCCGCCATACAGTACATCTATATTAGACACAAGAAACTCCTTTTGTTCCGTAAGTAAGGTCATATTGTATCAGAAGGAGATGTTTTGGCTATGAAGTGAGTAAAAGGACCCCGCTTACCATCAGAATAATTCCACCAATTGCCTTCACACTCAAAGCTTCTGAAAGGAAAATTGAGGCTAAAATGGCAATGAACACTAAGCTTAATCGATCAAGTGCCGCAACCCGAGTGGCAGGGCCAACTTTTAAGGCAGTGAAATAAAAGATCCAGGAAAGAGCGCCCGCTACACCCGCACCAACTAAAACGAGCCAATCTCGTGAGGAGAGCGAGGCAATACCTCCCTTTGGTATTTTTCCAAGAACGAGTGTAAGGCCAATCAAAAAGAGTGCCATTACACTACTGCGAACCATCGTTGCAAAGGTAGGGTCAACCTTCTTTAATCCAAGTTTTCCAATGATCGTAACGAGTGAAGCAAAGAAGGCGGAGAGCAGTCCATAAAAAATGTACATAGCGTTTTCTGAATTGATTGTGTTATAAAGAATGGCAAGATGTCAAACAAACGAGGAAAAGTTAAATTTAACGTCGATAAAGATGCTTTGAAGAAAGTAAATCTGGTTGCTGTCGCGTATTCATATATCGAACGTGATTGGTTCCCAACACAGGAAGCATATGACGCAGAGATCGAAGTCGAAGATCGTGCAGCAGAAGTTGTGCAAAAATTAATGGACTTAGGAATCCCAGCAAAAGGATATCCAGGAGATCAGTACTTTTTAACCCATCTTCTGGTTGATAAACCAACACTCGTTTTAAATTTAGTTGATACATTACGTGGTCGTGACAAATTGCAAACCTCAGTCCCAGCTGCTCTTGAGTTAACCAACATTCCATACACAGGAGCTGGAATGGAAGGTATGGTAATCGGCAACAACCGAAACCTTACCAAGAGACTTTTAATTTCTCACGACATTCCAACTCCACCATTCCAATTTATTCGACGTGTTGGTACACAAGTTGATCAGTCATTAGGACTACCACTCATTGTGAAACTCAATGAAAGTGGAGGAAGTGTTGGAATCGACAACAAGGCAGTTAAAGAAACATTTGAAGAAGCACAAGCTAAGGTTGATGAAATGATTTCAACATACAAGATTCCAGTCATTGTTGAAAAATTCATTGATGGTCCAGAAATTACCGTGTGTGTCTTTGATGATGGACTAAAAAACCACGTCTTTATGGCAGAGAAAGTATTCCGAATCATGCCAGATGGAAAACATTTCTTCACTTCCCTTGAGTCTTATGAAGATGCAAAGGCATATACCTTTAAACCTGTGGACGAGCCATTGCAGAGTAAAATCGCAACACTTGCAGTACGTGCGTTTAACGCATTAAGTCACAAAGACTATGCAAAGTTTGATATCCGAGTGGACAAGGAGACACAAGTACCATACTTTACTGACTCAAACCCAAACACAGCATTTGGTCCTGATATGGGCCTTCCATTCACAGAAGTACTTGCAATGCACGGCATAAATTTTGATGATGTACTACTAAGTATGGTAAGTACCTATGCAAAAACAATCTAACTACTTCCCGGAGTTAACGCGCGTGAGACAATTAACAAATGCCTACTGCGGACCTGCAGTACTTCAAATGCTTCTTTCCTTCTACAGTTTCTGGACAGCACAGGGACACATTATTGATGCAGCACAAGTTTCACGAAGAATTGATGAACATGGTACAACCATCCCTGACCTTGCTCGAGCAATGACAATCCTTGCACCTCATTTTTCATTCTGGTATAAAGACCATTCAATCATTGATGATTTGTATACGATCGTTGAAAAACATCATGTACCAGTTGGGGTCGAGTGGCAAGGAATATTTGGAGACGATTACAGTGTTGACTATGACGGCCATTATAGTATTGTGACTCATGTGGACTTGGAAGAAGGGTCACTGATGATTGCAGATCCATATCCAGATTTTGCAGGTCGCGACAGACGGTTTTCTATCGTTGAATTCAACAAGCGATGGTGGGACTACAACGAAATTGAAGATCATCAAACCGGTAAAACGGAATCAATTCGAGATGAACGAATGATGTTTATCGTCGCAGAGCCTTCAGCCACATTTCCAGCAGAGCTGGGTATGAAATTGTGGGACAGCGCCCTCACGAGATAATTTTTTTTATGAAAGTTGCATATACATATAACGTACGAAGAACAACTCCTGAACTTGGAAAAGGTCACCAACCTGATCTTGAGTTTGATGATCCTGCAGTCATTGATACGATTGCAAAGGCGATAGAGAAGTGTGGCCACACGGTCCTTCGAATTGAAGCTGATGATGAGGCGTTTACTAAACTTCAGAAACACAAAGACGAGATTGATATTGTGTTTAACACCGCTGAGGGAATTCGTGGAGATGCTCGTGAATCACAAATTCCACTCTTTTGTGAAATGCTTGGTATTCCATACAGTCACTCAAACCCAACAACACACGCCATTACCTTAAACAAGCAATTTACCAAACAAATTTTGGCTCAAGCCGGAATTAACGTTCCACAATCAATCGTCATTAGAAGTAAAACTGATGTAGTACCTGAAACAATTGCGTTCCCTGTAATTGTGAAACCAAACAATGAAGGATCAAGTAAAGGAATCCTTGATAAGAGTGTTGTTGAAGACAAAAAGGATTTGGCAGAGAGAATTGTAGAGATATCAGAGAACTATTCAAAAGAAGTTTTAGTTGAAGAGTTTATTGATGGGCGAGAGTTTACCGTTGCAATTTTAGGAAACAAAAATCCACGAGTTCTCCCAATCATTGAACAAAAGTTTGACTTTCTCCCTCAAGGGATGCACCACATCGCAAGTTTTGAATTAAAGTGGGTCTATGAAGATGCACTTAAAAATCTTGAGGAGGCATATACCTGTCCAGCAAATCTAACTGAAGAGGAGAAAAGAATGATTGAAGACACAACCGTTGCTGTTTTTGGAGCATTAAACTGTGTTGACTGTTCACGGGTTGATTATCGAATGAACAGAGATGGTAAACTCTACTTTATTGAGATTAACTCTCTTCCGGGCTTAAACCCGGACCCAAAAATTATTAGTTATTTTAGACTTGCGGCATCAGCTGCTGGCATGTCATTTGATGAACTGATTGCTCAAATTTTGTCTGAAGCAATCTCACGATATCCTCATCTTTCATGAAAACAAAAGTAATTGTTCATGACCTCATGCAAAACGGGTATGAGTATGTGCGAACAGAAGCCCCTGGAAAAAATTTTGCACCTCACTTTAAACCGGACCTTACTCCAAAGGAAATGCTTGAACTTGGAGTATTTGGAGGAAAGTATATGACTGATTGTAAAAAGGAATTCCCAGATTGGTACAGCAAGGCTAAGCTCTGTCATGAGTTTCATGATGCAAACCTTAATTTTTTCAAAGTGAATGCAAGCCAACCACTCTCTGTGTGGAGAAAAAAAGGGTGGATATATAAAGACGACCCAAGAGGGTGGTTCCAATGGTATTGTCGGTACTACTCTGGCAGACGAATTCCGGGTGAAGATGAGAGACAAATTGCACGCTGGTCAGCTATGAAGAGACATATTATTCAGCTGAAAAACAATTGTAAAAAACATGACTTCACCTGTCGTCCAAGACAGAGACAAGCTCTTCTTCACTGGGCATATGACTCAAGAAAGTACTAGTTGTGATATTCTGTAGGTAATGAAAAAAATAACAACACTTCGAATCAAAAAGTATAAAAAATCTAATCCTACAAAGGCAAAAATGATCTCAAGTGCAATTAAAAGAGGTATGAAGCAATATGCCGAAACCTTCAGACGACTCGCAAGTGCTTGATTACTTCTTCCCTCTAATTGAACGAATATATTTTAATTGACGATCTTCCTTCTCACTATCAACAAGCTTATAGAGCTCTCCTTGGGCATCATCTGAGAGGGAATGGAATTCTTTATCCATTTCAGAAACATCAGGGTTAACCATTAAGGCCATATTATTAATTCCTGTTAACTTCATTCCCTCAAGCGTTCGTACTCGAGAAAGGGCAACATATCCCATCCCTGGAACAAATGACTTTGAAAGGTCAATAACTGCGGCATCTAAACTCATACCTTGGCTTTTGTGAATAGTAATTGCCCAAGCCAAGCGCAAAGGTACTTGTTTCACTTCAGCTTTAATAACTCCTTCATCTTCAACTGCCCATGCTTCAGGTTTAGCTTGAATTTCACGACCATCAAGGGTGCGAACGATCGGGTAGTTTTCCAATCCAAAATCAATTACTTCACCAAGTGTGCCATTCACATACCCTTTGTCATAATTATTTTTAACAAACATAACAATGGCACCTTTTTTTAGTACTAACTCTTCAGGGGCTAAACACGCTTTCTTCATGACATCAATCAGTTCCTTTTTCCCAGTTCCACTCATACGAAAGACATAAGAGTGTGTATCAATGTGAGTAAGCTCAGTTGCATTAATCGTGTCTACATCCACGTTATGTGTAAACAGTTTGGTAGGAACGGTCGTGTTATCAATATCTTTGTTGAGTCTACTCGTTAGGAGATCAATCGTATCCTCGGTTACTCGAGAATTTCGTATGTCATTTAAAACGGACAAGAAACTTCCATCAGCTTGTCTATATTGCTCATCTAAGTAGCAAACCTTTAAGTTCATATTGTTCCAAACCTCTGCCTCATAGGCAAACCCTCCTTTTTCCCCTGGACGGGTGATAGGGGGAAGCTGAAAAAAGTCACCACACATAATGACCTGCAATCCTCCAAAAGGCTCATCTTTGAAGGTAAAGGCACGGCATACTTTATCAACCATATCGAGCCGATACCCATGAAGCATCGATATTTCATCGATAATTAAAACCTTGGCATAAATAAAGCGCATACGGAGGTGAACCTTCTCGAGAAGTGCTTTCAAATCCTTCTCATGTAAAACGTCTTTAATACCAATGCCACTCCAGGAGTGAATGGTCATTCCATTTATGTGTGTAGCAGCGATCCCCGTTGATGCAGTTATACCGATCGCCACATTATGTTCCTTTAGGTAGGAGATGTACTGGTTTAAGACATATGTTTTTCCACTCCCAGCCGGTCCTGTCAAAAAGACATTGTTTCCCATCTTCAATATATCCAATGCTTGCTTTTGATTCATGGTCTTCATTATACGGGGAGCAGGGCAAGAAAGTTTGAGCGAAATACATTGACATTTTTTAGAAAAAATATACAGTAAAGGTATGTGTCATGGCGCTCAGAGAAAGCTTGAGCCCTTCATAACCAACAAGGGCAAGGTGGTTTTCGCCCCCTTTTTCACCTCAGCAACAGCTGGGCTTTTTTTACACCAAATGGATTTTTCTACGTTTGTGACTTGTAGTATTGACAAACTGATTTATTAGGTATAAGATAAGTACCCATAGGTTATTATTATATGGTTTTTGCGAATCTTGCCCACAGCAAGACTCACCAAAACCACATATATGTCTATGGAAAGAACTACATTATTTGAAGCAGCAGTTGTAGGAGGAGCAATCCTTCTCTCTTCTGCCCCAGAAGCTACTCCTCTCCGAGCGGCAGACTCATTACCCTCTGAAATTCCTGCTACAACCATTGTTACACCGCTTCCTGAAAGCTATCGTGACTTTACCCCAAGTATTAATTCTGCTGTAAACAGTCCAGAATTCCAAACTTCAGACCAAGACCCAGGATTTATCCTCTTTAATACCTATGACCAGAATGACCCAACGGCACAAGACAGACTCATTGCAGATTTAGGTGTTCAAAAAACATGGATCATTACTCATGGAATTCCAGCAGATGTTTTTGAACAGGGAATCATGAATCTTCCACTTGAATCACAAAAAACTAACTTTAACGTTCCAGTCAACCGTTTAGCAAAGGACTTTGGTGATGCAAAGGAAGGTAGCTTGTTAATTCCATATACCAGTACATCAGGGGAGAGTAAACTTGCTATTTTTGCTGATCCAGATGGACTTGGAGAAGATACCAAAATTGACATGCTTGGACTTGTTCCAAATGAAGGATCAGTAATAACTGAACCAAAAGGACTCCCAGCACTCTTTAAGAGAGGTATCGATGGCCAGTACGTAGCCGTGAGTATATTTGCAGTTCCACAAGAGAGTGAAACAGGAAAAGAACTTGTTCCAACAGTGACAGGGACACCAGTGTATCAAGCTGAAGTTGCAACTGACAGCTTAAACCTTCGAGATGTACAAAACCCTACAACTGTCGTGAGACAGATTCCACGAAACTCAAAAATTATGGTTATTAGTGACAGAAAAATAACTGTTCCAGGCAAAAACGCAATCTTCCGCCAAGTATTCACCCAAGGTGGAATAGGATTAGCTGCGGAGAACCTTCTTAACATCAGCCCAATCATGGGATCTGCTGAATACAATAATCCAGTGAATCTCTATGCATCTGTGATTACTTCTGCAGAGACCATCACAACAAATGAAGGTATCCGCGTACAAAGTTCAGACATTATAGCTGAACAAATTTTGCCAGATGTACCGGTACGACCAATTGTTTTTGTACAAAGCACGGAAATGCAAAACCAACCTGACCAATTTAGAACGGGGAAAATGACGGTTAACAATGTACAAAACTTTTTACCTTTAAATGATGGTGAAAACCCGAAAAAGCCCAACTTTACGTTAGATGGTGTTGAGACAGTGCTCGATTCAAATCAAGCAATTGCGATATCCGTCGAACAATCATTTATGCGCATTGCAAAAGCAAATGGTCTTATACCAAAAGACACTACTTTTGAAGATTTTATGCGAAATTACCAGGACCTTCAAATACCAATCTTCGGAAAAGATGGTGTGACAAATTCTTTTCAAGTAAATGCTCCAATTATCTTTAGATTCAGAGGTTTTGAAAGCACTAAGCCTCAAAAAGGGTTAGTAAATACAAGTAATGGCAGCTTTGAAAGAAGCCTCGGACCTAATGGAGAGCTTATTGTCGATATGTATTACACAAATGCGAAAAATAACACCCAATATATGAAATTTAATATTGAAGATACGCCAAATAGTGATGAGTGGTATTCAAATATGCTATTTGTGAACGCAATATTCTCCCTTGGAGATGGGGATTCATATGCAGATTTCATCTCTATGTTTGGCCATTATTATGAAGGATATAGTAATATTTCAACGGCACCTGACTTAACTGAAATTTATAATCCTAACATTCAAGTGTATCCTAGCTTCCCATTAGGTGCGTGGGATTCGGACAGAAGCATGGAAGTGTATACCAACAAATACACACCTTTTTCCTTCAAGAGATAATTTTTAGTAACTACGATCTTTACAATCTCATCTCAAAAGATTAACTTAGTAGTAGTATGATTCAAAATATTGGAAGAAAGCTACTTGTTGTGCTTTTTGCTTTTATCATCATTGGACTAATAATTTTTTTAAGGGTAAGAACTACTACCACTCCAACACAGTATTTCTCAACGAAGGATAATCAGACCGTTGAAGTTGTAGGAACTACTTCAAATCATGTAATTGAACTTTCAAGTTCAGGTAACAGTCTTTTACAAGAGTTTCTTGATACTCAAGGATTTTGGAAAGAAGGGGCAATAAATTCACAAGTTTACTACGCACAATCGGGTCGTTTCCAAATAAAACACCTTCAAATAAACTTTGTAGATCAACCACAATCAAGTCTACTTTTTAAAGGAATCGAGGATTTAGGTTCTGTTGGTATCCAAATCGAGCCAGAGACTTTCACGGTGACTATAAACGTATATGCAACACAATACCTCTTAAGTACGGTAAAAGAACCTGGTCGCAGCACCCAAATATCATCTATGATCCTAACTGGTATTTTTAGAACTATTCATCCTTTAGTAGGAGATTTGAAAAGTTCAAATGGCTTTGATATTGATACCTACATTCGTGATTTTGAAAAAGAGAACAAAACAATTGTTTCAGTTAAAAAGAAGACAGGTTTTTCATTCGTGAAATCGGTATATGCGGATGCTTGTAGTAATTACCACTACGACCTTGGTGCCGCACAAAGTGTGAAATCATGTACAGGAGGTGGAACTCCAGGAGCTTCATGCAATGTTGCTTCGGAATGTTCCGGCGGAACTTGTGACGCACGTTGGAAATGTGTTACGACAAACCCAGGGGGAGGAAATTGTGTAATGGTTAGTGGAGGTCCAGGATTTCAAGCGTGTGCTCCAGGAAGTTTAGGAAACTGTGATAATGGCAATTGCCCTGCACAAGTAAGTACTGGAGGTGGAGCAACAAGAGTTTGTGGAAATGGAATTTGTGAAAGTGGAGAAACTACTGCTTCATGCCCAGCTGACTGTACTTCAACGGGTGGAAGTAGTGGTGGAGGAGGAAACACCTGTTCTGGCGCCTGTTTTGGCGGGATAAATAACTGTGGGGAGGTGGGCAGACAGCTAGCATCAGGTTCTTGCTCAAACGGGGAATTGTGTTGTGGATTCGGTCCCCCTGTAGGCGTTCCGTGCCGCATCTGGGATCATGTACCAGTAGATGTTGCAGTGGGACAGACAGTAATGGTTGGTTTTACTGGATTTGTTTACGGCGACATTTGGACGATGTCTACCGCAACTTTGACGAATCCTATTGTTGCAAATGTTTTTCCACTTTCTGAGAATCATTGTTGTAGCCCTATCTTTGGAGGAGCATCACAAAGGTTTTACATAACAGGATTAGTGCCAGGAAGTACCTGGATAACAAACAAATGGGATATCAGTTCACCAGGGTCATGTCAAAATTCATTTTTAGTGAATGTCACAGCGAACACAGTTATTCCAACAATCACTTTAACCGCAAATGGCTCGTCTGGACAGGTTACAGTTAATTCAGGTAGTAATGTAACGCTTAACTGGAGAGCTACAAATGTTGATAGCTGTACTGCATCAAATGACTGGTCTGGCGACAAGTTGGTTAACGGGACAGAAGTCCAAAACAATGTAACAACAAACAAACGATATACATTGACTTGTATAGGAGCGACTGGAACTGTTACTGCATCTGTAAACGTCAACATAAACGGAGGACCGGCACTTCCATTAATTAACCTTAACATCAACAATTCACCCGCACAAATTGTCTATGTACCACAAAGCCCTAATACATGGCCATATCTCTTTAACACTTGGTTTACTTGGACAACACAAAATGCAACGTCATGTGTTGGTGTTTCTCGACCACACAATTACCCATATCCACAACCAATTACATTAGGACCATGGCCAGGTTGGTATCTTTGGGATTGGACAAAGCCAATCAATCAGGCGTATTCGGCTGGAGCAGCAGTTGCGACATTAGCAACATCATTTTATGACCTCACATGTACTGGTCCAGGGGGAACATCCACTGATACGATTCAAGTAGTTCCAGGTGGGATACCTGATGTCGTTGGTGATTGCCAAGTACCTCAACCTCAAGATCCACCAACTTCTGTTTGTGCACCAAGTCCAACAACAAATGGATCAATTACGTGGGAGTGGGCTCCTGTTGTTGGTGCCAACCAATATTCAGTTGTTATTCAAAACGTACCTGGATTTACGAATGTTCTTGGAACAGCAACAGGAGATAGACCAGCCGCATTTTTCAACTGCAATGCGACAACATGTAGATATACAACAAGTTTGCCAGCTGGCACATACCGAAGTTCAATCATTGCAAGTAATACAGCCGACATTTGTTTGCCATCAAATGCAGGAACTTCAGCCCCATACACTCTTGACCTTTGTCCAGTTGCTGCATGGTGGCAAGGGGGAGCAGGGAATATCTTGTCTGAAGGGTTAATTACATCTCAAGTCCCATACAGTACATTAAACTTCATTGAAGATGGAACGAGTGGAATACCAGGTCTTGTATCAGGAACTGCTATTAACACAGGGAGTGGAGCAATTTCATCAACAGGATGGTCAACAAATAGTACCTTTGGCGGAACAATCCCAACGTACGATGACTTCTATGCACAAGTACCAGCAGGTACAACCTTTATTGATCCTGGAGCAAACATTGCACCGGCAACACTGCAATCAGGAGGAACAGCTGATGCGGCTGGATACCATTGGTACCGACATACTGGAGACGTAACAATTACTGGCGACGTTTTAATTCCATCTGCACGAAAAGATATCCTTTTTGTTGATGGGGGAGATGTAAACATTAATGGAAAAATTCAGTTTGCAAATCGAGCTAATAGTTTCTTTATGGTGATTACCAAACCGACAGCAGGTGGACTTAAGGGTGACATTAAAGTTCGATCAACGGTAACAGCAGCTACAGGGACACCAGCACTTGAAGGAATGTTCTGTGGATCACACATGACAACTGGAGCAGGCAACACCCCACTCGTTGTTCGAGGTTCAGTTGTCCTAACCGGAGGAATAACCCTTGAGCGTGACCTGGCTGGTGGAAACAACACGGAGGCTGCTGAAAAGTTTGTGCAAAGTCCAGAACTGATGTACAACTATCCACCAGCATTAACATTCAAGAGACTCTCCTGGCAAGAAGTTGCACCGTAAAAAGATCCTCGTCAAAATTAATAGCGGCGACCGAAACAAGGAATATTAAAAAGAATTGCTTTTAGTCGTTTAACTCTGTTATACCTGTGGAGCTTCCAAGGGGTGGGCAACGGGGATATTGTATTCAATTCTATTTTCTGACACTTCTTCAAATTGGGTAGCAGAAGCTATATCTTTGTTTTGAGTATGAAAGGTCTTTACTCCGTTATTTAAATAACTCCCTTCAAGATACTTCAAATAGACAACCAGCATATGGCTATCAAAATGAGAGCCAAGGGGAAGGTATGGCCTGCCTTGAACAATTTCTGTCTCAATAGCTGAATGCAGGTTCCCAACGATGCAGAGGATAATGCTGTCGTTTGGCAAAAATTGACGAGCGGTGGTTACCATTTCAAACATTGCTCGATCTCGATAATCCCACTTTTTATCTAAACAATCGATAAAGAGAAGTTTTACTTTTTTGTTGTATATATCAAGAATGAGATCAAAATGGCCTTTTGAGAATCTGCCATCAAGGAGAAGCTGCTTCACGTCTTTATTTGCGATAAGAGACACAAAATCATTCTCTCGTAATGCTTTTTCAAAAACAGGAAGAAGTTCTCGAGGGTACTCAAATGCTACACAACTTATTTTTTTGTGAGGAGAAATAAGTGCAATAGTGTCTTTAATTGCTTTGACGTTTTCAACTACTCCATGAACTTCACCAATGATAACAGTATCTATTGATGAAAAGTTTTGTTTCACAGTAGCTCACTATAACACTAACGACATACCACCATTGAAGCAAAAAAAATCTCTGAAGGAAAGTAACTCCTTCAGAGAAAAAACTTACGGTGCTTTCTCGACAATTTCAATTACAAGGATTTCACCCAAAATATCAATGTGAACGAGTCCATTGTAAAGTTCAAACTCTCTTGACCACTCGGCTGCAGTAATCTGCAATGGTGTTTCGGCATTAATCCAACATCGTCGTGGTGCAAATTTAGTACTTGGATAACTGTGAGACATACGAATTACACCTTTACCCGTATGTTGAATAGAGATATTGTACGCAATAAACAAGACTGAACCTGGGGGAAAGTCACGGCTTTTCCCTTGCCAAGTAAGTACTAAGGCCATTTTCACCTCCAGCAAAGAACTATAGTCATATTATACCATACACACGCCTCTTTTTGCACTTATAATGTATCTATTTGTAGTCAAAAGTGACAAACCTCACCCTAGATATGATTGAGTGTTTGAGGTATACTGATCCCTGTCATTAGGTTTATGCCAGAGAATTCATATTCAGCACAGCAGATTCAAGTTTTGGAAGGCTTGGAACCCGTACGAAAACGACCGGGAATGTATATCGGGTCGACAGATATGCGTGGACTTCATGAGTGTCTCCGAGAAATTATCGATAACTCAGTCGATGAATCATTTGCAGGTACCGCTAAAAATGTTTGGGTACAAATTATTGATGATACTACCGCAATTGTGAGAGACAATGGACGTGGTATCCCAACAGATATGCATAGCTCAGGTGTCTCAGCTCTTGAATTAACAATGACCAAGCTCCATGCTGGTGGAAAATTCGGTGGAGGAGCATACAAAATTTCAGGAGGTCTTCACGGTGTCGGTGCTTCAGTCGTTAACGCATTATCAACAAGCTTTGCAGTTATTGTGTTACGTGATGGAAAAGCATTCTTCCAGGAATATAACGAGGGAAAGCCAAAAGCGCCGGTTGCCGAAGTTGACCAAGCAAAGATTGATGAAATTTGCCCAGCTGACTGGAACGTTAAAGTAGGCAAAAAGGGAGTAACTGGAACAATTACCCGCTTCTCAATTGATACCACCATTTTTAAAGAAGTAGCCTTTGATCGAAATCGTGTTAAAACACTCCTTCGAGATCGTGCATACCTCGTTGCAGGACTCTCATTCCACTTTAAAGACCAAAGAGTAGGGGACGAAATGAACTATTACTTTGAAGGTGGAATTAAGACTATGGTTGAGCACACAAACCGAGATCGAGAACAAATCTCTCCAGTTATTTTCATGCGACGCACTGAAGACCCTATTATTGCTGAAGTTGCACTCCAGTACACTGATACCTATACAGAAAACGTAAAAAGTTATGTCAACGGAATTAACACAGTTGACGGTGGAACACATGTGACTGGTTTTAGAATTGCCCTTACCCGTGTTATTTCTGATTACGGAAAAAAGTCTGGCTACATTAAAGACGACAAGATGGCCTTAACCGGTGATGACTTGAAAGAAGGTTTATCGGCAATCGTCTACATCAAGATGCCATCTGACACCGTACAATTTGAGTCACAAACAAAAGCAAAGTTAAATAACGCTGAGATACAAGGATTTGTACAGTCAGCGGTCAAAGAAGGTCTTGATACCTATCTTGAAGAGCACCCTGCTGAAGCAAAGAAAATTTTAGACAAGGTACTCTTGGCTGCCAGAGCACGTCTTGCTGCACGAGCTGCAAAGGAAGCAGTACTTCGAAAAGGTGCACTTGATGGAATGGGACTTCCAGGAAAGCTTGCTGATTGCCAATTTACTGACCCAGCTGAATGTGAACTCTACATTGTTGAAGGAGACTCCGCAGGTGGATCAGCAAAACAAGGTCGTGACCGAAAGTTCCAAGCGATCTTGCCACTCTTTGGAAAGGTATTAAACACTGAACGAGCTCGAGTTGACGAAGTCGTAAAGTCTGACAAATTTAAAGATTTAATTATCTCTGTTGGAACGGGTATCTCTGACCAATTTGACCTTTCAAAATTAAAGTATCACCGAATCATTATCATGGCTGATGCTGATATCGATGGAAGTCACATTAAGTGTTTGTATATTACCTTCTTCTTTAGACATCTCCCTGAAATTGTGAAGGCGGGACACTTATACATTGCAGTACCACCACTCTATAAAGTGAAAGTTGGAAAAGAAGAGAAGTACTTCTACACAGATGAGGAGAAAGATGGATTTGTTCAGTCGCTTGGAGTTAAAAAGTTTGTAGTACAACGATACAAAGGTTTGGGAGAAATGAACGCACAAGAGTTGTGGGACACCACCATGAGTCCAGCTTCTCGAATGCTCAAGCAAATTAACATTGCGGATGCAGAAGCGGCAGACCATATGTTTACCATGCTCATGGGAGAAGAAGTTGCACCACGCAAGAAGTTTATTCAAACACACGCTCTCTCCGCTGACCTCGACGTCTAACAAAACACCCCATAGAAATTGACGTTTAAGCTCAAGAATGCTATTATACTGAGCCAAACAAATAACCTGGATCAATTTTCGTGAAAAACGAAAGGGAGAATTAACGTGGCAGGAAATGGGCAATTCGAAGCTACCGCGGTTAGTGCCGCAAACGTCGCCATGTCCGCAGCCTATGGAGTAACGGAGTACGCAGCTGGTACGTGGCAAAGAGGTGACCCCGTGCTCGTAGCCCAAATAAATGTTGATGTACAAACTAAAACATATAATGTTTGGTATGACGTCAACCATGATCCCCAAAAAGGTCGTATGGTGAGCGTTAAGCTCAAACAGCACCACACAGGAGCTTTGTATGCCGATGTCATTGTGTGTTACCAGGGAGCAAATAAAATTTTTGCTGGTAGCCTTTCCGTTGACGGACAGATACAAAGCTGGCAGTTTGATATTAAAGCAAGAGACATCTATAACAAGTAGATTTCTGGGCGCACTCGGTGCGCCCTTTGTTATGCCTGAAAAACAACGTTACTTCTCAACAGCAAAGAACCCAGTCGAGCGGAATGATTGGATCTCCTGATCAGTAAAACCAAAATCTTGTTTCCAGGTCTCTTCAAAATAAGGCAATAGCTTTGAATCACGATACAGAACCTTCATGCCAAGCAATGTAAAAATTTGCTCATACTGATCAAAGGTAACTGGCACGTAATTTTCGTGTCCCTCACGATCCCAATTATCAGTGTACTTATACTTTAAGAGAAAATGGTTAATGGTATAGATATCGTTTAACTTCCCGAAATGTGTTTCAAAATCAGAAATAAGAGTGGCAAGCTCTTTCTTTGCCTGTATTTTTAGAAGGACTGTTTTCATACCAAAATCAGTTTTTTGTTTGTAGCCAGAGAAAATCATATCTCGTATTACAATTCTTCCATGCTTTTTTAGGAGCTCATGAGCATCTGCAAGTGCCTTAACAACAGAGGTGAGCCCTTCACCGTAGCTAGCAAATTCATGTAACACTGAACAGAAGGTAACTGCATCAAACTTTTGCTCTCGAGCAAGGAGATTGCGAAGATAAATGGTTTCAAACGTTACGTTGTGGAGTCCAGCAGAGAGGTCACGGGCTCGAGAAATAAACTCAGGGTTTATATCAATGCCATGAAAGTGTGTTTCAGGAAACATCCTGGCCATTTCAATGGTTACCGCTCCATCAGCGCATCCAACATCAAGCACCTCAAGTGGTTTCTCTGGTAAATAATGAACAATTTTTAGCTTCTCAGCTAACGGTTTACTCATGCGAGCAAGATATACTTCTGGGTTAACGATCTGATGCATAGATATTTGTAACCTTCAGTATATAACGGAAGGGGAGGAACAAACCAGATAGTTTTGTGACTTGAAAACGACCACTTTCCACGCCATAATAGCCTCACTATGGCAAGTATTAAAGTAATGGGACACTGTCCTCCAGACACAGACTCAACCTGTTCTCCAATCAGTTACGCTTGGTTTTTGAAAACGATAAAAGGCATGGATGTTGAAGCAGTTATTGGTGGGGGACTTAATAAAGAAGCACAATTTGTGTTGTCTCATTTTGGAATCGAAACTCCCAAGATGATCGAGTCTGTAACTGAAGGTGACAAATTAGTCATCATTGATACCAATAACCCTGAAGAACTTATAACTGGTTGGGAGAAAGCAGAGATTATTGAAATTGTAGATCATCACAAGTTGTATGGATTGAAAACTGCAAACATTCCAACTGTCACCATTAAGCCATATGGTTGTGTAGCAACCGTTTTGTGGGAAATCATGACTGAAGCTCATGACAAGCTTCCAAAAGAAATTGCAGGGCTCATGGCCTCATGTATCATCTCAGATACCTTAAACTTAACCAGTCCAACAACAACAGAGAAAGACAAACAAGCATTAGCTCATCTCGTTTCTGTTGCAGGAATAAATGTCCAATCATTTTCTCAAGAAATGTTTGCGGCAAAATCAAACCTTGATGGGTTAACCGATGAGCAGATCCTGTTAACTGACGCAAAGGATTTTGAATTTGGTGGAGCCATCTACAAGATTGGAGTTCTTGAGACAACCGCACCGAATCAAGCGTTAGCCAAAAAGGATTCCCTGGTTGTGGCAATGAATGCACTCAAACAAAAGGAAAACTTGGCAGGTATGATGTTTTTTGTTGTAGATATCATCCAGTCTTCAGCAGTTCTTTTAACCAGTAGTGATGAGGATTTGAAATTAGGAGAGAAAGCGTTTTCAGTGACCGCTGAAAATGGTGTACTTACCCTTCCAGGAATTGTTTCACGAAAAAAGCAAATTGTTCCTGCTTTTGAAAAAATTTTTAACTCCTAACTATATTGTTTAATTCTCGAGTCATCACGCTTCCTGTTGGGCAACTTCAGTCAAATTGTTATATCTACAAAATCGATAGCACCAAAGCGATTATTGTGGACCCTGGGGACGACGCTGACTACATTAATCAAAAGCTTCTTGAATTATCCCTTACTCCAGTTGCAATTCTTTTAACCCATGGGCACTTTGACCATGTACTCGGTGGCTTTGCCGTACAACTTGCCTTCGGGTGCCCGGTCTATATTCATAAAAAAGATTCGTTTTTACTTGAGAGAATGCGAGACACAACGATTCACTTTACACAAACTGATCCTGGACCTGCCCCTGTTATTACACATTTTTTCACAACAGAAACGACCATTGAATTTGAAGATACAAAATTCTTTGTGTTACATACACCAGGGCACACACCAGGAAGTTTATGTTTCCATGACAAAAAACATGGAATCGTTTTTACAGGAGACTTGATATTTGCAGATGGAACCCGCGGGGGGGTAGACCACAGTTATTCAGACAAACAAGAACTTTTGCGATCAATTCATATGCTTTCAAAACTGCCTGAAGACACCACAATATACCCCGGACATGGTGAAACTTTCACGGTTAAGGAGTTAGTAAGTGGGGTGCACTAGCACCCCACTATTTTTATCGTTTCCCTGGCACATCGTGATGAAACAAACAGCGTGCTTCATATGATTCTTTGGCTCCAATAACAATCAATGGATCCAAATAATGTGCAGCCTTTCCATTTACAATCCGCTGTGTACGCACTGCATTTGGAATATCCTGATGTACACAAGACTTACAAATCGCTTTGAGCATTCGCGCATCATCAGCAAGAGCGATGAGCGTGTGCATTTGTCCAAAAGGTTCACCGCGAAAGTCGAGGTTTAACCCATCAACAATTACCCGTTTTCCCCTTGAAACAAGCTCCTCACACACAGGAACAATCTCCCGATCCAGAAACTGTGCTTCGTCAATTCCAACGACCTTTGTCCCTGGAACAAGCAAAGACAGGATATCACTAGCACACTCAATCGGTTGAGCGTCTCGGGACAGACCGGAGTGAGAATTCACCTTGTGAATACCCTCATACCGATCATCAATCTTTGGCTTAAAGAGCTGATATGAAACATCAGCAATCTCAACCCTGATAATTCGCTGCAACAGCTCTTCTGACTTACCAGAGAACATGCAGCCATATATCAACTCTAGTTGCCCAAATGGCATGATAGACTCCTTTTTTTTAAGTGAACAAACAAACACTCATTTCTACCCCTTTTTGTTTTCTCTTGCTAGTATGAAAACATTAAAAGTTGAATATAGGATAGATTTCATTTATACTTGGCGAACGAAAATGTTGTAATAGGGAGGGCACAATGGCCGTAGAAGATATTGCCAAAATCGATTTTGGCAACCCTGGACTTGAAGACCCAGTGCATTGGGAACACAACAAAGCAATCACGAGAAAGCTCTGTGAGCTTGGGGCTGTGACCGAATGGATCGAGAATCCAACAAAAGGATATCCTTCGGTACCTTATCATTTTTTAATTGAAGAGGTACATGTGGAGTTTCTTCCTCACTGGGGCTTTATGAAATTGAACGGTATTCAGATTGAGATACCAGAAAACATTGATGGAATCATGCAGCAAATTAAGGCTGTGAAAATGGTTAACACCATTATCAAAAAACTAAAGTATTAACCGTTGTAATCGGGCTCTTGAAAGAAAAGAGCCCGTTATTTTTTTGTAAAAAAGTGAAGCATCAATTACAATCGTCATGCTATCTATCTGTGAAAGGAGCTACAAAGTGGCGATAGAAGAGTTTGATAAGCAAGATCTTATTGGCCTAACGGAAGAAGCGGCAAAGATACTCTTGGAGAAAAATAAAATCCGGGTGAGGATCGCACGACGGGATCTCATTGAATATGCTCATCCATTCGATTGGGCACCAGAACGAGTAAACCTTGAGATTGAAAACGGGGTTGTTGTGAAAGCCAGTTTTGGATAACTGAAGGTAAGGGGCACAGACTGTGTCCCTTTTTTTATTCAAGAGGATTGCGTGCCATGATAGAGACGATTGGGTCCTTGCCACGAAGAGAGGTGAATGAATCGTTAATCTCTTTAAGGGTTATGCTATTTGCCATTTTGATGTATTCCTTTGGCATTTTAATTTCTTTGTCCCAAAACAAATCAGATGCCATTTCTCGTGCAATTGAATATGGTGAATCATAGGCCATGAGCATACGCATATTGATGTAGTTTCGTGCACGAGTAAACTCTTCCTTGGTTGCCCCTTTATCAAGAAAAACTTGAAAAATACTGTGTATTTCCTGTTCAGCTTTGAGTGCATTCTCTGGTGAAACAGACATTCCCATATAAAAATTACTGACTGTATTTCGATACACAAGGGAAGAACCGGCAGAGTAGACGAGTCCTAATTCATTTCGCAATCTTTTGTAAATTCGAGAACGGCCACCACGACCTAAAATGTAGTTAGCAATGTGCTGAATCACTCGTTCACGTTCAGTTGTTTCATCTCGACCTTTCATAAAGTAGTTAATATCAATTGAGACTCGATCAACATCTTCTGAATGAAATGATCTCATGCTTTTTGTTTTTGGTTCACCTGGAGTATATGTATGAGACTCCCCATGAGGAGCATCAGTTAACATTTTAGTAATCAGTTTTTTGGTCTTCTCAACATCAAAATTACCAGACAACCCCAATACCATGTTGTTTGTTACAAAAAATTCTTTTTGAAGTTTAACCAAATCTTCCCGTGTAACGGTGTTCACAAATCCAATTTCACCCATGCCATCACGAATATAGATGTGATGGTCCCCAAATAAATTCATGTCATACACTCGAGCATACCGTGAATTTGGATTACTCCACTTGTCACGATATTCCTGAGCAATCACTTGCTTTTCATGTTCAAGTCTGTCCGCGGGCAATGTGGCATGGAAGGCAAGTTCTTGAAAGAGGTTAAGACCTGCTTCAAATGAAACAGTAGGGAAGTTTAATTCAAAGCCAAGGGTAGCGCCGCTTGTATAGGCATTTTGATAAATACCATGATCTTCTTTGTAGAGCTCTTTTGCATACACATCAGGGAGCGTTTCTGTCCCTTGATGAACCAAATGCTCCATTAAGTGCATTGCACCCCAATCATTTCCTTTCTCATACCAAGCACCGGCTCTAAATTGTACTTCAAGTGCAACAGCTTGCACGGTTTCCATTGGGTAGAGAGCAACAAGCGCTCCATTTACTTCAAAGACGATAGGTGGCCTCATATCCATGCAGTATACCACTAGAAAAATGGCAGAAAACATGCTATAGTATTTATGCGCGTCATTACACGAGGAGAACAGGGTATGACCACTCTTGAACGAACGTTTTTGAATCAGCATCTAGAAATTCTAGAATTAGTTGTTTACAGCCAACGAATCCAAGATTCTGCGCTTGTTCCCCAAAAACAAGGCCTTTATCAGTACTTTGAAGAACGTTCAAAGAAGAGGCTTTTTCCTCAACCGAGGAGACCTATTGGACAACTCATAGAAATCTTTTGGCGTGAACTAGCACCTGACGAAGAATATGCGGTGTGTTTTACGTCAAACGCACGCGTTGTTGATTCGATAGTTTTTTGGTCAGATTACAAAAAAACTGCCGAATCTTTGTATGCCCTTCAGGGGGCACCAATTCACAATTTGAGCAATGCATTGTCAAACCTGAACTGGGGAGTATCTTGGGAATTTGAGGGATATAACAAAACTATAACGGTTGTTTGCCCGCTTCGTATTCCCTTTCCAGTTTGTTAGGTGTCACCACACATGGGGTGCAGGAAATTTCCTGTACCCTTATTTTTGTGTCATTTTTGTATACACAAGAAGCTTCCAACAGGGGAGAGTTCTGTTAAATATTTTTCTTCATTTTTAAATGTTGAAGCAGAACCTCCATCAAGGTTAATTGCATCAGCAATGGCCACTCCAGTTTTCTCTTCAAGTTCTGAAACAAAGATTGGGAGATCAACAAGTTTCGGACCACGGAACGAGGAACGTGGATCAAAGACAACTGCAATAAAGAGTTTGTTGTCTCCGGTTACTGCAGCAAATACCCTACGTGCATTTTTATCGTTTGTAATGCGTAACACAGAGTTTTTCCCATTCTCACGAAGAACTGGGCCAGTCTGGAGTCCCCAGACAAGTGGATCACGAGGAAGAATACTGGTTATCCGAATAATGCCCATTTTGTTTGCCGTTATATATCCATTAAATAAAGCACTTTCATGCCCTGTCCGATATTCTTTCTCTTGAGCATAAAAGTAGCCAACTGGTTTGTTTTCTTTGGTATAAAAACCTGCACTTGAGAGGAATGCACAGGTGTTCTCTTCTAAAACATCACTCGAGAGCTTGAATGATTCAAAATTAGGCAGCAAAGAAACGGCATCAGCTTCAAATGGTCCAGCCCACAAAAGAGTGGTCGTGGCCGCCACTGGGGTAACGTCTTCTTCTTGTATTTCACTTAACACCCGAGGCAACTCCGTTGCCTTTCTCATTGAAAGAGAGAAGACAAGAGCACTTAACAAAACGACTACAATGACGATTCCTATTTTTCGCATACCCTGATTATACTAGAATGAAGGAATGAAGTTAGTTATCTCCACTGATTCAGTAGGAATTGCAACAAATCCAGCTCATTTTAAAGACGTATGGGGCTTTGTCATGAAACACAAACAGTTTGCTGGAGTTGAAATGCTTGCCTGGAGAAACCTTGAAGCAAAAGTTAAAGCCTTTGAGAAAGCTCATATCCCCATCTGTGGAATGCATGGAAAAACCGGAGGAATGCGAGAAGCAACACAGGTGAGCCAGTACCCCATCTACTTCCTTATGCAAGAGGTTTTTGCCCCAATCCGAGTGGAGGCCCAGGTTGCGACAAAATACAATCTTCACTACCTTCTGGTTCATGTAGAGTACGCTCGAGAGCTCTTGGAAACCAAAAATGAACAAATAGTGTCGTCCATTCCGCTTCTGGTTGAAAACGACATCGAGAGATCAAGCCATACAAAGACTCTGGCAGCGATTAAAACGCTGCGAGAAAAGAAGATACAGGCCAACATGGTGTTCGACATCGTTCACGCGATTCGAAGCACTCGTGAGCCATTTGACAAGGCCTTCGACTATGCCTTAACACTCTTAACACACGTTAGCCCAATGGCTATTCATCTTCCCGTCGGAACATACCTCTCAGACTCACTTCCATGGGAGCAGATGACCCAACACCAGTTTGAAGCACTTGCTCGAGCAATTAGTCATGTTTCACCAACCTACCTTATTATCGAAAACCAACAACAGAGAATCTATTCATACCTCGCTCCAAAAGGAGTGAGAGAAAAACAGAGAGCTCGAAATGAGCGTATCATTGAAAAGATGGTGAAGATCGGTATACTGCAATAATGCAAACGATTACCTGCGCGTCTTGTGGCAAAGAAATAGAAATTTCTGAAGCCTTAAGTCACCAAGTGACAGAAGAGGTTATTAAAAAAACAAGGAGAGAAGCCCAGCAGGCAGCAGAGGCTCTTGCTAAAAAACAATTTGATTTTGAAAAAGAAAAACTTCTGAGAGAAGTAGCGGATTCACACGCACAAGCAACTAAACTTCAACAAGAGATTTTGTCCCTCACTCATGAGATCCGTGCATCCAGGCGGGAAAGTGAACAAAAAGAACTAGAAATGCAAAAACGACTGGCTTCTGAGGAAGAAAAGATCCGTTTTCTTGCAATGAAAGAGGCTCAAGAGCGAGAAGATTTGAAACTTAAGGCAAAAGAGAAAACCATTGAAGATCTGCAAAAAGCCCTTACCGTTGCACAACAGAAAGCAGCACAAGGTTCCCAACAAACACAAGGTGAAGTCCTTGAATTAAATCTCGAAGAGTCATTAAAGAAAAGCTTTCCACAAGACGAGATTCGAGAAGTACCCAAGGGTATTCGCGGTGCTGACTTAATTCATGTGGTGAGAGACCGCAATGGAGTTGTTATTGGAACAATGATCTGGGAAACAAAAAATGCCAAATGGAGCCCTGGGTGGATTGAAAAGCTCAAAGAAGATCAACGTGCAGCAAAAGCTGATATCGCAATCCTTGCAACGGTTAACTTGCCAGAGGACATTGAACATTTTTCCTTGAGAAGCAATGTGTGGGTAACAAGCACGAAGTCAATGCTAGAGCTAGCTCAAGCTCTTCGTTTTCAACTCTATCAAGTTGCCACAACAAAGGCATCAGTTGAGAAAAAGAGTGAACAGGTAGAGCTCTTGTATTCATATTTTACCTCTCCAGAGTTTGTGCATCGCATTGAGTCAATCATGGAATCATTTGAATCAATGAGAGGTGAGATTGAAAAGGAAAGAAAATGGTTTACCGCAAAGTGGGAGAGACAAGAGAAGATTATTCAAAAGGCACTGACACAAACAACAGGAATGTATGGGTCCCTCTCAGGAGTTGTTGAAATGCCAACATCCCGGCTTCTTACCGGAGACTTAGAAGATGTTTCTTAAGAGCTGCGATTGATTCTGGGTCATAGATTGAAGCAGTTAACACTTCTTTTCCACTCTTTTTAAAGAGCTTCACGATTTCAGCAACCTGCTTTTCATCAACTAAATCAACTTTGGTGATAACAATCACTTCTTTCTTTTGTACTAAATCTTTTTTATATGAAGCAAGTTCAGTGCGAATGGTTTCATAGCTTTCCCATGCATTTTCATTTTCAGCAGAAATACAGTGCAAAATGACATTTACTTTTTCAATGTGTTTTAAGAACTTAAATCCTAAGCCTCGACCTGTGTGTGCGCCTTCAATAAGTCCAGGAATATCAGCCAAGATACTTTTTTCCATGACTCCAAGGTTCGGGGAAAGGGTTGTAAAGGCATAATTACCTACCTTTGCTTTGGCGTTGGTTAATTCGTTTAAGAGACTACTTTTTCCAGCATTTGGAAGACCAACAAAGCCAAAATCAGCAATAAGTTTTAAGTTAATATGGAATAATCGCTTTTCTCCCGGAAGACCATTTTGTGCAAATTTAGGGGTTGTTCTTCGAGGGGATCGGAACTCAAAGTTTCCACGTCCACCACGTCCACCTTTTGAAATCATGACTCGTTGACCAACTTCTACTAAATCAATCGTCTCACCACTTGTCACAAGTCCTGGTTCACGAACGGTTTCAATTTCAGTCAAGGTTGTGCCTACTGGAAGGAGAATGGTTAAGTCTTTCCCATCACGGCCAGTTGCTTTCTTTTTTCCACCAGGGATACCATTTTCAGCTTCAAATTCCGTTTGGGTTAAAAATTGAGCCAAAAGAGTCAAATCACTGGCTGCTTCCACAAAAACATCCCCTCCACGGCCTCCATTTCCACCGTCAGGTCCACTTCCTGTCATTTTTCCAAACGACACAATACCGGTTCCTCCATGGCCACCGGTAAAGGTAATTGTTGCTTCGTCGATCATCATACTAGGTGACAGTATACCTGAATATGGTATATTAAACAAAAGTTATGGGGCGATTGCCTCAAAGGAGCAGGTATTTTTGGCAACAAATGATGCACTGACCAATGGTATTGTTCTTCTTGTGCTGATTGGTTCATACGTTGTTTACACTCGAATCAGAGTCTCACTCCTCTTTGCAGCCGTCGTAACTATCGTTGAGTTTGCTCAGTTTTTGAAGGTGAGTACTGAAATTTCTGATCCACCACTGGGGCTCACCTTAATGAGTGCTCTGTGCTTTGGTTTGTGGTTTGCAAAGATAATTAAGGAAGTAGATCAGCGGGTGCAGGAGAAAGTAAAAGAAAGCGAATGAGTAGTTAACAGAGATATATATTACAAAATATGCCCCTTTTTTTAAAAGGGGCTTTCTTTTAAGATATCGAATTTTGTATTGCCTCCAGATTTTCAAATACTTTCGGGATAATGTGATCATTTCTGCAAAAATTGTCCTCCTATCTGCGTAACTCAAGCCATAATTAACTTCTTTGGTTTGGAAGTCACGGAGAAATTCAGTGAGCTCACTGTTTGTCATTTCACGAATGTCTTGAATTACAATCTGACTTTTATGCACCTCGATTAAATTTTGAATCCTTTTTGGCAGCATCCTAGAATAGATTTCTGGAGGCACTAACATGAGTATTGGCTTGTTGCACGATAGAGCATACGCCGTCTCAATACCGGTACTTTCACCGATATATCCGTCAAGATCATCATAAATATCAAATGTGATCTGAATATGGTTTTGTCTGATTTCTCTAAAAAACTCAATCTGTGTCTTGTAAAATGGCACCTCCGCCTCCTCTGGTATTGTAATCGCAAACTTGTACGGATAATCAATAATTGTGTCACCACGGGGGAACTGAACAATTATTCCAGCATCGACTAATCTTCTACGAAGAAGGAAAAGGCCTTGATTATCCGGGCTATATTTACCACTAATTTGAACTCTTGGACATTGCAACTTATTCATGTCTACCTCACATAACTAAATCATGGTTACTGTGCGTATTATAGGTGAGATCTGGTTAATTTTCAAGGAATACTTAAAGATGTAAGATAAGATCTAATGAAAATAACCAGACATAAAAGAAATGAAATAATGAATGTGTGCAGAAAGCTTATCTCAGCACACAAGAACAGATTGATTAGCAGCTACCCTTTGCCTGAAGATAATTGTCCGAATTTCGGGAGAACTAATGAAGATCTAGAAAGAAAATTATTTTATTTTACACTTCCTATGTGTATGAACTATCGAAGGAATAGTGTGCAACTATGGAAAGCTACTTTAGAAACATTTAACGATCCAACAACTAGTGAGATTTTTTCCATTAGTTATTCTTCAAAGATACTGATTTCTGACTTAAAGGAAAAACTTTTAAAGTATAAAATGGCAATGCAGCCGGTTAGGCACGCAGATAATTGGTATAGGATATCAAATACAATTTATAACAACTGGGGGTCTATTTCAGAGATGCTTGAAGCAGTTGATTATGATTTTTTAAAATTAAAGCAGACGGTACAAAGAGAATTTAAATCAGGGTTCCCATATTTATCTGGACCGAAACTATTTAATTATTGGAGTTATATTCTCACAACTAAATGTGATGTTCCTCTTCAACATAAGGATATGATTGATATTGCAGTAGACACACATGTGATACAGTCTTCAATTAAACTCGGTATCATCAGTCAAAGTGAAGGTGAAAATTCTAATAGAGAGGATATCGCGAAAGTATGGAGTTCTTTTCTGAAAGGCTCAGATATTGCCCCTGTAGAACTGAATGTACCATTTTGGTTTTGGAGTAGAGACGGGTTTACCTTCAAAGTTTAGAAACGGCCTCTAAAAGTTCGTCATACTTTTTAGTTTCAATGTCCTCTTGTTTTAAACCAAACTTACTTGCTTGATCAAAAATTTGCCTCTCTGAATCAGAAATTTTGTCTTCACTTGTTAATATTTCTATTTCTAAATAACTTCCAAGGCCATCCACTTCGTCCAAAGCAATACTTATTTCGCCTTCCTTATATTCAATTCGCCTTTTATTAACTAAACTAACCTGATTAAAATTACATTCCTTAAGAATGTCTTGCATTATATTAGCTGAGCTAATAACTAGCTCATGCTCAACAGCGTCTCCAGAAGTATTTATCACTCGCTTGCAAGTCATCTTGGTTTCCTCTCCAACAGTACGAATCCTCACGACGGGCATTCCACGTTTGAATTGTCTAAAAGATTTGATTTTCTGAAGGAAAATAATGTCTGATTGAAACACTGATTGAGCATGGCCATGTTTGTTCTCGAGAAGACTTAGTATCTTACTCTTTTGATCTTTATTTATTTTAAATTTACGTTCAACTTCAATCATATACGCAGTATAAACCCAAAAGCTTTTTTTAAAACGAGGAGCCCGCTTGAAATGTTTCAAGGGGAACTGTTTTTAGTTTAACTCTCCACTTTTTTGGAAAAAGGAGTGCTTTTCTCAATATTTTGTACATATCCCAATCAAAGGACAGGGGGACTAGTTCACTTCTTTCAGATTGAACAAACCCCATATAGCACCAATTAAAGATGAGGTGATTAACTGGCTCTTCAGAAGCATTTTTCTCTGAAAGAATAACAACCTGATCTGGGTATGGCCAAGCGGGCACCCGAATGCTTTTTAAGGCCTCAATCACCCGTGCGTTATACACTTCTTGATCTTCCTCACCAGCACATACTCCATTACAAAAACCAATTTGTGAATGGAAACAGGCCCCTTTCTCATGGGTTAACCCTAAGTACTTGGGGCAGAGCATATGTTCTTTCGACAATTCCCAGAGTCGCTCCTTGGCTTGAACAACTGAACGAAAGACACCAACAATGGAAGAAACATCAGAGAGCAAAATGTTCGGAACCTTTTCAATGTAGACCACACCATCTTTAAACAAAATTGCATACATATGTGAGTTTCTTCTCAATTGTTTGTTGTGAAGTGGCATGAGCGCCTTCACCAGTTGAGATTCCTTGAGAAGCGCTGAGATTTCTCCATCTGTTTCTTCAAAGGTAACTGATGCAATTTCTTTCCACACAGTGGCATCAGTTCCGGTTAAGACTCCAGTAAAGTGAGAGCGAACACGAGAACGAATGTTGTTTGCTTTGCCAACATACAGGACCGTGTTTTCTTTATTTAAAAAAACGTAAACACCTGGTCTTGTCGGAAGAGTTGCAATGTCAGTTTCTGTAAGTCCTGGAGGGCAACTTAACCGACCATTAATCAGTCGTTCAACGGTTTCAGGAAACGTGGAAAGAGGGGAAAGAGCCTTGCAGACATCAAAGACTGCCTCTGCATCAGGCAGAGCTCTGTGTCGATCAACTGAGGGTATGGAAAGAGCTGACAAAACAGCATCAAGATTGGCTCTCGTCAAGTTTGGAATAAGTGCACGAGAAAGTGCTACCGTACACAATTGTTTTGGACGAAAGGAAAATCCTTCTCGTGCAAATGATTCAGTTAAAAAGCCGACATCAAATCGAGCGTTGTGTGCAACGATCGTTGCTCCTTCAAGTAACTCATACAACTCGTCGGCTATGGTTGAAAAGTGTGGAGCTCCTTCAATGTCGGCTGGGGTAATACCAGTAAAACGAACAATCTCCGGTGGTAACTCGGTGCCAGGATCGACAAACCATTGGTGTTTGGTTACCTCACCATCTTTCACATACACAATACCAATCTCAATAATACGATTACGTCGAGGATCAAGTCCTGTTGTTTCAAGGTCAAGATATGCGACAGGTCCGGAGAGAATGGAAGGAGGGTTCACTTGGCGAGTGCTGTGTCAATTAATGATTTGAATTCTGCGTAACTTGGAATACCAACTTGTTTTACCCCATTCATAAAGAATGTTGGAGTTGAGTTTACCCCTGCGGCATTTCCATCAAGTAATCCTTTGTTAATCACATCATCAAATTTGTGTTCAACAAGATCTTTCTTAAATTGATCAGTGTTTAGGCCTAAATCTTTCGCGTAGCCAACAAAGATGTCGACTGCATTTGATTTTTCTGACCATGCGTCTTGTTTTTCATACAACACGTCATGCATTTCCCAAAACTTTCCTTGTGCACCAGCTGCTTCAGCTGCTCGAGCTGCGTCCATTGCATTTTTGTGTTGTGGAAGCGGGAAGTGCCTGAACACCATTTGAATCTTGTCGGTATAGTCTTGTTGAACTTTTTTCGTAATAGGATGAGCTGCACCACAAGCTGGACACTGGAAATCTGCAAATTCAACGATAACAACTTTTGCTTCATCTGGACCACGCTTATACACATTGTCTGATAGAAGTAGTTTTGCATCAGTTGGTGTGGCTGTAGTCTTTGTTTGTGGAGTACTTGTGGTAAAGAAGAGTGAACCAACGACAACTACAAGAATCGTTACTATTCCAATTCCGAGTAATGCTTTTGTTTCGTTATTCATGAGTTTGGTCTATGTCAGCTGCTTTCTTGTTTTTCATAAAAAGAACAAGACACACAATAATAACGGTGAAAGCCGTGAGTGACAAGAAGGGGATTGTAATAAACCCGAACCATGCAAAAAACTTTGTGGTACAACTTACTCCTGCAGTGCAGGGGGCCGCGGCTTCTGGAAGAATTTTATAGTACAAAAGATTATGATAGATAGAAATTAAAAACCCAATCACAGCCAAGGGGAGTGAATACACAATGACATTTTTATCTCTTTTTACAATGCCTGCTCCCAAGAGAAGTACTTGTGGGTACATGGCAATTCTTTGATACCAACACAACATACAAGGTGTAAAGTGCATGACTTCACTGAAATATAAGCTTCCCAAGGTTGCGACAAGTGCTTGTGTCCAAGCGATATAGAGTGCGTTTTTGCGAAGAAAACTCATACGTAGTTGTCGACACTCTAGCAAAAGAGGCGTCCTGCAGTCAACTTGTTTTACGGCTAATGTTACAATGCATGCAGTATGAAGAATGATAAATTTAGCGCAGTGTGGTTATCCCACTCATCTCTCAAAGATTTTATTACCTGTCCACGACTGTATTTTTTGCGAGCGGTATATAAAGATCCGTTGACTGGAAACAAGATTACACAAGTAACGGCACCACTTACCTTAGGTCAAGTTGTGCATGACACCATTGATTCAATCTCAGCTCTTCCAGCGGAAACTCGAATGGACACGCCACTCATTAGTAAATTTCATTCATTGTGGAGTGAGGTAACAGGAGAACGGGGAGGGTTTAAAAGTCCAGTTGAAGAGAAACAATACAAAGACTTAGGAGTTGCAATGATTGAGCGAATTATGGCGCACCCTGGTCCACTTCTTGAGAAAGCAATTAAGATTAAAGAAGAGCTTCCTCATTATTGGTTTAATGAAGCAGAAGGTTTTATTTTGTGTGGAAAAATTGATTGGCTTATTTACAAAGAAGAAACAGATAGCGTTCACATTTTGGACTTTAAAACAGGAAAGAGAGAAGAGGATGATGACTCTCTTCAGCTCCCTATTTATCATCTGCTTGTTAAAAATACTCAAAACCGTGAAGTAACAGGAGCCTCATACTGGTACTTACAAAAAAGTGATGTTCCCCTTGAGAAACCACTACCAGAAACAACAAGAGCTGCTGATGAAATTATGTCTATCGCCAGACGAATGAAACTCGCTCGTCAACTTGCACACTTTACCTGCCAATCAGGCAATAGTGAAGGATGTAGGCATTGTGCACCACTTGAAGCAATTAAAAACGGGAAGGGTAAAAAGGTAGGACAAAGTAAAATGAGACAGGATATCTATATACTGTGATATAGTGGCTACAATGATACAAGTAGGACAGAGTGCTCCAGAATTTAATTTACCTGATGAGAATAATCTCCATCACACATTGTCTGAGTTTAGTGGAAAGTGGTTACTCATTTATTTCTATCCAAAAGACGACACTCCAGGCTGCACCATTGAGGCATGTAGTTTCAGAGATGCATCAGAGCAGTTTGCAGAAAAGAATGCACAGATCGTTGGGATTAGTGTTGATTCAGTTGCTTCACACAAAAAGTTCGCACAAAAACATGCCCTTCCGTTTACACTTCTTGCTGACACTGAAAAGAAAACAGTTGCAGACTATGGCGTTTGGAGCAAGAAAAAATTCATGGGACGAGAGTATATGGGAATTAATCGTTCCTCTTTCTTAATTGATGAAAGTGGTGTGGTACAAAAGGTATATGAGAAGGTAAACCCACTAACTCATACAAAAGAAGTATTGTCTGACATTGAAAGCTTTGAAAAGAAGTCTTAAGAGAATAAACTCATCTCTTTATCTTCTTGTACACTTCACGATCGGAAGAAACCAAGTAAACCATCTTCGATGAATCTTCTTGTATGAAACTTCACAGGTAACTTTTCGGTTGGAAAAATGAAAAGCACCTAAGACATGTTCAAAATCGTCATCATCATCATCGTCTCTCTCATACGGTTTCCTCGTTGGCTTTGGGGTAAGAGTAGGGGTAGGGCTAGGTGTAGGTGAAACAGTTGGTGTTGGTGTTGGTGTTGGTGTTGCTGTAGCAGTAGCTGTTGGCGATGGAGTTGCTATTTCAACCGGTGTGGCAGTGGCAGTAGCGGTTGGGGTGGCTGTTGGTGTCGAGGTCGGCGTTGATGAAGGAGATGCTGTTGGGGTTGGGGTTTGAATAACAAACAACAGATTGTGTGGATCTGAAACGGTGAGTACCTCAAAATCATTTGCGTCGTTATCAGTATCAACACCACGGCCAGAGAGTTCATCAAGCTTTCGAACAATACTGCCATTAGTTGCTGGGTTCGGTGCTGAAATACCGGCACTATCTGTTGCGTTTCCCATTCCCACTTCATCAATTACACCATTTGAAATGTCATACAGAGTTACTCTGTTGTCCACTGCAATATTGCCAGTGGCTGACGAAGTAGAAGAATAGGTAACGTCTTTTGTGACCACTCCTGAATAATTAGGGTGAGCAACAAGAAGTGATGAACGGGCTGGAATAACACCAGACATACTTGCAACTAAGGTGTGTTCAGTTCCTCCTGCTGTTTTTCTTGTTAGTTTAAAACCATCAATTGTAAGTGCACCATTGGTTGGATTAAACAACTCAACAAATTCATCTTGAGTATTTGCAGTTGTTCTTGTCTGAATCTGAGCAATAACAACATGTGAGGTTGCAGCTAAAATTGGAGGAGTGATATTACTTGCAAGAAGGGCCAAAAGAGCAATGCCGATTGTTTTTATAATATAGCCACTTTTGTGGGACATAGCTTTTTCACACTCAGGATAGTGAGTGTGTGAAATGAATGTCAAGAGGGATGTTACGACATACATGTACGCAAAACAGTAATCTACTCTTGGGACCTCACTTCCAAATGGAAAGTGTGAAAGGCTAGATATATTATAGAAGGCAATTCTAGAATTGGAGATTCTCCATATTGCTCAATCTGCTGATTTGCCTAACTGATTTGTTAGGGCAGGCCTTGTGATAAATACAGTTTGGGACTATCTGTAGGAAGAGTCACAAAAAACACAAATCGTTGATATTAACTGGAAACAAAACTATAATTCCCAAAAGATATGGATTTAGAAGATTTCATCGCAACCACTCTTACCAGTATTAAGCGTGGTATTTCTAAGGCGAACTCTAACAGCGATGGGACATTTGCCATATATCAACAACAGAAAGTAGTGAGTTTTGACCTTGCTGTCGAAGTCTCAAACGAAAAAAGTTCAGGTAAAGGTGGAGGCTTGAGGATTCAAGTTGTTGAGGGGAAACTTGAGAGTTCTTCAAAAGACAAATCTGCTAGCACAAGTAGAATTCATTTTATTGTAGATATTAAAAGAAATATTGATTAAATGAAATGAAATATTACAAGAGGTAAAACAACACAAATGCCGGGGTCTTAGCCCCGGCATATTTTAAAACTTAAAACGTTGATATTTTGACGTTCCACCAATACTGACTGAAAAAACAGTCAGATTACAATTCTTGATGAACATCAAACTGTTCCATGCCCAGATCCAATACTCTGGGTTGTACTCTCCACCGAAATTAATCACTCGATGGGGGATTCTACGATCATCAAGAAGGTGTATCTCCCCAAGACGTGGAATGTACATATAGCGCATGTCATCTGACCGTTGACCGGTATCATTCAACTTAAGAGCTTTAACCATATCCATGCCAACTTTGTCAGCCTTCCACCCATCTCCATCGCGAGTCAGTTGGAGAGCCTGTCCGTTGCAAACGGCGAAAATTGGATCAAAACCGGCAGGAGCATCACTTTCATAATAGAAAAAGCCACCAGTTTCAAGACTAGGCTTAGGGAGAGGAGTGGCATTCATCTGATTTTGAATCAGTTGCATGAGCTCCGCATCCACGGTGACGACCGGGTTTGATTCTATTTGATTGGCATCCTGAATTAGTAGGCTGCAAGCAGCCATCAGGATGGTTACAAAAATTAACATACAAAGTGCAAATAGACGCAACTTCATCTGTTTCTCCTAACTAAAATGAGAAAAGCAGTATAGCTCAAAATCACTCAAAAATCAATTATGGGGTGGTTCATGGGCTCAACCTCTATTTTTATGGCACAAAAAAATGGGGAAGCATGTGCTTCCCCAAACCGTCTGTCTTTTTTAAAACGAAACTACTCGGTTACTTTCACCCAATCAAAGAATATCGATTGAGTAGCCGCCGGGCTCGGATAGGTAAATCCTGCAAACCCAGGCTGCTGATTGTCATTCCAAATCTCAACTGAAAGATTATGTAACGGGACAGGCAGGACAGTAGTTCCAATAAAGGAACCATTTACATAGTATCCAACACTTTGCTGTCCACTGGCGTTTACTGACCAAACAAGTTTCACGATATTCCATTGCTGGAGGTTTATGCTCGCTGGACGTACAACATAGAATGGGTTCAGGTCGACAACTGCCGACGCGGTGAAACCTGCCAGATAGCCACCAAGAATTGTGTTGTCAGCCCACTCAAAACCAATTTGGTCATATGAGGGGTATGGTCCAAATGGACTCACTGCTGAATTCCAAAGAACAACACCTGATGTACCAACTGCACCAGATCCATCTGGATTAAAGTTGCCGCTCCACTTAACACGAGCTTCCAGTACAACTGGATCATCCACTTCAGGGTTCCAGGGACCAGTTTCTGTTGGATCAGCTTGGTTTAAATTCACCTCTGAAACATCAGTACCGGTATAGACACCTGCTGTAGTTGACGGGTATATGGAAACTTCTAGTGCGTTTCCAACTACTTTTGCACATGCATCTACACCACAGGCGACACCAGGATGCCGGTTGGGGGTACCACTGTCATCTTCATAGTTCATGAAGTACCAGGTTCGGTTAAACCCACCATTAAAGGACTCGTTGAAACTTGAACTTGCCTGCAGCACACTTGCTGTAGTCAGTAGTGCCAGAACCAAAATTACAATTGTCTTCTTCAAGGTACACTCTCTTTCGTAGTCATTACAGGTAGATACAAAAGACAGACGGACGGTATATTAACACATGATTTTGGTCTTTTCTAGTCTATATATTTATCTTTAGAAAATTTTCTCACAGTTTGAAACAAAAAAATGGTATTATTTTGTCAGTATGAGTGAAAAAGTAACAGGATACAGTTTGCTTGTGTCAGGTGTTGCCATTATTTTGATTGCCTTAATGTTTGTGTATCAGGTTTTTGCAAAACAAGCTGAGCCAGCTCATCTTTTTTCTTTCCCAGGAATCTCCATAGACTTAAGTAAAATTGTTGCAAGCCAACTACCCAAAGACGTGACACTACCAGCAGGCACTGCTATGGAGCAAGAAATTATTCCAGCAAAGGTCGTTAATGACTCAGCAAACATAGCAGCACATTTGTTTTTAATGGGATTTGTTGCAAGTGTGGGGTATAAAATTGCTTCTCTTGGAGTACTCATGCTTCGTCCTGTTGTTGTTCGTCTTAAGGAAACAGCAGAACCACAACTGAAATAAAGAATAGGTTCCTCAGCTAAAAAGATAGATTATCACACATCCCATAATTTGGTTATTTGTCATTTCTATGATAAAGTAAATAAGTATCCGCTATGTTGATATCGGGAGAAACTTAAGATGTACGATAAGATTCGTGGTGAGATCAAGCAGTTTCCTTACCGTACGGCGCAGGTCGTAGATGTCTTCTTGGAGTTGCCTCGAGAGGCATGTCACGATCTTGAAGAACAACTAGCTGCGGCTGCAGGCAAATGGCCTGACAACCACACGGAATACGAATTGAAGCAACGTGGTTGGGGTTCCAATGGACCCCAGGACAATATCACCTATATTTCGTGTAGTGACTTCACCGTCTGAGTTAACTACGAAGCAACCGCCTCAATTAATGGGGCGGTTATTTATTACCACAGTAAACGAATCTAAAGCATCAGTTTTCCCTAGGTTACGCAAAACATACTTGGCAAATTAGCATTTAAACAAAATAAAACCCCACTGTTGTTAACGAGTGAGGTTTTTCAATGACGTTTACTTTACCGACTTGATCAGAAAGCGAGCTATTCGGATGAGTAAACCGAGTCTGGGTCTTGCCCATGCTCTTTGAGCCAGTCCTTTAGAGAGATCCATACTTTCGGATCATCGATTGCACGAACATGATATGGGCGATGCCAATAAACACTGTTACGGCCCAGTTCAGAGCGATCTGCAACAAGAGAAAGCAGTGCAATATGATCTCCATAATTTGCGGATGCTGCAGCTTCACGCGCGAGTTGAACAACTTTCATGACACTTTCCGCGTCGCGCTTGGAGTAAATCTGGCCTGAGTTCAGGTCGAAAAAGAAATTTTCTGGTTCTTTATCGCTGTAGCTCCAGCCTACACCATGCTCAACAACAGCATTACGGAATTGAGTTGCACGTTCGAAGTCATCAATACCCATTTGAGCTTCTTTCTACTCAGATTTGAACTTAACTATAAATAAAATATAGCAAAAAACGGTCATTTTGTCAAGTTTATAGGATATTGATGGTTGTGACTGGTAGAACTTTTCTGAAAGATGATGTTGAAATTGACGAAACGTTCGTTTGTGGTAAAGAAAAAAACCGCCCCATTAATTGAGGCGGTTGTTCTGCGATAAACGTGGTAGAAAATCTACCAGCGTTCTTGGATAATTCCACGGCCAAAGCGAACAGTCAGGTCGCTGCATGAGATATAGGTGGTGTTCTCTTGCGGGCCGTCTGCCCCCCAACCTTCCTGCTTCACCTCGTACACGACGTGGTTGTCCGGCCGTTTGCCTGCAGCCGCAGCTAGTTGTTCTTCAAGATCATGACATGCCTCTCGAGGCAGTTCCAAAAAGACTTCTGTAACTTGTGCAGACCGATAGGTATGCTGCTTAACTTCACCGTCAATCTTGTCGAACATCTTAATTCTCCTTATGTCTACTCTGAGGATATTTAATAATTATACCCCGGAAGAGTTGAATTGTCAAGCTATGGGTCATATTCTACGAGGTTGACTTAGCTTCGCTTTTTGTCAAAAAGGGGGAGAGAGCTGTTTTAAGTATATCTTTAAATGAATGTATTACATGAGTTGATGGGATAAGTGCCAGAATTACCACTTGACGCAGAGTACCAATGTTTGGTTATATGTACCTATGGCCGCTAAAGCAACAGTAAAGAAACTCACACGAAGTTCCACAGACAAAGTGTTAACTGGTGTCATGGGCGGAGTTGCAGCATACATAGGAGTTGATTCAACACTCTTGAGACTTGCTTGGTTATTAATCGTTGCCTTCACTGGTTTTGTTCCTGGACTCGTCGCATATGTTATTGCGGCTGTTGTTATTCCAGAGAACTAATTGTGCTAACTAAATCTTCAGGTTTCACTCATATTTTTGCAATTCTTGGGGGAGTTCTTTTTGTAGCAGTTGCTGGTGTAATTCTCACATCAACAATTAGAGAAACAAGCCTTCAGGCAACTGTTATTCCAATCGTAACTGAAACTCCAGTCCCAACAGCAAGTGCAACACCTGAACCAACTCCAACTGAAACGCCAACTCCGACCCCTACAGTAACGCCAACAGCGACACCGTCATTAACGCCAGTTCCAACGAAGACCCCAGCTCCGACACCAAAGCCAGTATCTGGCCCACCAGGCAGTGGATATTCACGAATAACAGTACACACAGAAGTAGGTGACTTTGTAAGTGATGTCATTTCCATTGATATGTCTGCAGCAACAATGGTAACTGACACCGCCTCAGACAGTGATTGTCCAAACGATTGTCCTGCGATGCCACTTGCTGAATATATTTCTAAAAACGGTGGGTTTGCAGGTATCAACGGTACCTATTTTTGTCCACCAGACTATGCAGATTGTGCGTCAAAGAAAAATTCATTCGATTTTCCTGTGTGGAACAGCAGACTTTCAAAATGGATGAACCAAGGAAATTTGTTTTGGAATGATCGAGCCATCTTCTATCGAGATGGGGGAGGGTCACACTTCATGCGTGATGCCAAGAGTTTCGGTGGGGGCTTAACAGCAGGAATTGTAAATGCTCCTGGGCTTGTTTCAGGAGGACAAGTTATCGCTAATGACTATCCACTCTCTGACAAACAAAAATCAAAGGGGACAAAAGGAGGCATCGGTAGCCGCGGAAACGTCATCTATTTAGTCATTTCAAGAAGTGTATCTATGAATGAGTTTGCACATGTCTTTAAAAGCCTTGGAGCTGACGCAGCCGTAAACCTCGATGGGGGAGGGTCATCAGCCCTTTGGTTTGGTGGGTACAAGGTTGGCCCTGGGCGAGCTCTCCCAAATGCAATTATCTTCAAACGGTAGTACATACTACCCTGTAATATTTGATTTTTAGGCCAAAAAATGATATATTACTGTCTGATTTTCCACATTCAAGTTAGATAAGGGGATTATCGATGGGAAATAAACCAGTATTTGATATTTCCAAGACAACGATTCCGTTCGCACAAGAATGGACGAAGGAATCATATGGGGCCGGGAATTGGATCTTTACTCACCCAAACAACTTGGGTTCGATTCTGTTTAATTCAGAGCATCAGATCGTCATGGTTCTTTCAACAAGAAGTGAACCTAGAGCCGATAAAATACGAGAAGGAATCGCTTTTCAGTTGAAATACGGTGATCCAGATCAAGATATTCTGGAACGCTTTCTTGAAGCTGAGATGAATGCCCTTTCAAACAATAGACGCCCTGACACACATTTTCAGCATTGGCCATTGTTGTTTGAATATATCCATAACCCGGCCAATAAATGGTTTGCAATTGTGGAGTGTGGAACAGACCACTCGCATGGTTGGGTAGCAGTAACGGATGAAGAGCTTAAAAAGCTCACAGATGCCGCTGCAACACTTTTAGCTGAAGTGAAAACATCCCTGGACGTAAAACGAGCAATGAATACCATCAAGATGGTCACCTCGATTGAGCATTGTAATTTCCGTGTACTGCTCGTCAAGAGCGAAGCTGTCTGGCGACAAGTACTTGTTGAAGACAATGAGGAACAAGCTGATTTTGGTATAGAGAAACCCAACAACCTTGGAATCACCATCCTTAATGCAAAATGCAGTTGTGGTTACAATCATACTGCCTTTTATGATGATATCGATTTAGGTGACAGGGCAAAGGCCTTTGAGGAGTTATGGAGTGTGCACCGGAGACAACATCCCAAGTGTACCAACAGAGTGCTTTCTATCACCCAGTCCTAGAAACTGGCATGGCGGACCCAAAAGGTCCGCTTTTTTTGTTGCCTATGCTTGACATGACAGCCCCATAATGATATATTCACATTCCAATTAGTTGTCTGGAGGATAGACACATGTTTCTTATTCCACAGTCGGAAAGCCTTATTGGAAAACTTGTGAGTTTGCTCACACTAACCATTCCAGAGATCAAGGAAGACGTAAGAAGTGTTCCAGAAGGCATGGCTGACGCTGGTCCAGGTGAAGCTTTGTATATCGACTTGAAGAACGGAGAGAGTATATGTATCGCGCCAGATCCAAATGGAACCGGCTACATTCTCTGTCTTGTATCAAGAGAAACGGCAGGAGCTCGATATCGATATCAAGATTCACCGCAGGAAAGATTCACCAAACTCGACGATCTAAAGTTAAAAGTCAAAGAATTTTTCCGTTAGTCCCAGCATAAGTCCCAGAAGTTATATATACTTCTGGGATTTTTTAGTGCCCTTGTATTTCCCCATAATAATAGGTATGCTTCACCGTTTGTTAAAGAAATTGTAGAGGAGAGAATCGTGATTGTTGATTATGTGAAGTTTCGTGATAACGCATTGTTAATGGCTGAAGGCGGCTATGTTCCGATCTTTGGTGAATTCCTTGAACCACTCGGTGAAGTGGTTAACGAATGCATATGGAAAATTAAGCGGGCATCAAAAAAGGATGCAATACTTCTGATTGATAGTAACGGGGGAGACAATGCCGTATTTTCATCAATCAGAGCAACGATGGTTGAAAGCGGACTCATCTTTCGTGGGCTAGTACTGGGTAAAGCGTATTCAAACGGCTTTAACATTCTGCAAGCATGCCACAAAAGAGAAATTCTCTCAGGAGCGAATGTTCTCTTTCATTGGGGATCACAGCAAATTGGGAATAACATGCTAAACGCCCTGATTAATGGAAAGAAATGGGTACCCGAATACATTGTTGAAAAGGAGCTAGTTGTACTACGGTTCGTGTCCAAACGAACAGGCATTAGCGAAAAAGTACTCATGGAACTTGCGGCTGAAGAACGAATGATTCCTGCAAAATTTGCACTGGAACTTGGAATGGTCGATGAAATTATCGATACAATTCCAGTTGAAGTATCAACAGCGTTGAAGGAAGTCCGTACGGATATTCCGACTGGGAAAGTTAAGAAAGAAAAGAAGGGTAAAAAAACCAAGTAACAATATTGAGCACACAGATTTCTGTGTGCTTTTTTATACAAGTTGCATCTGACTTAAAATTACTGCAGAATGAATGTATAAGGGGGTGACGTTACGAAATGGCAAAAATCCAACCACTACATTCAGGTCCAATGATGCCGCTTGCGATTATGGCAGTATTTGCTTTGATGGTTCCAATTATCGTCGTCGCAAACACAAACAATTCAGTTAAAACCAGTAATGCTATGCGCCTTACTGTACCTACGAATGAACCAACATATCGTGATCAAGTTACCTATCCAACCACATCTCCTCGAGCTGCAACACCGAAAGCAACAAGCAGGGGAATGATGAAGTACTAAAAACTCTTGTGTTACGGTTTAAAAGAGGCTACAATGCCAGTTGTTAGCCTCTTTTTTTTGTATGGACATTGGAAAAATTATTCAAGTAGAAATCACCACAGAGCTCTCTAAGAGCTACCTCGATTATGCGATGAGTGTTATCGTCGCACGCGCACTTCCAGACGTCAGAGACGGATTAAAACCAGTACATCGACGTATTTTGTTTGCTATGCATCAGATGGGAATGGGTGCAGGTTCTCCATATCGAAAAAGTGCAACAGTTGTTGGAGAAGTACTTGGTAAATATCATCCTCATGGTGACGTTCCAGTCTATGAAGCTGCAGTACGTTTAGCACAAGACTTCTCAATGCGATATCCACTTGTTGATGGACAAGGTAACTATGGAAGTGTGGACGGTGACCCGCCAGCTGCTATGCGTTACACAGAAATGAGATTGGCAAAGATTGCTGAAAGTATGCTTGTTGATATCGACAAACAAACTGTCGACTACACAGATAACTTTGATGCAACCTTAAAAGAGCCTTCATACCTTCCAGCACTCCTACCAAACTTATTATTGATGGGTTCAGAAGGTATTGCCGTTGGTATGGCAACAAAGATTCCCCCACACAACTTAAAAGAAGTTGTTGCTGCGGCCATTGATACCATTAAGAAGGGGAGAGCAGTTATTAGCCAAGAAGTAGTTGAACAAGAAGCAGCTTATTTCATCGGAAAAATCGACAAGATCGCTGCAGGAAGTGGAGAAGACTTAACTGAGGAAGATCTTCACAAATTGTCTGCAACATTTGAAAGTGATATTACCTTGCAAGAGCTTGTTGGCCACATTCCTGGACCAGACTTTCCAACTGGGGGCGCAATCTATGATGCAAACTCTTTAATTGATGTGTATGCAACAGGAAGAGGACGAATAGTTGTCCGTGGAATTGCTGAAATTAAAGATGGAAAGAAGGGAAGAACAATCATTGAAATTACTGAACTTCCATATCAGGTAAACAAAGCAGTATTGGTTTCAAACATTGCTGATCTTGTTCGTGACAAAAAGATTGTTGGTATTGCTGCACTTCGTGATGAAAGTGACAAACAGGGTATGAGTGTCGTCATTGAATTAAAGCGTGATGCAAAACCAAAGAGCGTATTAAATAACCTCTACAAGCACACCAAATTACAAAGTACCTTCCCAGCTAACTTTGTGGCTTTGGTTGATGGTACTCCACAAACCGTTAACTTAAAGACCGTTGTGACTGAATACGTAAAACACCGACAACGAGTAATTTTGCGCCGTACTATCTTTGAATTAACCAGTGCAAAGAAACGCGCACACATTTTAGAAGGATTAAAGATAGCCTTGGACCACCTTGATGAAGTCATTGCAACAATTCGTGCTTCACGAACTCAAGATGAAGCAAAGACAAATTTGATTTCAAAGTTTGGCTTCAGTGAAATTCAAGCAACTGCAATTCTTGATATGCAACTGAGGCGTCTTGCTGCTCTTGAGCGAGAAAAGATTGAAGCTGAATACAAAGAGATCATGGAAACAGTTGATCGATTGATTGCTATTTTGAAAGATCCACAAAAGCCACTTGGAATAATTGTTGAAGAGCTTGGCATCTTGCTTGAAAAATATGTAGACAAGCGAAGAACACGAATCTTTAAATCAAAACTTGGTGAGTTTAGTGAAGAAGACTTAACACCAAAGGAAGATACCTTAATTACCGTTACCAAAACTGGATACATTAAAAGAGTTCCAAAGAGCACATACAAGGCACAAGGTAGAGGTGGAAAAGGTGTCATTGGAATGACAACAAAGGATGAGGATGAAATTAAGTTCTTAATTTCTGCAACAACCCATGATCAATTGATGTTCTTTACCAATAAAGGACGAGTCTTTGGAGCAAAGGCTTGGGAGATTCCAGAAAGTGGAAGAACCGCAAAGGGCCAGGCATTAGTTAACATCATTAACCTTGAAGCAGGGGAGGAGATTATGTCTATTCTTCCACTCGACAAGACTGAGGTAAAACACTTAATCATGGCAACGTCACAGGGAGTTGTGAAAAAGAGTGCACTCTCTGAGTTTGAAAATTTGCGATCAAATGGCTTGATTGCAATTAAATTAACCAATGGGGACGCATTAGTTCAGGTTCGACCAACCAGTGGAAAAGATGATGTCTTAATGTTAACTCGCAACGGACAATCAATTCGATTTGCTGAAAGTGATGTACGACCAATGGGAAGAGCTACAACTGGTGTCAGAGGTATTAACCTTGTTGGGGATGATGCAGTCATTGGACTTGAAGTATTCCCATCAGCAATTAAGGGCACTCACACCGTGTTAACTGTTTCTGAAAACGGACTTGGGAAACAATCAAAGATTGAACTCTTCCCACTCCAGAAACGTGGAGGTAAAGGAGTACGAGCAGTTGTTGTTGGAGCCAAGACCGGAAAACTTGCCAGTGCCATTATGGTTATGGAGAAGGAAACTGATCAAATCATTATGACTTCTAAGTTTGGGCAGGTCATTAATATGTCCCTCAAAGATATTCCACACATGGGTCGAAGTACCCAAGGAGTCATTCTCATGAGATTTGCTGACAAGACTGATCATATTGCGGCAGTAACTGCCGTGACCGGTACCCCAGACATGGTGGAAGAGGCTCCAAAGGCTTAAAAAAAACTTGCTTCCATCCCAAAAAGAAGTACAATCCGTGTAGTTATTTAAAAAAGGAGTTTGTTGTGTTACAAAAACGTCCAATCGTTGAGTTTCCAGGCTGGAGCATCCTCACGAGAAGTGAATTAAACATCCAGTATCGAATACCAACGTCAAAACTCGATGATAATCATGGAAAGTTTGAAGTCGTTCGAGGTGAAAAGGTATTACTTTCAGTCGAAAGCTTAACCCGCATTATCCGTGTTATGCAGATGGGGGTGATGATTAAAACTGAGGATATTACCACAACGTCACGGCCCAGTGGTTGGCTCAAATTGAACCCAAACAAGTCAGTCACATTGGTCTTTAATGACTACCAAAATCCGGCAAATACATTTGAGATCGAGCTTGAATTCATAAGTCTCAAGGTTATACCGAAGGACTTGTAAAGAGAGTTTCTCAGTTCAAATTGAACTCAAGGGACTCATAGTCTATAATAGGGAAGTGCTTTTAACCGTTGAAGGGGATACTGTAATGGATATCGATTTCACACAAGGTTCTGGTTCAGATACTCCACCGCCGCATGAAATTGAAGTGGAAGTTCTCGTAACAATTCGTCTTATCGACTGTTCGAAAAAAGAGTATGTAACCGTTCCATTCCCGCCGGGAAGGTACAAACTGAAACGGATTGAAAATCCATACGAACTTCCGTTCAAATGGTGGTATGTTTTGAAAACACAGCCATCTTTTGGCATGTCGACAGTTGCCTGGCGATCAAACAGGCATTGTATCAAGATACTGTAAGAAGTTTTTTTGGGGCATATACATTTTGTATGTGCCCTTCTTTAATGGATCTGAGGAACATTCTTTGGAGTCATTCCGGTGGTGTTTAGTTCATATTCTTCATACAGAGATCTCTGTACGTCTTCAAAGGTAACGCTCGCTGGGTAATACCGATGGATCACACACTGCTTAATTACTTCACGATATAAAAGAACACAGGACTCATCATATTTGTCATAGCTAATCTCATGCATACGAACTCCGGTTCCATCACCATCCATTTCCATGCCATGAAGAATATGTGCAATACCAACTCGATTCAAAATATCTTCACCAATTGTTTCAAAAATAAAATCTGCATCATCTGTCGTGAGATCATAATTGGAGTTTTCAAAAAGGATCAAAGCACCGTTTAATTCTTTAACATGATTGGCCGCATTTGCCACTTCATTGCGATGTGCTTTCTCACGAGCTGAAATTGTTACCCGTTCCCGTTCCATGGCCCGATTATAGACTAATGTCCACGCCCATGAAAGGCCTCATGAACATCTTTCAAATGTTTATTTGTTACGTGAGTGTAAATCTGTGTAGTGGCAATATTTTTATGCCCAAGCATTTCTTGAACGCTTCGAATGTCAGCACCTGCTACCAATAAATCAGATGCAAACGAATGGCGAAGTGTGTGTGGTGTGACGATTACTGGGATTTTCATTTTCGATGCATACTTTTTAACCATTCGTTGAATAGAACGTGGGGTAAGTCTCATTTGATCGTTACTTGCTGACGGGTCGACCTTTCCCTTGTGTCGAATAAACAGTGGTTCAAAATGATCGCTTCTGGCTGCAATGTATTGATGTAACCAATCAGCAGCTCGTTCTGACAAAAAGACTACCCGTGCTTTGCCACCCTTACCCACAACTCCAAATTCACGTCGTTCCAAATCAACCTTATCAAGGTTTAAGCGAGTTACTTCTGAGACACGAAGGCCAGTACTAAACAGTAATTCAAGAATCGCCTTGTCACGCTTTCCAGCAAGAGAGGTTAAGGTTGGTGCTGAAAGGAGTTGATCAACTTGGTCGCGAGTCATGAAGGTAACGGTTCGCTCGGAAACCTTTGGTAGTTCAATTTTGTCGGCAGACATCACATGTGCATCGTTTTTAGTTAACCACTTTAAAAAGGACCGGATAGCAATGACATGGTAGCCCTGTGTCTTTTTTGCAAGAACACCGCCCTTTCCATCGGTTAAATTGGCCAAGAAGAGGCGATACTGGTGAATAATTTCAGGGTCAATAGCCTCAACTTCACCGAGAGAATGAGCGAGTGCCCACTCAGAAAAACGAGTTAAGTAATGACGGTAGTTTCGAACCGTGAGGGGAGAGCTTCCACGCTCAACCAATAAATAATCTAAATAGCTGTTTATTTTGTGCTCAAGTTGAGTGATAGGACGCGGTTCAAGGTCTAGGGCAGGGGAGGATGACATACATTCAATGTAAAGAGAAGAAATTAAAATGTCAACATTGTGCGACACAACAAAAATAAAAATGCGAGGGAGGACAAAAACGCCAAAATACATAATTTGATGATTTTTGATTATAAAAAATCTTTTTATGCGACTCCTCTTTTATCTAAAAAAAGAAACGAAATACATGTAAGACCACTTGAAACGCCAAAGATACAAAAATAGCCTTAAAAACTGACTATTATGAAGCCTTTGCAAGTGTTTCAAATGATCAATAAATTGAGGCTAAATCAGACCTCACAAAATGCGATTTAAGGCCTGTCTGACAGTAAAGACGAGTATGTAGTCATTGGCCTAAAAGCAGTCATTTAAAACAGTGATAAAAATAGCTTCAAATCAGCCACAAACCGTAAAATCTATTCGGTTTCAGTTCGGTTTAAGGACATTTGAGACACATATTTAAAGGGAGCGTTTATGGTCAAAATCGATTGTGTACACATATTCGTAAGCATTAATACCAATACTGGCACAAAAGATTCGGGGCGGCTTAACCCACACTTCTCTCACTATCCTTATGCGTCGTAAAAGTTATATTGTGCGACATTATAAATCTGAACAAGTTAGTGTATCAAAGTGTATCATTTACCATATATGGCAGACATCTTCTCGGAGGAAGACACAAGAAGAAATAGTTCTGTTTGTCGCTTAAACGCCAACCTCACTTCTCTCCAAGCTCACAAACAAGTTTATTGGCGTACTCTGTTTGCGTCGCAATATCTCATAACGTGAAAAGAATCCTCTCTTCCCGTGAAAACAATGCCCATAATACACCCATAATTTTACTACACTCCTCCTCTACTTCGCCTGGTTAAGGCTAAAAAATATAGTTTTTAATAAATAATTTGAAGCTAATTAGCCTCGCCAGTTTGTGGCGATAATCATGGCTATAAAGACGATAATACCCACAATCAGGTACTCTCGAATTGTGGCTGAAAACAGGTGCCCATCCCAGTACGATTGAGCTAAACCAAGGATCACGTAAATAGAAACGGTTAAGAAAATTGAACCAATGACCACTGTCACCGGCCAGAAAAACAGAAACAAATAAATACTTGCTGTCAAAAATGCGAGTGCGGCTGAATGTGTAACCATTTTTTTGTCCAGTGTTGAATCAAGTTTTGTTACCCACAAGTTAGGCAGATACAGAAGAAAACTAATAAGAAGGACGATAAAGAACGGAATGATTGGACCGTTTTTAACTGAAATCACAGCATCAAACAGAAGAAACGATGTAAACAGTGTTAAGACAAAGCCAACACTTTTTGCAGACCGTACAAGCGCAATAGTACGTACTGCTGAAACGGTAAAGATGTTACTGGTTAAACACAATGAATATAATCCAAAGCCATACAAGAAAATGATTGGTAGTCGTGCCCAAATCGTTGTTGGAAGTAGAAACCAAAACAGTCCAACTCCCAGGGTAAACATCATGGGCAAAATAAGAGTTAACAACGTCGCGTTTTTACCAAGACCATCTTTCAGGGACCACACAAACAACAACAGCGTTGCAAGCGTTAACAGAATAATTGGTATCAAGCTTTGTTCAAAGTTTGAATATACTACGAAGACAAAACCAAAGGATAATAAAAGTGAAGTTGCAACGAATCGTTGTCGTTTACTCATGCATTCATGTATACAGCATCGACGTCATCTTGATCTTCAAGCAATTCAAGTAACGACATGAGTTTTTCTCCTTGTGTCTCGTCCAACGTAACCATGGTTATTGGTCGTTGAATAAGTTCTGCTCTACTAAAAACTATTCCTTGTGCTTCAGCTTTCTTTTTTACATCAAACAAATCGTGTGGTTCAGTATAGACATCAAGACCACCTTCAGTTTCAACAACATCAGTAGCGCCACAATCAATGAGTGTTAAAGTTACACTATCAACATCTGTAGGGTTTTCAACAAACAAGTTTCCTTCATGTTTGAAATTAAATGAAACTGCACCAGGTCCTGCAAAACTACCACCATTTCTTTCAAGAATTAGTTTAATTTCTTGGGCCGTACGATTTTTGTTGTCAGTTGTAGCTTTAATGATTAACCCCACCCCACCAGGTCCAAAACCTTCATAAACAACTTCAACCAAATTTTCACCTTCACCACTTCCTTTTGAAATAGCTCTTTCGATGTTTTCCTTTGGCATGTTTGCGGCACGAGCTGTTTCAACGATAATACGAAGTTTGTAGTTTGCATCAGGGTCCGGTCCCCCACCTTCCTTGGTTGCAATAGAAATTTGTCGAGCAAGTTTACTAAAAAGTTTGCCACGTTTGGCATCTTTAATTCCCTTTGCCCGTTGTGTTGTAGCCCAATGTGAATGACCGCTCATGGAGTGATTATACCGCTACTCCCCGATTCTCTCAAATCCAAGTAACTCCCCTTTTTTCGTACTTAATGTACGTTTCTGCTAAAATACCCCTGTTTTGTGTAAATCAACAAATTTAAAAGGAGCGAATAGTGATACCTCTAACGAGTGAAACGCTACGAGAGCTACTAGATATTTCTGTTGTTGGAAGAACTGAATCAGGCGAAGAGAAGCTTTTGTATGGAACCGATTCAGTCAACAAAATGGGCTTACTCTTTGAGAAAATGGCTGAGACCATTCGCCAGGTCAGTCGTTCACAGGTTCGTACCTGGGAACGTGTACCAGAACTTGTTCTTGAAGCAGATGGAAGGAAGGAATTTAACCAATCAAGCTACATTGCCTTCGCGTGTCGCATTTGGACTATTCGTGCACCTGAAGTCTGTGTGGATCTAACAACCGGAGAGATTGTGTACTGGGAAACAGCAATAGGGAGAGGTATTTCTCCCGACATTGTAAGACCTGCAAAAAGTCACGACATCATTGATGCCGTTGTTATTCACAAACTTCCGATTGATGCATTGGACATTGTGACCGGGCTCATTCATACCATTAAGCGATATGAAAACCAGCCAGGAGCTGAGGTCTGGAGAGCACAGATGAGGAAACAACATCAACTACCGATTGCTCGTTACCACTAAGTGACGTTTTAGGGAGATTACTTTGAGTAACAAAACAAGACGAGAACTGCTGGAGATACTGGGGATTCAAACATCTGAAGGTGTCGGAAGAGAGATCTTAAGTCTTCCAGAAAATGCATTTTCACAGCACCTATTTGAAGATGTTTTTGACCAAATGGCAGAAATTATCCAAGATATGTGTCGGTTGCAAGTACGACTATGGCAACAAGTACCAGCATTGGTCCTTGAAGCTGAAGGACGAAGTGGCTTTGCAACACAAGCAGTTGCATCATACAGATACCATTTGTGGACACTAATCCAATGGGAGTTGTATGTAGATCTTGATACTGGTGAGATTGTGACAACACATCCTGGATCAAATACCAAGAGACGTGCCACTACTCGTGAAGTTATCGAGAATGTTGCGTTTCATATCCATTTGATTGATGCAAGTGCAGTGGTTGCCCAATTGGTTGCTAAAATTAAAAGTACACCAAACATGGATAGTAAATTGCCGGGGCATCCGATGGACATTGAACAGTGGAGATCAGACAACAGAACTCGCTTCAACTTAGGTAAGCCGTCTGTTTAATAAAAATGACCCATTATGTTTTTCATAATGGGTCAAAAAACTTCAAAAAATTTGCTAGGTCACGCGGACAAAGTGAATGTACTCAACTAGTTGATGCATAAAGATGAATCGATAGTTAAGCCACGACTCCGGCGTCGACACAACAAATTTCCGACTGTCTCCCTCCTTCCATTTTTCATTTAGAAAAACGTGCAAGGCCCGAGACTCTTGTTCCCAATTAAGGAACGAAACACAATGCTTTTCACAAAACTTGATGAGAATCAAAACGCCGTCAAGTCCGCCCTCGAGGAATTCGATCTCAATCGATTGACGAGGGGCAGTATTTCCCAAAACTTTCAAGATTTGTGCCTCGTTCAAAGCTTTATTCATTTCGAGTCCTTTTTCTCTGAATAAATGTTATCTATTTTACCTCAAAAAGCCTCAAAAGTCAAGTTATTATGGGTTACTTCGAGGCTAGGAAGACTATGGAAGAATGGCACTTATCCCTTGACTGCACGTTGTTAAACTTGTATAGTGAAGTATGAACAAGTTCAGTTTGAATGATTTTTTAAAGAAGTTTCCTAACGATGATGAATGCTTGGAATCTTTAAAACTTGTTCGTTATCCTCAAGGTGTTTTCTGCTCCGCTTGTGACAAAGTCACTAACTTCTACAAATTAAAAGGCCGTTCAGCCTACTCTTGCACTAAGTGTCGGAAACAAATGTACCCATTAGCTGGGACAATCTTTGAAAAAAGTAGTACATCCCTCAGGTTATGGTTTTATGCCATGTTTCTAATTACCCAAACTAGGTCTGGGGTATCAGCAAAACAGCTTCAAAGAGAATTAGGAGTCACTTACAAGACCGCTTGGAGAATGTTTAAACAAATTAGAATGCTTATGTCACAAAGCGGAGGTACTCTGCTCTCTGGAATAGTGGAGGTCGATGAGACGTTTGTTGGAGGCAAAGGAAAGAACAGAGCTCATACTTGGACTCAAGGAAGTGAGAAAGAAAAGAAAGAAGTAATCATGGGAATGGTTGAGAGAGGTGGAAAAGCGTACCTCAAACATATTCCAAATACAGGAAAGTGGACGCTCCTTACTCAAATTCAACAAAATATTGATCCAAAAGCAAGAATAATCACAGATGAGTGGAAAGCGTACAAAAATCTTCACAAGTTTGGATATCTACACAATGCAGTGAACCACTCAGCTTCTGAATACGTTCGAGACAATGTTTATACCAACAATATTGAAAATGTCTGGTCTCACCTCAAACGTGGAATATATGGAGTTTATCGAATAGTTTCAAAGAAATACCTTCAAGCATATATTGATGAATATACTTTTAGATATAACCACAGAAAATCAGAGATTCCAATGTTCGATCTCCTTCTTCAAGAAGTAGCTAACGTTTCTGTTTTAAAGGTTGAGCAGCGCGCCTGAGTAGTTCAAAAAAGTCCTCCTTTGCTCCAACTCTACCACCATTTTTGAGAACTTCCTTAATTTTCTTGTCTTTAGGCTGTAGTTTCTTTTTCTTTTCCATATTGAAAGTATATTCTATTTGTCATTCTAGCTCAAAAGTATCCCATAGAATTGAATACTGATTCGATTTATGTTACACTAGCACATTCTAAACTAGCGGAGGTAAGCTGAAATGG
>CAZMSJ010000004.1:0-62479 GCA_964568925.1 uncultured Gammaproteobacteria bacterium
TTTTGTGTCTCGGATAGTGTAGTCTTACCAGATGATACGAGTCATCGGGATTGATCCAGGCACAGCAACAACTGGCTTTGCGGTTCTTGATGCATATGAAGATGATATTCAGATTGTAGAATTTGGCTTAATTGAAACCGCAAAAGATTTATCTCCAGAAAAGCGTTTGATTAGTATATACACAGAACTAAACGCCATTGTTGATCGCCACAACCCAAGTATTCTTGTTATTGAGAAAGTCTTTTTCTCATCAAACGTAAAGACTGCTATTCGTGTTGGCCAAGCCCAAGGAGTAATGCTTTTGTCAGCGGCCTACAAAAATATTCCGGTTGCAGAGTATGCACCAGGTACCATTAAAAAGGTAGTTGCCGGGGATGGGAGAGCGGACAAGAAACTTATGGTTGAAATGGTACGAGTAATTTTAGGGCCAAAAGCAGTTGGTCAGGTAGGGAAAAAGACACATTTTGATAATGCGGCTGACGCCTTAGCTATTGCAATGACGCATATTTACACAACAGATGTTACGGAAAAACTCAAAAAATTCATTGACGATGTGGTTCCACGTAAAGTCGACACCAAAAAGAAAAAGTCCTAGAAAAAAGGCACGTCTTCAGGCTATGGAATGGGTTGCAGCACCTGATGTAGCTGCGCGCCTTCAAGTGTTAGTCCCAACACTTGAAATAGATTGGGTAGACCCAACACGAATCTATTGCTTCCGATCAGTAAACACAACGTCCCGCGCAATTGCTCGTATCTGGGGTATGAGTAAGATCTGGCAATTAGCTCTGGCTACACCACCGGGCTACTGCTTAGAAGTCGTTTCAGAGCGCTACGACCGTATGAGTCCACGCGAGCAAGACAAAGTACTATTGCATGAGTTATCTCATATTCCTAAAAACTTTTCTGGAGCGCTGCTTGCCCACACCAGAGGAAAGGGCGGATTTCATGACAAGTTGCATGATCTTGAATCCCGATATGACAAGCTCTTCTAGTTTTTAAACTTGACCTCATTCATGGTATACTAACCCATAGCTAAGTAAGGAGGCTTACATGAAGTTGCCGAAGAATCCTTTTGTGATTCTTGTAATGACCGTTTCGATTATTGTGTTTGGTGTCGTGGTAGGTACCATTCCTGATCTTTCAATCTTTGTGAAAATTGGAGTTGGTACCGCCAGCGGAATGCTGGCTGCAACTGTCCTTTTTAGTATCGTTCCACCCATCAAGAAAGATGGGGAAAACCGTTAAAAAAGGGGAATAGATGAAAAATAGATCTTGGGAAATAGCTGCCCTTACCCTTGCGGGTTACCTGACTATCGTTATTCCAAGTGCTAAAAGCGGAGACTCATTGCTTGTGAAGATTCTTTTCGGGATTTTCTTTAGTGCCGCTCTTGGCAAGTTTGCAGGCAGTAGGGTTTAGTTATATCGGCAGGACACATTTGATGTCCTGCCCTTTTTTGTGCCTGGTATACTTGTCAGATATGAAGGTTGTAGCACTCTTTGGTTCTGACTCAGATCGAGTTACCTCACGAATGCTTGATATCGTTCGTGGAGTGAAAAAAAAGGGGTATCGCGTTTCAGAAATAGCGAATAAGACCTCATTTAAAGAAGCCCTTTCAGAGACCAGTCTTTTTGAAGAAGATGTCTTATACGTTTGCGAAGGTGCTTCAAAAAGAGGTGAATCAGATTGGGAGTGGATTTCAAAAAATGCAGCATCTTCTGCTTCAAGTATCTTGTTTACGTTTGGAGAAACGATTCCCGTTAAAATTAAAAAGCTTCTTCCCTCTGACGCAAAACTTGAAGAGTTCAAAGTTCCGGTAATCATCTTCCAATTTTTAGACTCACTTACACCTCACAACAAAGCATGTTTACCACTTCTTAAGAAAGTTACCGCAACCGAGCCAGTTGAACTTGTTTTTTCATTGCTGGTAACACATCTTCGAGATATGTACTGGGTGCTGACTGATCCAAATAGTTATGCTGGTCCAGATTGGAAAAAGGGAAAGATCACCTCACAGGCACGAAAAATAGGTATGGAGAACCTTACGAAAGCTTTTGATGAGTTGTCACGAATTGATATGGATGTAAAAAGCAGTGTGGGAAATCTAACGATCTTTCTTGACCGATTTTTAATACGATTTCTTGTGTTAGAATGAGCTACATGTCAATTCCTACAAACATATTTAGAGGGTATGATATACGCGGGTTAACCGGAAGTGAATTAACTCCTGAACTTCTTGAAACGCTTGGAAAGGCATATGCAACGTTTCTTTATCGCAGACAGATTCGTGAATGTGTTGTTGGTATGGATATTCGTGAAACCTCACCAGTCTACAAAGAAGCGTTTATAAAAGGTTTGACCTCTCAAGGAATTGACGTAATCGATTTTGGACTAACTCTCACTCAAATCATGTATTTCGCTCAATATCATTACCTTTCAAAAGGAGGAGCCATGATCACTGCATCTCACAACCCTCGTGAATTTAATGGATTAAAGTTAGCTGTTGGTTTTTCAGATACCCTGGTAGGTTCTGAAATTCAAGAGATTCGCCAAATTGCAGAAAGTGGCTCGTTTGCAGGCTGGGGCGCAACAGGTGCGGTCCGGGTTGATGATGTATTTCCTTTCTATAAGGCTGATTTGTTTAAACGAATTCCCCTTCATGATTCAGGGTTAACGGTTGTTGTTGATTCATCATGTGCAACCACAGGTAAATTTTTACCAGAGATCTTACGTGAGGCTGGCTGCACGGTCATTGAACAAAACACAAATCTTGATCCTACCTTTCCGTTGGGTACTCCTGACCCAACTGAGGAATCAGTGTTAAAACGCCTTTCTGATCGAGTTCTTGCTGAAGGTGCTGACTTAGGCGTGACCTATGACTCAGATGGTGATCGATTGGGGGTCGTAGACAGTACCGGACGACTGTTGTGGAATGATATTTTAGTAGCACTCTTTTCAAAAGATATTCTTCATTTCCTTCCAGGTAGTCCAATTGTGTTTAACGCTCTTTGTTCAAAAACAGTTATTGATACGATTCATGCGGCCGGTGGAGTACCCACAATGTGGTTAACAGGACACAGTTTCATTAAGGCAAAAGTACGAGAAACAAGAGCTCCATTTGGAGGAGAACTCTCAGGACACTTTTTCTTTATGGATAATTTCTTTGGACATGATGATGGAGCATTTGCAACCTTGCGTCTTTTGCAATTTTTAAAGCGTGAAGGTAAGAAACTATCTCAAGTTGTTGATGAGCTTCCGGCATATATTGGGAGTCCAGAAATAAAGTTGGGCTTGGGGGACCAAATTAAGTTTGATTTCATCAAAAATCATTTTGCGAAAGACTTAATGGAACTTTTTCCTGGAGCAACATACACAGATATCGATGGGTTCCGCGCAGACAGCGAAACAGGAATGGCAATTATTCGAGCGAGCCAAAATGGTCCATATGTAACGATTAAGTTTGAAGGGAAAACCCAAGAAGAATATGATCGATTGAAGGTGTCACTTCGAGATATTTTAAAGAAATATCCCGAGGTTGATTGGACCTCGGGAGTAAATACTCATGCATTTGAGTAATGCTTAGGACTGGTATTCTCCAATACGGTAGTCTCCATGTTTATTCATATAATCATCAAGTGCTTTTTTTACCTGAGGATCATCACTTTCTGTATCAAAAAGCATTATTTCGTCGTTATTTTCCTCATATATTTTGATAGCTCTCATGAGAGCTTGTATTTGAGAAACAGACAAGTTGAACTTACTTATACAGATTGATAACTTGTTCAAAACAGTACTTACTGAGTTCATCAGACATGCTCCACTAACTTTGTTATCGGTTCGTGATTGTACGGCGCGTGCTGTTTTTCGTCAAATGCTATACTGAAATCATGAATCTTGATTCCATGAATGAGATCGTAAAGCTTGATGTAAAAGATACCTTCTCTTCCATTACTCACTTAGCAGATCAGATGGAACAAGCTTGGTCTGAAGTAATGGAACTGTCAGTTCCTGAGGACTTTGCTTCTGCAAAAAACATAGTACTGGCTGGTATGGGTGGCTCCGCTTTAGGTGGAAGAATGATTCATTCTTTATTCACAGGAGAGCTTCGTGCCCCATTTGAAGTGGTGACTGGGTATCACCTTCCTCATTATGTAAATTCTGAAACGCTTGTCATTATTAGTTCCTATTCAGGGACAACAGAGGAGACCGTTGCAAACCTTTCAGAGGCAAAAGAGAGGGGCGCAAAAATTTTTGTTCTCACAACAGGTGGAACACTTGCTGAGGAGGCAGAGAAATATTCACTCTGTTCCTATACTTTTACCCCTACCTTTAATGGCAGTGGTCAACCCCGACTCGCTTTGGGTTATTCTGCAACGGCAGTAATTGCCCTTTTAACAAAACTCTCGTTTCTTTCAGTTCCTGAAGAGTCGTTTACAGAGACGATACGTGTTGTGAGAGAGTTATCAACGACCTTTGGTGTTTCCTCACCTGAGTCTTCAAATGTAGCAAAACACTTAGCTCGTCAGATAAAAAACCATATTCCTATTCTTATTGCCAGTGAACATCTTGTTGGCGTGACGCATGCCGTTAAAAATCAATGTAATGAAACAGGTAAACATTTTTCAGCTCTCTTTGATTTGCCAGAACTCAATCATCATTTGCTAGAAGGATTAAAGTTTCCTGCAGTTTCTCATGAGCAGTTGTTATTTATTATGTTTGATTCAGCTCTGTATTCACCAAGAATTCAAAAGAGAGTACAGGTAACAAAGGAAGTTATTGGCAAAAATGACTGTACATCTGTTGTTTATAAGTTAACCAGTGAAAATAAGCTCACCCAAGTTTTTGAACTCTTAACCCTTGGTTCTTTCATGACTTTCTACCTTGCTATGCTTGCACAGGTTGATCCATCCCAAATTCCTTGGGTTGATTACTTTAAAGCCCAAATGGGGCACTAAATGAGCTTGGCTTTACTTCAAATACTACTTATAGTATAATTCTCATGTTATCCTTTTATTTTAGGAGCGTATTTTGTCACAAGATACCATTACTCGCGAAAAACTGGATACTTTGCTGCGCAACGAGGGTATTAATCCTATCTTCGTTGAACAACCTATGGTGCCTTGTTGGGATGAAACACAACCCAAAGGGGTTGGCGTTCATTCTGCTCTGCTGACCAGCGATTTGATCGTTCGTTCAGATGGTTCCTATGTTTATCTCGATGGTGAGGTAAGCATGGATGCAACAATGTTGGCACGGATTCATCATGGCGTTGAAAACGTAGATGATGTTAGAGAACGGCTTCTCGATATATTTCCAGAGCTCAAGAAATCTACTGTTGCCACCAATGAATTGTGCCCGGTTGCACGAGACATCTTGGGCTGGAAAGAATATGTAAATCGCCTAAGTGAGATTCCCAATGGCGGAGTCCTTTAGTTTATGTGTTTGTGCCCGTGGATTACTCCACGGGTATTTTTATTTACCACTGCCTTAAGTCTTTTATACTCTTGCCAAAGGTGTGCAACTTCACTACTATGAATAAAGTATGGCTGCCCAACCATTAGTAGCGTTTTTCAAAGATATCGATAAACATGATGTTGCCTTAGTCGGTGGAAAGGGTGCAAATCTAGGAGAAATGACTCAAGCAGGTTTCCCTGTTCCTTATGGTTTTGCCATCACCGTTGCCTCCTATGACATCTTCCTCAAAGAAAACAATTTAATTGAGCCGTTAAATAAAATTATTGCCGAGCTTGATACTACTGATTCAACTGCTCTTTTGGCTGCATCAAAGAAAATTGAGAAGCTTATTATGTCTTCTCGTATGCCAGATGAAGTGGCAAAAGAAACGATTAAAGCATACAAAAAACTCTCTGGTGTCTTTAAGAAAGCTCTTGTTGCCGTTCGTAGTTCTGCAACCGCTGAAGACCTTCCTGGGATGTCATTTGCTGGTCAGCAAGCCACCTTCTTGGATGTGAAAGGTGAAGTTGCGCTTCTTGAGAAAGTAAAAGAATGTTGGGCATCTCTCTTTACTGCTCGAGCTATCTTCTATCGACACGAAAACAAAATCGATACAACACGGGTTAAGATTTCTGTCATTGTACAGAAAATGGTTCAGTCAGTTGTCTCTGGTGTTATGTTCTCCATTAATCCAGTAACCAACCAAAAGGATCGCATTGTTATTGAGTCTGTTTGGGGACTCGGAGAAATGATTGTGCAAGGAGCAGTAGCACCTGACAATTATGTAGTTCAAAAGGATACATACGCTATTCTTTCTCGTGAGATTTCAGATCAGTCAATTATGCTTGTCAGAAAAGGTGGAGAACCAAAAGAGGTTGAAGTTCCAAAGGCATGGAGAGACAAACAGAAAATTAGTGATGAAGAAATAGTAAAGCTCGCTAAAATTGCACAGAAATTGCAAGACCACTATTACTTCCCACAAGATATGGAGTGGGCAAAAGAAGGTGACAAACTGTTTATCACACAAACTCGTCCTGTTACAACCATTGATGTAACTCGAAAGTCAGTAAAGTCTACTGAAGGAAATACCGATGTTGCTGAACTTACACCAATTTTAACGGGTGTTGCATCAAGTCCTGGAATTGGAAGTGGTCATGTGAAGATTTTAAGGTCCCCAAGCGAAATTGGTAAAGTTCACACCGGTGATATTTTGGTTGCAGAAATGACTTCTCCTGACTATGTGCCTGCAATGAAGAAGGCATCTGCAATTATCACTGATCAAGGCGGATTAACTTCTCATGCAGCTATCGTTTCTCGAGAACTTGGAGTTCCGTGTGTCGTTGGTACACGAGAAGCTACAAAGAAGCTGAAGGAAGATATGGTTGTGACCGTTGATGGAGCAAAGGGACTTGTTTATATGGGTGGAAAGGTTGCAGTAGATATTAAGGCCAACACTGCAAAGATTGCAGTACGAGATACCAGCAAACTTAAAACTGCAACAAAACTCTACGTTAACTTAGCTGAGCCAGAAAGAGCTCGTGAGGTAGCAAAGATGAATGTTGATGGGGTTGGACTTCTCAGAGCTGAATTCATGATCGCAAATATCGGTGTTCATCCAAAAGAAGCAATTAAAACCAAAACTCAGCAAATGTTTATTAAGAAGTTAGCTGCTGATCTTGAACTTTTCTGTAAAGCATTTGATCCACGACCAATTGTGTATCGAGCAACTGATTTTAAGACAAATGAGTATCGATCTCTCCAAGGTGGTAAGGCATGGGAACCTGAAGAGCCAAATCCATTGATGGGATTCCGAGGAGCATTCCGATATGTGAATTCACCTGAGGTCTTTAATCTTGAGCTTGAAGCGATAAAAATAGTGCGAGAAAAGTATAAGAACTTGAGACTCATGATTCCATTTGTTCGCTCACCGGAGGAACTCTTGAGAGTCCGACGAATGGTTCATGCATCAGGGTTGTTTGAAAGTCCAACCTTTAAGTTCCAAATGATGGTTGAGTTACCAGTAAACGTTATTAAGCTTGAAGACTTTATTAAAGTTGGAATTGATGGAATCTCAATTGGAAGTAATGACTTAACCATGTTATTGTTGGGTACGGATCGAGATAATGCTGAAGTTGCTCAAGCATACAATGAGCGCGCTCCAGTAGTTGATTGGGCATTGCGACGAGCAATTCGCCTTTCAAACAAGCATGGAATCACCAGTTCAATTTGTGGACAGGCACCATCAAGTCATGATGAGTTAGTCACAAAGCTTGTTCGTTGGGGAGTGACCAGTATCTCAATTAATCCAGACTCAATCGATCGTGTTCGTGGAGTAATCTACGATGCAGAGAAAGAGCTCATGAAGTAATCATATGGCAAAAATTTCACGAATATGGGCAAGAGAAATTCTTGACTCTCGTGCAACTCCTACAATTGAAACCGCTTGTCAGCTTGATAATGGAATGGTTGCTGTCGCATCCGTTCCATCAGGAGCTTCAACCGGAAGTTATGAGGCGCTTGAGCTTCGTGATGGTGATACCTCTCGCTTTTTAGGGAAGGGTGTTTTAAGTGCAGTGAACAACGTAAACACCATTCTTGGACCAGCTATTGTTGGAATGGACATCTCTGATCAGTGGTCAATTGATGCCAAACTTCTTTCAATTGATGGAACTGAAAACAAATCAAAGATGGGAGCAAATGCAATCCTCTCTATCTCTGAAGTTGTAGTGAAAGCTGCCGCGATGGCATTAAATGTTCCTCTTTATATTTGGGTTAATAAACTTGCTGCAGCCAAAGGTATCGCTGCAACTCTCCACACGCCGACACCACTCTTTAATATGATTAACGGAGGATTGCATGGTGCTGGAAATCTTGATTTCCAGGAATTCTTCGTCATTCCTGCTAGTTCAAAAAATTACAGTGATGGATTGCGTTTAGGTGTTGAGGTCTACACAACCATTGGTAAAAATTTAGCCAGACGAGGTGCCATTCATTCAGTTGGGGATGAAGGTGGGTATGCACCTAACCTTTTTACAAACGCAGACGCACTTGAAATTTTAGTTGAAGCAATTCGAGAAACAACCTATCAATTAGGTCGAGATGTTTTCCTCGGTCTTGATGTTGCAGCGTCCACTTTCTATAAAGCTGGCGCTTACACCATTCGGGACAAATCAACACCAATGAACGAACTTGGAATGATTGAGTTTTATAAGGAGTTAAATGGTATGTATCACTTGGCTGTTCTTGAAGATCCTTTAAACGAAGATGCTTGGAGTGGATGGCAAGCAATGCACAAGACTTTTGGTAACACATTCACCGTGGTTGGGGATGATCTTCTTGCGACAAACCCAGCTCGTGTTAAGAAAGCTATTGAAGAAGATGCGTGTAATGCCGTTCTTATTAAACCAAATCAAATCGGAACAATCACTGAAACACTTGATGTTATCAAGCTTGCTCGAGACGCCAAGTGGAAGATTATTGTTTCACATCGCTCTGGTGAAACCAATGAATTTTTCATTGCAGACTTTGCAGTAGGTGTTGGTGCTGATCACGTAAAGTTTGGTGCACCAGCTCGTGGAGAACGTGTTGCCAAATATAACAGACTTTCGTCAATTGATGCAGAGCTTTCGATGCAACCCCACAGTTAACTGACTTTTTTGAATGTATGAATGATAACCCGCGATTCGCGATTTTGGCGATCCTTGATGGATGGGGACTAGCACCCGCTGGTCCTGGAAACGCGATTACTCAAGCAAATATACCTAACATGAGGGGGTACTGGGTGAGTTTTCCCCACACACAACTGGGTGCCAGTGGTCAGTCTGTTGGTCTTCCTCGTGGTGAAGTTGGTAACACAGAAACCGGACACTTAAATATTGGTGCAGGGAGAATTGTGTACCAGGATTTAGCTCGTATCAACATGGCGATTGCTGATGGTTCATTTTTTGAAAACCCTGAGCTTCTTGGTGCCATTGATCACGCGAGAAGAAACAACTCGAGTATTCACTTGATGGGACTTGTTGGAGCCGGTGGAGTACATTCAAATTCAGAACACTTGTATGCGCTCCTTTCGTTAATGCACAAGCATAATGTTTCAAACGTGTTTATTCATGTATTCACTGATGGTCGTGATTCTCCTCCAAACGCTGCCAAAACGTATATTACGGAACTAGAAAAGGTATGTAGTCGTGAAGGGGTTGGAACCATTGCTTCAGTCATGGGGAGATATTTTGCTATGGACCGTGACCACCGATGGGAGAGAACACTTGCAGCATACAACGCTTTAGTTGCAGGGGAAGGAAAAACTGCACCAACTCCAATAGGCGCCATTGACGCCTCCTATGCACAGGGAAAAACTGATGAGTTCGTTGAGCCAACTCTTGTCGTGAAACCTGGAGAGAAAGCTCATCTAATTACAGATAACGATGCAATTATATTTTTTAATTTTAGAATTGATCGACCACGACAACTGTCTCGTGAGTTTTTAATGCAAGATGGCAATGCTCTTGCAACCAATTGGGGGTTTGATCCATTCAGCGTTAAGTATGGCGGAAAGCACACGGAAGAAGTTGTACCAGTCGTATTGCCTGAAAAGCGCAAGAAGATATTAAAAAATTTATACTTTGCAACGATGACAGAGTATGAGCGACCACTCGTTGATGCTGGTGCACATGTGTGTTTCCCTCCTGAGAAAATTGCGATGCCACTTGGTCGAGTAATCTCTTCACATGGATACCGCCAGTTACGTGCAGCCGAGAGTGAGAAGGAGCGTTTTGTTACCTTCTATATGAATGGACAAGAAGAAGGTGCCTTTGCCGGGGAAGAGAGACTTATTGTTCCTTCACCAAAAGTTGCAACCTATGACCTGGCTCCACAAATGAGTGCTGTTGAATTAACAGAAGCTGTTATTAATAAAATTAGCCCTGGTGGGTATTCACTTGTCATTATGAATTTTGCGAATGCAGATATGGTAGGGCACACCGGTAACCTTGCTGCATGTATTAAAGCAGTTGAGACAATTGATGCGTGTATTGGGAAACTTGGGAATTTTGTATTAAGTCGTGGTGGTGCATTGTTTATAACCGCCGATCATGGAAACGTAGAAGAAAAGATTGATGCGCATACCGGTCAGATTTCAACAGAACATAGTGGAAACCCGGTACCCTTTATCGTTGTTTCCCAGCCATACATTGGAAAAGGAACCATGCTTCCGAGTGGAATACTTGCTGATGTTGCACCAACTATTTTGCAATACCTTTCAATTGAAGCGCCATCATCAATGATGGGAAAGAACCTCTTAAGTAGTCTTTAATAAAACTCAGGATAACGACGGAGGAGCCCAACAACTCTTCCTTGAATCGTTACGTTTCTTACAAAGATAGGATTCATTGTTGTGTTTGCTGGTTCAAGTCGAATACGTGTGGCTTCTTTAAAGTATCTTTTTAAGGTTGCCATTCCATTATCAAGAAGTGCAACAACGATTTGACCATTTTTCGCTTCTTTAGTTTCTTCACAAATTACAAAATCTCCATCTCCAATTTGTGCATCAATCATACTGGTACCTCGTACCTGAAGTACAAATGTTCGCTTGTTTGACTTGATAAAGTCTGGGGGAATAGAAAGAGTTGAGTTTGGATCTGTCATTGGTTCAATTGGAGAACCTGCTGCGATATATCCAAGTACTGGAACTGATACAACCTTTTCACTAAAGACATCAGCTGCAGGAGTATTTATTTGAATGTCTCTACTGTTATATCTACTTCTTGTGATAAATCCTTTTCCTTCAAGAGTTTGTAAGTGTTCATGTACGGTTGCAAGAGAGGTTACACCAACACCATCTGCAATTTGACGAAGAGTAGGAGCATGACCATTCTTGCCAATAAATTGAACGACATAATCAAGTACTCGTTTCTGTTTTGGGTAGATGACTTGTGATGTGAAGGCGTTCATTTGTTCGGGTTTATTACTGCTATTCAATGTACAAACATTTACCGAACATGTCAAATACCAATTTTAATAATTAATATCTAAGCACAAAAAAGGTGCCTTACGGCACCTCCTTATATGAGTATTCTAGAACTGAATTCGTTTACCTTTGAACCCAGTAAAACCGTTTGGAACGTGTTCGCAATATTCAACTTGAAAAGGAATATTTGATGACATTAGTGCCATCATCAATCTTTCAAGCCAAAATTGTTGATCAAAGTAGAAGGAGACTTCTCCGCTACCTTCTTGGAAACAATTGATACCTGGGTAATCAGTGTTGTCTGCCTCCTGCTTCTCCAAAGAAGCTTGTGCCTTACCAAAATTTACACTGTTAATTACAACAAGAGGAATCATATGAACTCCAGTATTGAGTAATGATTTTATATAACAAAGATAGTATATGATAAACAAGATGATCTGTCAATTATGGGATATACAATTTATGCTACCTAAATAATCCTTTCTATTGTTGACGTAGACTTTAAACTCCTTGTATAGTGTTTTCGCTTACTTAAAAAAAGATTCTTTTGGAGGAAGTCATGGGGAATCTACGAAACAACCTGGGGTTTCTCTCAGTTTCAGATTCTGAGGTTCACTTGGTAGACAATGAGACTGGTGCTGTGTATGCACACATCACTCATACATCTGTTACAGAAGTTGTCTTACGTGGCAATTTCTTTCAGATGCCCGGTTCGTTTGAGGAAAAGCAGTCAGTCGTTGCAATATTGTTTGAGCATGCACGGAGCATCGCAACTGCGAACGGTTTACCTGAATCAGTACAGATCTCGGTAAGTATTAATCGTGTGCAGTCTGTACGTGCTATGGCAGGTCTCTTAATGTGTGCTTCGCCTGGTATGTCGTTTCCGTAAGCTTCTCTCCCGGTAACCCGGGAGAGATTTTTCATTTGTGCTTTCTTCGGGTACAATGAAGGATGACTCCATTCAAAATTCACGCGAAATTCTCCCCCATGGGAGACCAAGAGCAGGCAATTGCTAAGCTTGCTGATGGAGTGCGCAAAAAAGTTCCCTATCAAACGTTACTTGGTGTAACTGGTTCTGGGAAAACATTTTCTATGGCAAATGTCATTGAAAGAACTCAGCGCCCAGCACTTATTATCTCTCACAACAAGACACTGGCTGCGCAGCTGTATCAGGAGTTTCGTGACTTCTTTCCAGAAAATGCCGTCTCATACTTTGTTTCCTATTATGACTACTACCAACCTGAAGCATATATTCCCTCGACTGATACCTACATTGAAAAGGACTCTGCAATCAATGAGTTGATTGATAAGATGCGACTTGCCACAACAACCAATCTCTTAACTCGAAAGGACACGATTGTAATTGCTTCAGTCAGCTGTATCTATAACATCGGTTCTCCAAAAGAATATGGTCGCTTTGTCTTTGAGATTGCCAGGGGAATCAGAATTGCTCGTGAGAGCATTATCGATCGACTTCTTGATCTTCAGTATCAACGTGGTGACTTTGGTTTCCATCGAGGGACCTTCAGAGTGCGTGGTGACACCATAGATATCTATCCTGCTTATCAAGATGAAGGGGTACAAATTGAGATGACTGGGGACTTAATTACAAACATCTTTTTGTTTGATCCAATTACTGGTAAAACTCTTGGTGATGGAAAATCTGTTGAGAAGTTTAGTTTGTTTCCAGCAAAGCACTTCATGACTGACCCAGCTAAAAATATGGCAGTCTATGAGCAGATAGAAAAAGATCTTGCGGAGCGTGTTGCCTGGTTTAAAAAGGAAGGACGAGAACTTGAAGCACATCGACTTCATCAGAAAGTTACCTATGAATTAGAAATGCTTCGTGAAGTTGGCTATGTGAAGGGGGTTGAAAACTATTCTCGATATTTTGACGGACGATCCCCAGGTGACGCACCAAACTCATTAATGGAATATTTTTGGGAAGCATATGGTGACGACTGGATTGTAATTGTTGATGAAAGTCACATAACCTTCCCACAGGTACGGGGAATGTACGCTGGTGACCTTTCACGAAAGAGAACCCTCGTTGATTATGGTTTCCGTCTTCCTGCCGCTTTTGATAACAGACCAATGATGTTTGAAGAGTTTATGAGAAGAATTCCAAACTTTATTGCAGTTTCAGCGACACCTTCAGCTTGGGAACTGTCACTGTCTGATGAGCATGTTGTGGAACAATTGGTGCGTCCAACCGGTATTCCTGATCCTATTGTTGAAATTCGCCCAACTAAGTCACAAGTACAAGACGTGATGAATGAAGTGAAACTCAGAATAGAAAAAGGTGAGCGTACCTTAATTACCACTCTTACGAAGAGAACAGCCGAAGACTTAGCAGAATTTATGACACAAGCAGGAGTCAACGTGCACTACCTCCATTCAGATGTTCACACCCTTGATCGAACAGATATCTTAGATGACTTACGAAAGGGTAAGTATGATGCATTAATTGGAATTAATTTATTGCGTGAAGGGCTCGACCTACCTGAAGTGTCTCTTGTAGCAATTCTTGATGCTGACAAAGAAGGCTTCCTTCGAAGTGATGTGGCATTAATTCAGACGATGGGTCGTGCCGCTCGCCACATCGATGGGAAAGTTATTATGTACGCTGACCGAACAACTGGTTCAATGGAACGGGCATTAAATGAAGTTAAAAGACGACGCGCGTATCAGCTTGAGATGAATGAAAAGTATGGCATTGTTCCAACCGCTATTAATAAGCCTATTCGAGAAAAGCTCATCGAAAAGATTGAAGATGATGAGGAATCATTTGTTTGGAAAACAAAACATCCTGGATTTTTGTCACTCCCGAACGTTGATACTGAAAGTTTGACTCCAATGGATCGCAAACGATTGGTCAAAAACTTGCGTAAAGAAATGTCACTTGCAGCGGGAGACTTAAACTTTGAATTAGCTGCGCAAATTCGTGACAAGGTCAAAGAAATTGAAGCATTGTAACTTATACCAAATCTCCTCTCGCTTTTTCCTTCTCAATACACAATAATAGCCACAAACCTTAATACGAACAGGATGTTTGAACGCGTCGAACTCGCACCAGTACAAACACCTTCTGCCGTTGAGAGTGCACTTAACAAAGTAATCAATTCTGCTGAGCACATCGAGAGTCGGCCCGAATTTGAGATCGCAAGAGATCTCTCCGGAAGAGTCTTTGAAACAATTGCACACGAAACGGTACAAGCACGACAGCCGGAATACCGGAGGCTGCTTTCACCGGACGAAACCTTCAGAATATTTGCAAAAAGTCATCCTCATGATGCAGTTATGTCAGATTCGTTTGGCCCCAAAGGGATAAAAGGCATCAGTGTTCCAGATGGCATGCTCTACGACTTGCGTTGGCAAGAAGAGAAAAATCGGGGACTCGTGAAGCTGTATGAATACACGTTGACGAAGCCATCATCGTTTATGGATTATGTACACAAGAAAGAACATGCATTTAGTATCATGAGAAATTTATATGGTTCTATTCTTTCAAATGCTGATTTGGTATTTGTTATTCCAGCTGCTTATAGCGTTGAACTTCCTTTAAAATTCCGGAAAAACAGTCGAATTGAGACCGTTTCTGTTTCACCAGCTGAAATCAGGAAAGTAACCACCGAATATCTTCATCGGGTCAATTTCATGCTATAATATTGCGTTTCAGGTTACACGAGCATACAACGTAAGGAGTAGAAGGAGCAGGTATGTTAAAAGTAATCGACCGCATGATTACCGTTTGCGTCTTCTTAGTTGCAATTTTGGTACTTGGTTTAACGGTAGTAAATAGAACCAAACCAGTCGGTTCTTTTAAAATTTATATTGAAAACGGGAAGAAAAGTCTTTCCCAGAGCATCAGACTTATTACCGATGATGCTTGTTTGTTTGATACCCATGCGGTGGATGTGGTATCCGACAAAACGATACTAATTCATGGAGAATCCCTTTGGCTGACTGACAATCAGATTCGTCGTCTTGACTCTCTGGTTTCAAAAACAATGCAGAAGTCACTGCCACCTGCTTTTGTCTGGATGGTTGATGCAACGATTCCGCCAGAGATAGCTGTTATGTATCAAACGACAGCGTGGGATGCCAGAACCGCAATAAATATCTTTTGGTGGGATGGCTGCAACTTAACAGCGGAATCTGACAAGTTGTCGGTATCTGTCATTGCGATTAAGCACTATCCGGATATACAAACACAGGTAAACCTGTATTTGCATGAGCGCTCTCACACCATGGGATCCCTGCATGGTGCAGCAACAGACAAAGGTTTTTCTGCAGATGACCGGGCAGTTACCGGGCCATATGATGCCTATTGGTGGTCATTTGTTGGAACAGATGGGTATAGTGGAAATTGTACCCGATATGTGGATCAGGTGTACCTGACAGCATGCCAGGAGGTACATACGATTTTGACAAATCCGTAAGATTTTGCCTTGGATGATTACTCATTCAAGGCATTTTTTGTGTAAAACGGGGATTTGCGATATACTACTCATAGTATTCTAGTTTGTTAAGGAGAAGCCGGTGAAACGAGTACTTTAGCTCGTAAAATCTCTTGCACTGTTGGTAATATGGATTTTGTTTACAATTATCGTAGGAGCGACAATATCGCATGGAGCAAATCTTCTTTTTCCATTATTCATGGCACAGGGAGAGTTTACTACCTCAAACGGCGGGATTACGAGCGAATGTGGAAAGACATTAGCTCGAGTTAGATTGCGTGAATACCCCTCAGTTGATGGTTACACGATTATTGTGTTTCCACCGGGCGAGATTGTGTGTTTCAGCTCATTTAAAGAGGCGGATGGCTATAAATGGGGACAGGTGACTGACCTCTATTATGGGAAACCGGGATGGGTGGCATTAAAGTACATTTCAGATCTGCGTGAAACCACGTTGAACTCTGGTTTTGATTTGGCGAATAAGTCAACTGATCCAACCTGCTTGTATAACAAATACGACTTGAAGATGGTTTCCAACAAGAACCTCATTATTGGATCAGGTTTACAAAGCTCTAGTCTTAATCAATTGCAGAAATTTGACACCGTAGTTGCTAAGTACATGAACAGGTCTTTGACTCCGGTTATCAATTGGTATATTGATTCAGATAATCCACCTGAGATTTCCAGAGCCACTTCTATTGAAGGATGGGCTGGAATAAATTTGAAATTTGACTATACATGGGACGGATGCACAATTGGTTTCGATATTCGGAATATGTCAATCTCAGTAAATGTCTTTAAGGCCTACGATTTTGCATTCTTTCGATTGCAAGTGTATTTACATGAAAGATCCCATTCACTCGGGGCAGTGCACGGAGCCGAAACAGGTAACTATATTGCGGAAAGATATTTAGTTAATTTCTTTCCAGAGCACTTGGCATATGGTCCGATGGACGCCTTTTGGTGGTCAGATGTTGGCCTAGATGCATATAGCAATTCTTGTACTCGGTTCACCGATGAGACATACCTCTCGGCATGCCAGGAGATAGTACAGATTCTCGCATCACCATAAGAAATTTGGGTCGTTGAAACAAAAGAAGCCTTGAATGAAATCATTCAAGGCTTTTCTTATATCTATCGCTATCTGTTATTAGCAAACCAACGATATAAACCGGTTATTCCGCCAATACAGGTAGGGACAACGAAACTAAGTACGATTGCTTCAAGGTTTTTCTTCACTTCACCACCTTGAGCACCTGCGACCGTGAACAAGACAATCTCAAGCACAATGATCGCCACCAATGTGTAAAACAGATATTTTAGCTCTCTTTGAGCAGAAAGAATTGCTGCTATACCGGCTAAAATACCTGTCCCAAGCGAGAAAATCACATAGATCATAGCTTTCCTCTTTTGTGATACAAAAATGGCGAGAGTAAACCAACTACAAAGGAAAGTAATATTCCTTCTTTGTTCAAAACGACTGAGCCTGTTTGTGCAAAAATGATTTGGGTGACTGTGACAAACCCAATGACTAGGATGACAAGCAAAAGGATCAACTTCTTAACGTTGAAATTGTCATGCCACACGATGTACCTCAAAAGAGCACCAAACACGAAACCGACTGCTAAAGAAAGAATTGCAGGCAAGATAATCATTTACAAGCCTCCATCTATATTCTAACTTCAATATTATGAGATTCTGTATGCCGATTGTCAAGACAGGTGAAACTATTTCGGGAAGTTCGGGTGTGCTCACCCCAAGGTGGACAATTTGAGGTATAATAGACATTTGCAATGGAAAAATACATCAAAGTTCGGGGTGCCCGACAACACAATCTACAAAACGTTGATTTAGACATTCCCAAAGACCGCTTAGTCGTTTTTACCGGGGTTTCTGGGAGTGGAAAGAGTTCTATGGCGTTTGACACCATCTACGCTGAAGGACAAAGACGCTATGTAGAATCTCTTTCAACCTATGCTCGCCAATTTTTAGGCGTCATGGGCAAGCCTGACGTGGATCACATTGAGGGGCTTTCTCCTGCCATTTCAATTGACCAGAAAACCGTTTCCCACAACCCTCGCTCAACCGTTGGAACAGTCACTGAAATTTATGACTATATGCGTCTTCTGTTTGCTCGTGTTGGGCATCCACACTGTCCAATTTGTGGACGTGAAATTGCAAGCCAATCCTTGGATCAGATTGTTGCCAAAGTTATGGTCTTAGTTGAGGAGCAAATTAAAAAAGACAAAATGGGAAGATACTTCATTATTTCTCCTGTTATTAAGGATCGAAAGGGAGAGTTTACTGCTTTGTTTGAAAACTTGAAGGCAAAAGGATTTCGACGGGTACGAATTGATGGACATGTGAGAGATTTGCAAGATGACCTTGTATTAATTAAAACCAATAAACACACCATCGAAGTTATTGTTGATCGACTTGCAGTAACTGCAGCAGAACTAAAAGATGAAGTATCAAAGAATAATTTTGTTAAACGCTTAACTGATTCGATCGAACAATCTCTCTCCCTTTCAAACGGTCTCGTTAAAGTTTCTCGAGTCTTAGACGCAAGTTTTGAAATGCCAGAGTTTCCAAAGGAATTTGAAGATCATTTGTTCTCTGAAGCATTTGCCTGTCCAGTCGACAACATTGAACTTCCTGAAATTGAACCACGAACATTTTCGTTTAACTCTCCACATGGTGCGTGTCCTGAATGTGCCGGTATTGGTCGCATCTTAAAAGTAAATGAGGCATTGGTCTTTGCACCAGAGCTTTCCATTAAAGAGGGCGGTATTATTCCGTTCTCAAGTATCTTTGAACATGACACCTGGTTTTCTCGTATTTTGCTCACTGTTTGTGAAGAAAACAATATTAACGCCAGTACCGCTATCAAAAATTTAACTGCTGAGGAGAAAAAGATTATTCTGGGAGGAACTGGAAAGAGAACATACAAAGTATTTGGTCGAAACAGAATGGGTAAAGAAACTTCTATCTCAGAAGAGTTTCATGGAGTTACTGCAGAACTTGATAGGAGATACCGAGAGAGTGACAGTGACTATGTTAAAAATGCGATTGAAAAATACATGGTTGAGCAACCTTGTCCAGACTGTAAAGGAAAAAGACTTAAGCCAGAGGCATTGGCCATCACCATTGAAGGAATGTCTATTTCTGATGTGTGTGACTTAAGTATCGCGAAGTCACTTGTTTGGACCACAAATCTAACAAACCCAAATGTGCTCTCAAATCGTGAAACCCAAATTGGAAGTTTAGTTATTAAAGAAATACGAGAACGTCTCGGTTTCTTAATTGATGTGGGACTAGACTACATTACTCTCTCTCGTGCAGCAGATACCCTTTCAGGTGGAGAAGCACAGCGTATTCGTTTAGCTTCCCAAATCGGTTCAGGACTCACCGGAGTCTTGTATGTCTTGGATGAACCAACGATTGGTTTGCACCCTAGGGACAATCTTCGATTAATTGAAACACTCAAAAGAATGAGAGAGCTTGGAAACTCTGTTGTTGTTGTAGAACACGATCGGGATGTCATGCTTTCAGCTGACTATATTTTTGATTTTGGACCAGCCGCAGGAAAGCATGGAGGAACTGTTGTTGCCAAAGGTACACCAGAGCAGTTAATGAATGACAAGCATTCGGTCACCGGACCTTATTTAGCTGATGCCAATAGAATTAACATTAGAAAGCCAAAGCCACGTGAGACGAAAGGGACATTAACCTTGTCTGGTGCAAGACAATTTAACTTGAAAAACCTCACCTTAAAGATTCCTCTTGGAAAATTGACAGCAGTCTCTGGTGTTTCTGGAAGTGGTAAATCTACTTTAGTAGTTGAGACCTTGTACCACGCAATGCAGAAAGAATTACTTCGAAATTATCGACACCCAATTGGAGAATATGACCAAGTGCATGGCATGGAAAACATCGACAAAGCAATTTTAATTGACCAGTCACCAATCGGAAGAACACCACGAAGTAACCCTGCAACATACACCAAGGTCTTTGATCTTATCCGTGATGTCTTCTCTGGAACACGAGAAGCAAAGGCCATGGGATTCAAAAAGGGACGATTTTCATTTAACGTAAAAGGTGGACGATGTGAGGCCTGTGAAGGACAAGGACAAGTAAAGATTGAAATGCAGTTTATGCCTGACTTGTGGGTTACTTGTGAAGTCTGTAAAGGTGCACGATTTAATAGTCAAACCTTGGAAGTTCTCTATAAGGGAAAAAACATTGCTGAGGTACTCAAAATGACTGTTGGAGAAGCAAAGGAATTTTTCCATGTGTACCCAAACATCACTTCAAAGATTGAGACACTTTCTGCAGTAGGACTTGATTATATGGAGTTAGGCCAAAGTGCTACAACACTCTCTGGAGGAGAAGCCCAACGGGTGAAACTTGCTACAGAGCTTGCTCGACGAGCAACTGGAAACACAGTCTACATTTTAGATGAACCAACGACAGGCTTACACTTCAAAGATCTTGAGAAACTCTTGGCTGTGTTAAATATTCTTGTTGAAAGAGGTAACACCGTTGTTGTTGTTGAACACAATCTTGATGTTATTAAAAATGCAGACTTTGTTGTTGATATGGGACCTGAAGGTGGAGAAGGTGGAGGATATATCGTTTCACAAGGAACACCAGATGACATTAAAAAAGACCCTCAAAGTGTGACAGGTAAGTTTTTGTAATTCTTCGCGGATTTTCCTTTTAGATAATTCTTCTTATCGAATATCCACTGACCCATCTGGGAAGAATGTCATCATTGTACCTTCATATGTGGCAACGACGTCATCAGGATAAAATACAGTTGCCGCTCTCCCTGTTGGGGCAGTAACTGGTAGGTTCAATTCTCGGGCGAGAGCTTCAGCTAATGGTTCCATATTATTTGGACAAGCAGCTGCATAGCATACTGAAAGTAACACTCCAGATGTTCCATCATTTATTTGTCCACTTGCAACAATCAATTGTGCCATTTCTTGTACTGTTGCCGGTTGCCCGTTTATTACAAAGACAACTGAACCATCAGGATAGACACCCCCATGTCCACCGACAACAATTTCTCCTGGCTTTGCAATTTGTGCTGCCCAGCTTTCTGCATTCTGTACAGCAACTGAGTCAGTTGGGTCGGCATAAACGATTGTTGGTGCCGAATTACTTCCGCCAATTGCTACCCCATATGCACCTGCAGAGTCAGTCAATAATCCTTGTTTTTGAAGATATACATAGAGTTCGTATTCTGTTTCACATGTTGGGCATAGGTTTAGTAATGATGCAAAATCATTTTTAAATACTGAAGGTGTTATCTTTCCGTTTGCTGCAACAATGTCGTCAACGACATTTGTTGGTAATGTTGCTTCTGAAACTGAAACACCTGCTCCAAATTGGAAATTTTGAGCAATACTTTGTGGTAATGAAACGAGGAACTTTGCCCATCCAACGAGCGATTGTGAAACGTTCAGCCCATTAATTACGACTAAAGCTGCTTCAAGTACACAACTTGATCTCTTTCCTTCACCATATTCTTTTATACAAAGCTTGTATGCATCAATTGATGCGTTTGTTGCTGATACTCCTCCAAGTGACAAAGCGTCTGCAGATTGATATAACCCAAGTCCTATACACTGTAGACCTGAAAGTTGACCAGTCGAGCATGCTTGTCGTAATGCATTTGTTCGATCAATCCATTGTTGAATACCTGGTTCGAAAGGTCGGCATTGTGCACCAAAAGCAATTACAAGACCACTAGTCGGACAGTAACAAGATCTACTATCTCGACAGTAGTCATTTGCTGCAATACTTGGCTGACAATAATCACCTGGAGCGATAAATTGATTTCCACATACACATTTACCACCTGTTGCTGGACAAGTCTGGCCAACATTAACTGTTATCGGGAAATTCGCGTTTTTACAAACACATGAATTTGGGTCTGACGTATATGTACTATGTCCACAAACACCTGGTAACCCATCCGCATCTGTACACTTTGAACCAACAGTACCACCAAAATCACAACTTCCCGCACCTCCTTGGCAAAGATTTGTTTGTCCATAAACTACACAAGATTTTGTATCTGAATAATACCTACAACCTGCAAGAATACAACCGATTTGATTACCGCTATTTTTCTCACACGTTGTATTTGGGTCAGCTGCGGCAGGCGCTGTTGTTGGCGGAATATAAGCAGGCTTTGTTCCACAGTAGGTTAGGCCATTTGCTTGATATGTTGCGTTCCCTGAACAACATGGTTTTGTACTTCCAACAGCTTTTACATTTCTATCTGCAATACATGAGAGTGGTATACATTTGTTGTTCGCAAAATCGTATTGGCAAGAATTTCCACCAGCTTCACATGTTGAAATTGTTGTGTATTGCCCACAGGCAGCTATTTGCCCAGCCACTGTTGTACAGTTATTGCTGTCAGCTCTTTTGACAGACGAGTTCCCTCCACAGAAGAATTGTTGTCCACTTTGTGCTATTTGTGACTCATACTTCCATCTTGCTTCACCGTTACACCAGACGTTGTTGAATGAAGTTTGTTGAGCTCCATCTGCACATTGGTTTCCACATTGCCACTGACCGGTTGCACATGTAGCTGTTGGCTTAATACCACCACAGTTAAATCCATTTTGTGCAAATGTTTTTGAACAACCAACTGGACATGCACAAACACCCGCTGCACTATTACAGACCTGAATACAGGAGTTAATTGTTGTTGGCTTGTTACTACAAAAACCATTTGATGTTATGTCTGAGAAACTGTTCCAGGTACAAGATGGGTTTGCTTGGCATACTGCAATACCTTTGAGAGCAGAACAATTTAGCGTAACAACTTGGCCCCCACATGTTGCCCCAGACCCAAGTGACACTGATGTTTTCGCACATCCTGGTGGGCAGGTACAACTTCCGTTCAATGGACAAGGACTGATACAGGTACTGAGTGCATAGCTTCCCGTTTCCGTTTGTTGTGTGCACTTGTTGTTTGACCACAGACATGTTGCGGTATATCCACATTCGAATTCGTTCGTTATCGTTGAACAAACCTTTGTTGTGCCTCCAGCTGGAATAGATGTTGGTGACGGAGAGGTAGATGGCTTTTGGCAATCAAGTGTTTCGTGTGCAACACCATTAACACAGGTATTCCAGCAAGCTCCTTGTCTCCAGAATGAATTATGCGGATGAATTCCACAGGAGGCTCCACTGGTTGGTTGTGGTGTTCCAACTGGTGGGGCAGTAATAACGGGAGGCGGTGTTGGAAGCCCTGATGGTCGAGGTGTTGCTGTTGGAGTGAGTGTCGCAGTTGGATTACAAGAAATTTGTATGGTTAATCCATTCCGACACATATAGGTGCACCCAAGGCTTAACCATTGAGAGCCGTTGGGATGTACACCACAGGGCTTTGGTGTTGCAGGAGGATTTGTTGGTCCAACAGGAGGCGCCGTTACAACTGGTGGCATGGTTGGAGGAACTGGAGTAGGAGGTTTGGGTGTTGGTTTTGGAGTTGGCTTTGGCGTTGCACAACTTCCAATTGGTAGCCATTGTGCACCTGAAGCTGGACAATATTGTTTAACCCCACCTACACACTGAGTTGCACCAGCTGTTGGGCATTGGGCTGCCTGAACAGTAATAGGGAAGACAACAAAGAGACCAAAAACCAACGCGAGGGTGCTAATTACTCTTCTGTACATAGTGGTGAATTAAAACGCGGATAACCAATAAAATTCTCATTTCCTAGTATCATCGGTGAACTTTTCAGTAAACAATAAAAGATTCCCGTTTTAGGATCTAGATTTAAGTGTGACAGAGTTTCATTTGTTTGGTCAACATCGTTCTTCCAGAAATTATTGTCACTACCAGTAACTTCCATTGTTGAGTCGAGCGCTGTTCCATTTTGAACGAACAGAGTTTTACTGAGGTCTATCTTTGTTGGTACATCACCATATATATAGAGCCCAATTTTCTTTGAGTCAGCAATTGTTACGCCTTCAATGGAAGTTTTTTCTGGGTAAATTAAAGAAACAGCGTTGTTTGCACTTTGTACAAGAAGATTATTTGTAAAGGTAAGATTTGATTGGGTTGCCTGTAGGTGATCAGTGTTTTTTACAAATTGAGAGTTGTTGATGATAACCGAAGGAGTCTTGTCAGTTGTAATCCCGGTAACTGAATCTCCAATGTATGCATTTTCAACAAATACTTCGGTTGCTTGTTGTGCAGCAACAACTGTTCCACTTTTGTTTTGTAACTTACTGTCAGCTATTTTAATTTTTGCATTTTCTGATACATCAAACAGAGCTGACTTACTATCTCCAATAACTGAAACCCAAGAAAGTGACAATACACTATTAGTTAGTCGCACATTACTGGTCATTTGTATTTGAATGTCTGTATTTGAGTCAGATTGATTGCCTTCAATAACGACATTCATATTGTCTAGTTTAATCGGGTGTGAAATTGTGTAGGTCCCACGGTTAACAAAGATAGTAGCTTGACTGGATGTATTAATAGAAGCAAGTGCTGCTTCAAGATCTGTGCATGGACCTTCTTTTGTTACAACGACCTGGTTATCGTCATCAAGGAAACAATTTCCAGCTGCACTTGATCTGTTTATAGTTGGAGCTGCAATTTGAAGAGACAAAATCATGAGGAGGCTAAAAGCCAAAACTGCTGGTGCTGCTAGTAGTGTCCAGACTCGGACATGTTTCATACTCTCATATTACATGTTATTACTAGATACTGTACACTGACAGTATGAAGCGAGTGTTTGCCATCTTCTTAGTTTTGTCCCTCCTTGTTTTCATCCCAAAAACAGTTTTAGCGAGTGATAGTTGTACTTTAGGTGAGCCACGAGTCAGTCGTAATCCAGATGGGTCATTTAATGTTGACGTTGCAGCTAACGCTTCAGGTCTTTCGGTTGGACCTAATTATCATTTAGTTATTGATTCAGGTACCACTGGAGATGTTGGCGGGAACTTAGGCAGCGAACGGGAAGTATTTGCGTTTCGTATTCCAACCCTTCCATCTTCATACGCGGGATCAACTCATTTGGTGTATGTAAAAGATGTTACTTGTGTTGATTCTGATGTTGCTTCATGTGCTCCAGGAGGAATAAAGGGACCTTGTGTTCGTCCAGTCTTTTTTGATCCAAATGCTCTCGGTCCACAAGACTTGTCTACGCTCGCTCTTCCTCGGGCAGCAAAACAATTCAGTGTCTATGAAGGTGGTTGTGACACATCTGCCGGTCCACTAACAGGAGTACAAACGGCAATTGGGTGTGTTCCTGTTGGCAACGTTACCGCCATGACTGCCTTTGCATTACGATGGGCATTAGGAATTGCCAGTGGTGTCGGATTTTTAATGATTATTGTTGCAGGATATCGATATATGACCAGCAAAGGTGACCCAACGATTGTTACCAGTGCAAAAGACTTGGCGACTGCTGCGGTCTATGGCATTTTAATGATTATTTTCTCAATTTTTATTCTTCGCATTATTGGAATAAATATATTGGGACTTTTCTAATTCCCTTCGTGTACAATGTGGCCTCACACATGAAGAACATTTTGATAGTCCTTGTTACCCTGTTTCTTTTGTCTCCAGTTTCTGTATATGCATCTGATTCACCGTTTGATATTCGTATTAATTCAACCTACACGTTGAAAGATGCTGGAAAAACACAAGCAGAGCACGAGATTTCAATACGGAACATAACAACGGAGAAATTTGCTGAGTCAATTGATATTACGTTGTCTGATATTTTGTATGACTCAGTTGTGGCCTATGAAAATGGGGTAAAGCTTGCTGTTAGTTCCGTCTCAACAAATCCTCCCGTTTATAAAATAGTCTTTATCGATAAAGTTGTTGGTCGTGACCAAGTACGGAAGTTTATTTTGCAGACTGAGGACCACACATCGATGAAGAAAGCTGGCGAAGTTTGGGAAGTGCGTCTACCAACCATTCTTGGAGACTTTAATAGGAAACGTCTTACAGTGAAAGCAGATAAGTCACTCGGGGAAATTGCAACGGTACGCCCTGAGCCAACAAAATTAAGTGATACGACTATTTCCTTTGAAAATGTAGGGGAGCATGAAATCTTTTTAGTCTTTGGTAAGTTTCAAGTATTAACCTTTGAATTAGGGTATGACTTAGTTAACAGGAGTAACGCAAGTGAAACCCGTGAACTTCCCGTTCCACCTGATACTGCTTATCAGAGAGTTCATCTAACAAACATTACACCGACCCCGACCAATATGCGGGTCGATGATGATGGCAATTGGATAGCACAATATAGCCTTAGTGCAGGACAGAAAATCCATGTTGTTGCACGAGGTTCAGTTCAAGTCTATGAGTCTCCTATCCACTTTTTAAATAAACCAACCACAACTGACACAAATATCGGAGAAGCACCGTTCTGGGAAACTACAGACAGTCAATTGCTTGGTGTGGCAAACACTCTGACTGATGCACGTTCAGTGTATGACTATGTAGTCAATCATTTGTCATATGACTATCAGCGTGCACAAACTGATGGGAAACGAATGGGAGCACTGGCCGCATTTCAAAATCCTGAGTCAGCGTTGTGTCAGGAATTTTCTGATTTGTTTGTTACCTTAATGCGTGCGAAAGGAATTCCTGCAAGAGTTGTAAATGGGTATGCCGTTGTTGATGATGAACGACTTACTCCACTTTCACAAAAGGGAGATGTGTTACATGCATGGCCAGAGTATTGGGATAAGGATCGTGGGCTGTGGGTTGCCGTTGACCCAACCTGGGGAAAAACATCGGGTTTAAATTACTTTGATCGAATGGACTTTAAACGTATCGCATTTGTGATGCATGGGGAGTCCTCAGAGCTGCCACTTCCTCCTGGAAGTTTTCAACTTGAAGGAAGTGATGAGAAACTTATTTCTGTTTCCATTGGCACCTGGAATCAAGATCAAAACCAAGTGCAAGTTTCCTTAAGTGAAGAAAGTAGATTTCCTCTTTTTACATTGTCATTTGTTGCCAGGGTTGCAAACGTCGGTACCACAGCTTTTTACAATCAACGAGTGACAATTAAAACAGACAAGAGTGTAATCTCTGATTCAGTTGTTCCGGTGCTTCTTCCATATAGTCAGCTAGTTTATCCAATTCGAATTAAAGCCGGAATATTGGGAAATAGTTTGCCTCAGACCATTTCTATCGTGTCTGATGAGAGTGCGCGGGAACTTCCCATTTCAAAGTCAGGTGTCACGATGACTCAATTACCACTTATTCTTTTGATTCTCACTCTTGCTGCCATTACAATTGTTGTAGTTGTCCCTCGACATCGAAAATTCACCTTAAAGCATTTTTTGCGAACATGAAAACAATTTCCTTTACCAGAGAAAATATATTGAAGAGTCCTCAGACACCAGGTGTCTATATTTTTCGTGACCCAAAAGGCAAACCAATCTACATTGGGAAAGCTAAAAATTTGAAGAACAGGCTAACGAGCTACATTGCTGTTTCCATGGGACCAAAGACCTATGCGATGGTACACGAAGCAACAAACCTCTCGATGATTCAAGTTAATTCTGAAATTGAAGCCCTGTTACTTGAATCAAATTTAGTTAAAAAGTATTTACCAAAGTACAACATTGAATTAAAAGATGATAAGAGCCCTCTCTACATTGCAATAACAAAAGAACCCTACCCACGGGTATTAACCTTGCGACAAACACAACTGGCTAGTTTTCCGGTCAAGAGATACTTTGGTCCCTTCGTTAATTGTGGTAGTGTCCGCAAAGTTTTAAAATTATTGCGCCGAGTTACCCCATACTCTCAGCACCCCATTGGCAAGCGTGCCTGTATCTATCATCAGATTGGATTGTGTAACCCGTGTCCAAACACCATTGTGTATACCCAAGATGACAAAAGAAGAGAAACCTTAAAGCGAGAGTACATCTCAAATATTACTCGTCTTACAAAAATTCTTTCAGGAAAGCCAGATTTGGTCAAAACTGATTTGCAAAAAGAAATGGAAAGACATGCAAAGCTTGAAGAATTTGAAGAGGCATCTATTTATCGAGAGCGACTTGCAGCCCTTCATGCGGTTACAAGTCCCAATGCTTCAATTGAAGGGTATGTTCGTGATCCCGAAATGTTAAGTGATATTCGGTATAAAGAAGCCCAAGAATTAAGTACTATCATCGAGCCATTCTTTGGGAAAAAGGAAATTGTCCGCATTGAATGTTTTGATATAGCTCACTTGTCTGGTACCCACCCAACGGCTTCAATGGTTACCTTCATTAATGGAGAACCAGACAAACATTTTTATCGTCATTTTCGTATAAAGAAAGAACGACAAAATAATGACACTGAAAGCATGAGAGAAGTATTAACTCGTCGATCAAAATATTTTGAATCGTGGGGCAAGCCTGATCTTCTTGTTGTTGATGGGGGAAAGGGACAGCTTTCAAAAGCAATTGAAGTATTGGGGAATGAGGTGACGATTGTTGGACTCGCAAAGCGATATGAAACAATCATTGCATTTGTTAACGGAGAGTTTCAAAGCATTGTGCTCCCTGACGGTGGGGCAAAGAACTTGATGCAGCGGATACGTGATGAAGCTCATCGTTTCGCTCGAAGGTATCACCACAAGCTGGTAACTGATGCACTCCTATCCGCAGAAGAGAAAAGCAGTGTTAAAATAAAATCATGAAGAAAATTGTAAAGATATTTGCTGTTGAAGTAGTGAGTCTTTTTGTCGCGACACAGATTGCTTCAGGTATTGTTTTTCAGAATGGATTAGAAGGATTGTTTGTTGCTGGTGTTGCATTAGCGATAGCCGCTTACTTTGTTCGCCCGGTTGTAAATGTCTTGTTACTGCCACTAAACCTCGTTACCCTTGGCCTCTTCCGGTTCATCGGACACGCGGTTACCTTGTTTATCGTTGATCTTGCCTTAAATCAATTCCAAATCACAGGGTTTCACTTCGTTGGTATGACATCTCGTTTCTTTGACCTTCCTGCATTTAACCTCGAGTCAGGAGCTCTCTCCTATATTGCCTTCTCTATTTTGATCTCAGTGGTAAGTGGACTGCTGTCCTGATATACTATCCTTCATGGGACAGTTCTTATTAGTAAGTCAACTGATTGTGGCGCTTCTTCTCGCCTTTTTTATTCTTATTCAAGCAAAAGGAAAAGGTTTTGGTCGTATGTGGGGTGGTGGAAGTTTTAGTCGACGAGGCCTTGAAAATATCGTTTTTAAGGGAACGTTCGTTCTCTCCTTTTTGTTTATTGTCATTTCTATTCTTTCATTTGCCATCTAGGCACTCATGAAAACATTACGCTTCTACTTAGCCCTAACAGCAACATTTTTCTTCCGATTTCGGTATGTTCTTCTTTTTGGTCTCTTCTTTGGAATCGTTCTATTCCTTTTTGCCAGAGCAATAACTCCTCGTTTGGGTATTCGTACTGAGTACATTGGTATGACCGGGAGATATTCCGTTGATGAGCTTCCAAACGTTATTCTTGAAGATGTGGGACAGGGGTTAACAGGGATCTCTGAGGATGGTCAACCGATTCCAGCACTCGCCAAGAGTTGGGAAGTGTCAGATAAAGGAAAAACCTGGACGTTTACTTTGGACACAACACGCACTTGGCAAGACGGTAGTCCAATTGTCTCCACTGACATTCGCTATACCTTTGATGAAGCACAGATAGAGCGACCAAACCCTGAGACTATTGTTTTTAAACTCCCCAATGAATTTGCTCCGTTTCCAGTTATTGTTTCTCGCCCTGTCTTTAAAAAAGGTTTGATTGGAACAGGTGAGTGGACCGTAGCTAGTTTAAATAGAAACGGAAACTATATTGAAAGAATTACATTGAAAAACTCGAAGAATGAGAGAAAGATTTTCCGTTTTTACCCATCAGAGGAGCGACTTAAAGTTGGATTTAAATTAGGAGAAGTCGACAAGATACTTGATGTATCTGATGATTCACCATTTGATACATGGAACTTGGCAGGTATCTCTTCAAACACCCGCAATGATCGCTATATCGCCGTCTTTTTAAACAATGATTCAGATTTGTTAAGCGGAACTGCCAATAAGCCGCTTAGACAGGCCTTGCACTATGCAATTGATAAACAGTCATACAACTTGCCTCGTGCTATTAGCCCGGTGTCTCCCGACTCATGGAGTTTTAACCCACAGGTGAAGCCATATGACTTTGATCGCACTCGTGCAACACAGATACTTTCAGAACTGTTTAAAAAGAATGCGCGCCCTACCATTCATTTATCAACAACTGCGGGCCTTGTTTCAATTGCAGACCACATTGCTAAAGATTGGAAGGAAGTAGGTATCGAAACAGAAGTACAAGTGGTTTCAGGAGTTCCAGAAAACTATGAAGCATTTCTCGCGACATACAGTATCCCCGTTGACCCTGATCAGTATCCTAGTTGGCACTCAACACAAACAGCAACGAACATTTCACATTTTAAAAATCCGAGAATCGACAAACTACTTGAAGATGGTCGAATGGAGTTGGATCACGAAAAGAGAAAAAAATTATACCTGGATTTTCAGAGATTTTTGCTTGAGGAAAGTCCTGCACTGTTTCTCTTCCATCCCGTTAGCTACGACATCTATCGCAAGTAATTATTTTGCTGTATTATAAATTTCGATGAAAAACTGGACAGTCATTTCAGTAATTTGCTTTGTCTTAATTGGAACAGGTATCTTTTTTTCCTTGAGACAACAGAAAAGTACTCTTCCAGAAAATCAGTCTCTAGGGTATACTTCTGAAAAGAAGGTGACAGACACGAGTAGTACTGAGCCAATCGCCACCGCTAAACCTACGCAAACAAAAATGAATAAACCAACAATGATCATTGATACAAAGAAGCAGTATCAAGCAATTATGCATACTTCAGAAGGAGACATGACAATTGATTTAGCTGCGTCAATGACACCGATAACTGTTAACAACTTTGTGTATCTTGCTAAAAACAAATTTTACGATGGAGTAATTTTTCATCGTGTGATTGATGGTTTTATGATTCAAGGTGGAGACCCAGAAGGAACAGGATCAGGTGGACCTGGTTACCAATTTGATGATGAAAAGTTTACTGGTGAATACACCAGGGGAACAATCGCTATGGCAAACGCTGGAGCAAATACAAATGGAAGTCAGTTCTTTATTATGCACAAAGATTATCCACTTCCAAAGAACTATGTTATTTTCGGAAAGGTAAGCCAAGGAATTGAAGTTGTCGACAAGATTGCAACTGCACCAACTACTATTTCATTTGGTGGAGAGAAGAGTAAGCCAGTTAAGCCAGTGACTATCACTTCAGTCGAGATCGTTGAAAAATAAGTACGTTTCGTACGTTTCAAAAATCTCATACTATGAAAACTTTTTATATCTTCAGACACGGACAAACCTACTTTAGTAAAAACCAAATCCCTTACGGAGAGAACGAACACACCGCACACATTTTACCTGAGGCTCGGGAGCCAATTGAGAACATTGCTGATTATTTAAAGACACTTCCCGTGGACCATTTGTACCGTTCAGAATTTCTGCGTTGTCAGGAGACTGCAAAAATCGTTGAGTCAAAAACTGATTTTCATTTTGAGCCAAACCCACTTTTTAATGAATTTACAGAATCTGATTTTGAGGACTTTTTAAAACGAATGAAAGAGCTCACGAGCTTCCTTCTTTCTCTTCCTGGTACTCATATTGCCGTCTTAAGTCATGGGGCAGTTGTAGCAGCACTTCAGAAGCTTTTGGTGGGGCAAACCTTTGCAGCACATGAGCTTATGTACTACCCTCAAACTGGAGTTCTCGTTCAAATATCAGGCTCTTCAGTAGAAAGTATTGACTTCAACAAGTAATTGCCCTATAATACACACAAGTTATAGATAAGACTGCAGCGCAGTGGGTACATTTCACTTCTAATAGGTTCTACGATCATTGTGTAAAGCATGTTACGAGTTTTTTCGTAACAGAAGATAGAATCCCTTATTAAGGAGGAAACTTGAATGTCATCAGTACAAACAGTGCTTTTTGTGTTGTTTTTCGCATATGGTTTTTTTGAATTTGGAAAAGCCGTGCTTTGGGATAATGAAAAGCAAATCAATTCTCTTTTGATATCGATTGCTTCTATCCTAATCGCCTTTTTTTTCAAATTTTTGCATCTTTCGTAAGAAAAGGAGAATCATTAACATGAATAGCGTTAATGAAGCTGGGGTATATTTCGCGTTTGTGATTGGACTTATTTTTATGTTTTTCTCATTCTACTTGGATGAAAAAGGAGCGTGTAGAACAAGCCAGATACCTATCACTTTTTTTCTATATATGTGCCTGTCTGGTGAAGCTTTATCTCATTTCCCAGGCCATACAACTAATTTCTAAGTGACATTAGGAATAAAGTCGCTTTTGATACTCCGCAAGCATTCGCTTGGCGGAGTATTTTTGTGCCAGTGCAATTGATTTCCTCATCATTTGAATCCATTCAACTGGTATACCTTGTTCATTTCGTGTGTAGAAGAGATCTCTGGCTTTCTCAATTGTTGTGTAAAGGCTTTCAGTCAGGTTCTCGTGATCAAGTGCCCATCCAGTCCCTTGCCAATCTACCTCCATTGCCCAGCCATCTGGAATGGTTGCATTAATTACTCCATTTGAAATAGCTTTCATACCAGAGGTTCCGGAAGCTTCTTTTCCCCACTCAGGAGTATTTACCCAAACATCACTTCCTGAAACAAGTTCACTTGCAAGAGCGATATCGTAGTTATGTACAAACATCGCATGCCCTGAAAGTTTTCCTTTCATATTGCTAATGATTGATTGAATAAGTTCTTTGCCTGCCGTGTCACCAGGATGAGCTTTGCCTGCGATAAGCAGAATGATAGGGCGGGCAGGATCAGAAAGCATTCCTTGTAGTCGATCAATGTCTGCAAATAGTGCTTGTAGTTGCTTATACCCAGATACACGACGTGCCCAAGAGATTGTGAGCCAATCACTATCATACCCAAAACCAACACGTGTCGTGACTTCGCGCATAAGAGAGTGTTTCTTTTGTTTATGTATTTCCCACAACGTGTGATCATCAATATTCAAATTGGTGTACTCTGGCTGCTGCCAGCGGGGAAGGTATACTCCGTTTGTTATGTTTACCCAGTTATATCCTGGATATTCTTTCTTCGCGAGCCTTCCATGTGGGGTACTGACACTACTGGCTATGTGAGACACATTCAATGCAAATTTTGTTGTATGGAATCTCCCATCTTCCATCAAGCCAAGTTTAATAATGTCTTCAGTTGAGAAACCAAATCCTTGTGCAATTGGATTTATATATTTTTCAACAAGACCTCTGTCATATGAGTGAATACCTGCAGCGACCAATGTGTGGTTTGTGTATACAATTTTTTTCTTTGTTTCCTCAAGAATTTGTTCAAAACTCAGGTCAGGGTTTTTGGCTTTAATTTCACCCATTACATGAAGTGCTACTAAAGAAGGTCTTCCTTCCTGAATATGAATTACAGATGGTTTTACTTTGAGGTGTGAAAGAAGCTTCATTCCACCAACGCCAAAGATAATTCTTTCTCGTATCTGTTCCTCATCATCTCCCCAGTAAATCTCGTCATACACATTTCTCCAGTAATCTGAGTTACCTTCAACATCTGTGGTTAACAAATACAAGGTGACAGCGTCACCCAGACGTTGTTTGTAAGCTTCTATCCACACGGTTTCGTTTCCAACTTGTATATCAAAACGTACTGGCATTCCCACAACATCAACTCTTCTGAAACAGGAGGACCCATCAAGTCGAAATGGAGTAGGTTCTTCATACTGCATGCCTTCCTCATTAATTTTTTGGATGAAGCGTTTCCCTTTGTACATCATGCCAATTCCAACCATAGGTATGTTGTCATCTGCAGCTTGAAGAAGTGTGTCAGCCGCTAAAATACCAAGGCCACCTGCATAGGTTGGTATATTTGAGTCAATTCCAAATTCAAGAGAGAAGTAGGCAATGGGAGCAGTGGCAGCTGTCATACCCTTTCATTCTTCACTAGTTTAGCTACTTTTTCAATGTTTAATTACCGTCTTTGCTCCTTCACTAAAATATTGCTAGTATGAATCATGGCAGCACTCCACATTTCTATTGCGGCAGAAGAAGTAACCCGAATATCAGGCTTTCCTGTCACAAACGCTTTAATCGCAACCTACGTTGCAATGGTGATATTGATTCTTTTAGCGCTTTATTCACGTTTTGTTAAAACACCTGGCTGGCTTAGCATGGGGATGTCTCTTATCTGGGGATTTTGTGAGGATGCATTGGGTAAGAAAGCTTTTCTTGCGTTTCCTATTGTGATGACGCTTTTCCTCTTTATCGTAACCAACAACTTGTTAGGTCTCCTTCCAGGTGTTGGTTCTGTTACATACAACCATGTTCCATTACTTCGTTCACCTTCTGCTGATTTGTCTACAACCCTTGCTCTTGCAACGGTTGCGTTTGTAACTATCCAGTTTGTTAGTTTAAAGTCTTTAGGTGCAAAGGGATTCATGCACCGGTTTATTCATATTACAAAACCTGCTACATACCCATTGGGGCTTCTTGAAATACTCCTTGAGTTTGCAAAAATTCTCTCCTTTGCATTCCGTTTGCTCGGAAACATTTTTGCTGGTGAAGTGTTGCTTGCTGTGATGATATTCTTAGTTCCCTTTATTCTTCCTGCACCATTTTATGGTTTGGAAATAGTGGTGGCTCTTCTCCAAGGGTTTATTTTTGCTCTTTTGACTATTATTTTCACATCAACAGCGATGGCTGCGCACGACTAAAAAACTGTCGATAGCATTTTGTCTGACTTTTTGTGAGAATGATTGTTAAGGAGGTGATCGCTTTATGGAATTACAAAACTTTGCTGTAGCACTTGCAATCGGACTTGGAACCCTTGGGCCTGGTATTGCCATCGGTTTAATTGGAAAGGCTGCTTTAGAGTCAGTTGGTCGTAACCCAGAAGCTGCTGGAGAAATTCGCACCATGTTGATCCTCGCGATCGCTTTCGCAGAAGCTGTTGCCATTTACGCACTCGTTGTTGCTTTAATCATTAAATTTGTATGAAAGAGCTTGGAGTAGAGGTACCGATTATTTTTGCTCAAATGGTTAACTTTGGGCTTCTTCTGTTAGTACTCAATTTTCTTCTGTATAAACCATTTCTTTCGATGATGAAAAAACGAAAGGAAGAAGAGTCTGCTTTGGCAACAAGTCGTGCTGAATTTGAATTAGAGAAACAAGCTTTTGAAGAAAAGGCTGAAAAGATGAATAGAGAATGGAAAGAGAGAACAAAGAATGCTGAACGAGAAGTTGCTCACTCAGTCAGTGAAGCGCGACGTGAAGTGTTACTCAAAGCTCAACGAAGAGCTGAAGAGATAGTTAAAAAAGCTAAGACTGCTTCAAACTCATGAAACAATTATTAGGTGAAGTTATTGCCGTTGCTGATGGAATTGCCTGGGTTTCTTTTCCCAAACTAACAAATGGTCATGTAGTGTTGTTTGAAAACAAGGTACAGGGCCTGGTTATGAGTGTTGGTGAGCGCTCTTGCGTCTTAATACTTGGTGACCCAACAAGTATTCGTTCTGGAATGAGTGTCACGACAACCAATACCCCATTGTCTGTTCCAGTGGGAGATGCACTCTTAGGACGTGTAGTTAATCCCCTTGGTGTTCCTCTTGATGGAGAACCTCTTGAAACTGATGAAGTGCTCCCCGTTGAGCGACCTGCCTTATCAATTGCAAAACGTGAACCCGTGAATGAGCCACTCTCAACGGGAGTACTTGCGGTTGATGCAATGATTCCAATCGGACGGGGACAACGTGAACTCTTAATTGGAGATCGAGGAACGGGAAAAACCACTCTTGCAATTGACACGATTATTAATCAGAAGAAAACAAATGTTCTTGCAGTCTATGTTGCAATAGGTCAAAAGCGCTCAGATGTTGCGTCTCTTATTGAACGGTTGATTGAAGAAGATGCGTTAAGTCGTACTGTTGTTGTAGCAGCTGATGCGTCTACTCCTGCTGCCTTCTGGTACATTGCGCCATTTGCTGGGGCAACGATTGCTGAGTCTTTGCGTGAAAGTGGACGAGATGTTGTCATTATCTATGATGACTTAACTAAGCACGCATGGAGTTATCGAGAAATTAGCTTATTGATGGGACGGCCGGCAGGACGTGAAGCATACCCAGGTGACGTTTTTTACCTTCACTCTCGATTACTTGAGAGAGCTAACAAACGAGCAAAAGAATTTGGTGGTGGTTCAATCACTGCGTTGCCAATCATTGAAACACAAGCAGGGGATGTTGGAAGCTACATTCCAACGAACGTTATTTCAATTACAGATGGCCAGGTATATTTTGAAACAGATCTCTTTTTTAAAGGTATTCGCCCAGCAGTAAACCCTGGTTTATCTGTGTCTCGTGTTGGTGGAACGGCACAAACAAAAGCAATTAAAAAATTATCTGGAAAACTCCGTTTAACTCTTTCACAATATTGGGAGTTAACTGGCTTCTCTCAGTTTGGTGGTGGAGGTGACAAAACCATTGCCAAAAAACTTCTTGAAGGAGAACGTTTGCTTGAGGCTTTAAAGCAAAACCAAGGTGCTCCATATAACCATGAACAAGAAGTTGCACTTCTCTATTTAGTTCAAAGTGGTTTCTTGCAAGAGATTGATTTGTCTGAAGTTAAGGCTGCCATGAAGTCATATATCTCTCGTGTCGTTTCAAATGAAAAACTTGCTCACTTGATTGAGGCGAAACAAGAGCTTACCCCTGAAGTGGTTGCCGGACTTGATGAAGCTCTCGTGACCGTAAAGAAACAATTTGTAAATTCATGACAGACGTACAAACTACAAAAAAGCGTGCAAAATCAGTGGCGAATATTGGAAGAATCACAAAGTCACTTGAAATGGTTTCAGCTATTGCTGTAAAGCAAGCTGAAAAGAGACTGGGGCATAGAACTCCTTTTATCACCGAAATCACGGCATTATTACGTTTTCTCCCTTCAGAGGAAAAGGAAGCTAACCCTTTTTACCGAGAACAGAAAGGGAAAACACTTTTAGTTGTAGTCACCAGTAACAGAGGGCTTGTTGGTGGGCTTTACTATGATCTCTTCCGCGCAATTGAAGAGAAGTGGAAAGACACCTCTTCACAAATTGAACTGATGCTCTTTGGCGAAAAAGGTTATGCACTTCGAGATCTTGGTGTTGTAACCCATGATTGGTCACACGAAGATCACGTTGAAGCACTCTTTGCTTGTGAGACCGCAATTGTTGAGGGCTGGATGAATAAAACATATGGAGAAGTATATGTTTGTTTTCATGAATTTGTTTCTCTTACACAGTTTGTACCAACGATTCATCGACTTCTTCCGATGGGTGAAGAGAGTACAAAACCTGACTCGCGAGCAGTCGAGCCAAATGGGTATACTGTGTATGAACAGTTAGCAAAAATGTATATCGAAGAATTTATTTCCTATGCAACTGTTGCAGGACTAACCAGTGAACATGCAGCTCGGATGATGGCAATGAAGAATGCATCTGACAATTCAAATGAATTAGCAGATATTTTACGACAACTGGCAAACACAGCTCGACAAGAAGCAGTAACTGAAGCAATTCTTGAAGGTGCATTTCATCACTCGTAATTTTGTACTATGAAAAAGAAAGTCACACAAACTAAGCAAGCTACAGGTGAAGTTGTTGGTGTCATTGGACCAGTTGTGCTCCTTTCATTTGTGTCAGAAGTGCCTGCAATTCGAACCCTTGTTGAAATTACCACGCAAACGGGGAGTGTCTCAGCTGAAATTGCATCTATTGATGGGAAAACTGCCAAAGCCCTTTGTTTTGAAACAACCATTGGGGTCGCCCTTGGCGACCGAGTGGTAAGCACTGGCAAATCACTCACTGTTCCTGTTGGTGAAAAAGTGCTTGGACGTATGCTTGATGTATTTGGAAATCCACTTGACGAATTACCACCAGTAACTGGTGCCCCAAAGAACTCCATCTATGCTGCTTCACCAGCACTCGCGATGCAAAAGACTGTTCCAGAAGTTTTTGAGACGGGTATTAAAGTAATTGATTTGATGTGTCCATTTGTTAAGGGTGGAAAAGTAGCAGCCTTCGGTGGTGCTGGAGTGGGCAAGACGGTGATCATCATGGAATTAATCCATAACGTTGCAAAGTATGCTGATGGCTATTCTGTGTTTGCTGGAGTGGGAGAAAGAAGTCGTGAAGGGAATGACTTGTGGAGAGAAATGAAAGAAACGAAAGTATTAGACAAGGCAGTCTTGTTCTATGGTCAGATGAACGAGCCACCAGTAAATCGTATGAAGATTGCTTTCTCTGCACTTACCGCGGCAGAGTATTTTCGAGATGTGATGGGACAGGATAGCTTGTTGTTTATTGATAACATTTTCCGATTTGCACAAGCAGGTAGTGAAGTGAGTTCTCTCCTTGGAAGACTTCCTTCAGCCGTTGGATATCAGCCAACACTTGCGACAGAAATGGCAGAGCTGCAAGAACGTATTACCTCTACCCTTTCTGGATCTATCACCTCTGTTCAGGCAGTCTATGTGCCAGCTGATGACTACACGGACCCTGCTCCTGTTATTACCTTCGCTCATCTGGACTCGACCTTAACACTTGAGCGCTCTTTAGCTGAGCAAGGACTATACCCTGCAGTTGATCCATTAAAGTCATATTCCGTTGCTCTTGATGCTGACGTTGTTGGTGACACGCATGTTCGCGTTGCACGAGAAGTACAAGCACTTTTGCAGAGATACAAGGAACTTGCTGACATTATCGCAATTTTGGGAGTTGAAGAACTTTCAGAAGAAGACAAGTTAGTTGTATCTCGTGCACGCAAAGTACAACGCTTTTTAACTCAGCCAATGTTTGTGGCTGAGCCATACACGGGGCGCGAAGGAAAGTATGTGAAATTGTCTGACACTTTGAAAGGGTTTCAAGATATTTTGTCTGGAAAGTTTGATGATGTTGATGAATCAGCCTTCTACATGATTGGGACAATTGATGAAGTGAACAGATAATCATGGATACCTTTGAACTTCTGTTTTTAGGGAATACAAAAATAATTTTTGAAGGTCAGGCTGTGTCACTATCTCTCCCTACTGAGAAAGGCAGAATGCAAATTCTTGCACATCACCAACCAATGATTGCCAGTGTTACCCTTGGTGAGTCATTTATTTTTTCAGAAGCCAACGAACTTCATGTAACCCATGGGACAGGTATCGTGTCCATTGAAACTGGTCGCGTTGTTGTTCTAGTTTTAGAAGCACATTTCCCTGACAAGTTAACCAAAGAGCATATTCAAGAAGCAAAGAGGAAAGCCAGTGAAATGCTTGAAACAACAAAAACCCCAGGGAGAAAAGAGAAGGCAATGAGAAGCTTCCGTCGAGCACTGCTTGATGAATCAGTCTTGTCCAAAAGGCACAAATAAATCTGCAAGGGTTTCTTGCAGATTGTTATTCCTATTCTTTCATCCAATCAGAGAGAAGACTACAAAAATCATCATATGCGTTCTGCGGGTTTTCCGTTCGTTCGAGAAGATAGATAACATTCTCACGCTCACTTTGTCCAAAAAATACACATGAGCATTTGAAATCTCCGGTGTCATTGAGATCACGCATTTTCTCTCGAATATTTGGAACTGCTTCGCTGCTGATCATGAACAAAAGTATCCCTCTTGCTTCATCTTTGACACCCAGATACCCAATATTTGTTAGGTTTTGGGTATACAGAATTTTCGCACGGATCGCGTTTGCGCTCATACACAAACCTTTCAATTAGTTGACCAAGCTGAATTATAAGATTTGGTGGACACAAAGTCAAAATATTATTGGGTTCTTATCCCTTGATACCATGTGAGTGGATTCATAAAGAGTGTATTAAAAGAAGGTTACATTTGGTACTTTTCTAAAGAACTATAAAAGTGATGTGTCTTGTCTTCACAAAATTTTCAATGGTAAGTATACCCAAGGAGCTTCTGTGAAAAATGTCAGAAGGTTACTAACTTTATGCGACTTAAATACAGATATGCATATCAGATATACACAGAATATTGAGAACGTGTGGAGTCACTTAAAAAGAGGCATTAATGGTGTTTACAGAATTGTAAGTAAAAAGTATCTTCAGGCTTACGGAGATGAATATGCATTTATGTATAACCATAGAAAAGATAAATCTCCGATGTTTGATTTACTTATAGCACAGGTGTCAGTAACGGAGAAGATAAGCTAACTCTTTTGTTTTTTGTCAAAAGGAAGAGTATTCAAAGCTTTAGAAAGCAATTTATCAAACATTTTCTTGGTACATGATAAGTGTTTAAAATCCTTATTTTTTTTCTTGGCACGTACAGATATTTTAACAAGAAAAATGCCTCGAGTGTTAATTCGAGGCATTTATTGTTGCTATATATATATATGAGCAATATAAACTAAGCCGAAGACTATCTGTCCCCCGAGTGTTACGACCATACATAATAACTGATAGCCGAATGAATATGGTTTGGGATTAATCACTGAGTATCCGCGGTTACGAAAACGGATGAGATGTATGATAAGTCGAATGAACAAAATGCATTGTGTGTATACAACCATCGCATTTACTACCATATAGCTCAAGCCTACCAAGGTAACTGGCAAAGAAACTCCTTTATTCATCAATGCTAGTCCCATTATCACTTGGACACCATGTCCGAGGATCATTACAATCAAGATAAAGATTGCAAATAGACTTTTAGTAAGTCTTTGTTCAGGGCTACCACTGTACGCGCTATAAAGGTATTTGCGAATGTTCAATTTTCCTCCAAGTGGAAGAGAATTCACAAATATACTTAGCCTCTTGAGCAATTTCCAAGTTTCCCTCAAAACGCTAAACATAGTATCTCCTTGGAAAACAACTAGGTTAGTATGAGCATTGTATATTATAAGATCCTTTATGTCAATGTGTATGGCGATTTGCACATGTGTTGAAGGGATAAGTGTTTATTTTTGTTCTTGCAGAGCAGTCTACATTAAAGATACGATGAACTATGTTTAGAACTATTGCCCTTAGTTTGTCAGCACTTGGGGTTGTGTATGGAGATATTGGAACTTCACCACTGTATGCAATAAATGAAATCTTCTTTGGTTCAGGACGTGTTGCCTTAAACTCTCTCGATATTTTAGGAAGTATTAGTCTTATTTTCTGGGCCTTAACTATTGTTATTTCATTTAAGTATGTCTTCTACGTTTTGCGGGCAGACAATGAAGGGGAAGGTGGAGTCTTTGCCCTCTACAGTTTGATATCGAAAACTTCAGGAAACAAAAAGATGAGATTACTGGTTGGCTCACTGTTAATCTTTGCTGCCGGGCTTCTTTTTGGTGATGGAATTATCACACCAGCAATCAGTGTGATTTCAGCTGTTGAAGGATTAAAAATGATAACAACATCTCTTGAGTCATATATTGTTCCATTAACGATTGTTATTCTTACTGGTTTGTTTTTAATTCAAAGTAAAGGAACTGCAAAGGTTGGAACAGTCTTTGGTCCAATCGTGTTAGTTTGGTTTGGAGTAATTTCTATTTTAGGTTTACGACAAATTTTGGCATATCCTGGCATTTTGGTTGCTGTTAATCCGATGTATGCATTGGCCTTTTTGCAAGGGAGTAGCATTAAAAGTATCTTCTGGGTACTCGGTTCCGTAATGCTAACAATCACAGGTGGAGAAGCCATGTATGCAGACATGGGACACTTTGGACGTAAGCCAATTCGCTTAAGTTGGTTTAGTGCAGTCTACCCAGCACTTATTCTCAATTATTTTGGACAAGGAGCGTTCTTACTTTCCAATAGCACTGTTCTTCATGAAAATATTTTCTATAGCATGGTACCAACATGGGCATTAATTCCAACAGTAATCCTTGCAACAATGGCAACCGTTATTGCTTCACAAGCGTTAATCTCTGGTGCTTTCTCACTTACAACGCAAGCTGTTCATTTGGGACTTTTCCCTCGACTGAAAATTATTCATACCCATCATGAACACGAAGGACAACTCTATGTACCATTTATTAATTGGGCACTCTACGTTGGTTGCGTGATCTTAGTTTTAATTTTCCAATCAAGTTCTCGACTTGCTTCAGCATATGGCTTGGCAGTATCAGGAGTCATGCTTATCACAACATTTGGAATGATTTTAGTTACTGTTAGTTATTGGAAATGGAAAATGTGGAAGGCACTACTTATTTTTGGACCATTGGCTTTAATTGATTTCTCATTCTTTAGTGCAAATTCTCTAAAACTTTTTGAAGGAGGTTTCATTCCACTTTTCATTGCAATTGCAATCCTCCTTATGATGAAGACCTGGGCATGGGGAAGAAAATCTGTTGCCCATGAATTTTTAAAGCTCCCAAGTATGTCTATCTCAGACTTAATTGTTCATAAGCTTCGGGCCGAACATCATATTCCAAAGACAATTATTGTTATGACTCCAACTGCCATTATGGATAAAAAGGAAAAAATACCAGCCCTGCGTCAAATGTTTTGGGATCGGTATGGAATGCTTCCTGAACACTTAATTTTCTTGACCGTATCAGTTGAAAAAGATCCATTTATTCATGGCGATCGAAATGAAGTTATCACTTTCTACCAAGATCACGAGAAGGGGAGTATTCGTGCCATTAAGATGAAATTTGGTTTTATGGAAGACCTTGATGTTGAAGATCAAATATTAGCCCTGGCTACTCATCGTGATTTGCACATTAGTGGAAATCCAAAGAATTGGTTAATTCACATTACACAAGAAAAGCTCTTAATCTCAAAGCGTTTGTTAGGTATTAAAAGAATACGAACTTTGTTCTTCAGAATGATGCTTAAGAACTCAGATCGTGCAGATCACTTCTTTGGATTGGGGAACCGTGTAGCACTCTCGATCGAGGTACTCCCTGTTAAACTTCGATAAACTTCTTTTGTTCGTGATAACGACGATCTCCGTACTGTATAAGTAAGTAGCTAAAATGGAGGCAAACAATTATGTTCGAATTACTTCATCAAGTCGTGGGGTGAACACTTCTGACTGACGTTTCTTTTGTATCTCCGACTTTAATGTTTCTCGTGGGCCATCTTCACCATGAGTGAGAATTATCTTTTTAGCTCCATCAATCTTTGAAAGCCAATTGAGTAATCGAGGTTGATCTGCATGTGAACTTAGCGCTTGTGTATCAGCAATCGAGGCATTTACTTCAACATGTTGCCCATATATCGTGACACTCTTTTCTCCAGACATAATAGCTCTCCCGATTGTTGCTTCTGCCTGGTAGCCTACAAACAAAATACGGGTGTCATGACGAGGAAGGAAATCAATTGCATGGTTTAAAATTCTTCCCCCTGTCATCATTCCACTTCCTGCAATAATTACTTTTGCGCCACTCTGCTCTTTAATCTTAGCACTGTCATGACCTTTCTCAACAGTAATTAGACCTGGAAAACTAAATGGATCATCGTGGCTCATGTGGTTTGCAAGTTCTTGGTTATAGAGTTTTCTGTACTGTTTGAATATTTCAGTAGCTCGCTCTGCCATCGGAGAATCAAGATACACCTTTGTTTCATTCTTTACCTTTTTGTCTCTCTTCAAGTGATCAATCTTATGCAAAAGCTCTTGAGTTCTTTCAAGCGAAAATGAGGGAATTAACAGCGTAGCCTGACTGTCTTCTATTGCTTGGATTTCGTGAGCTAAAACAGCAACAGGATCTTCGTCAGGATGAATTCGATCGCCATAAGTTGACTCCATAATGATCGTGTCTCCGCGATCAAAGTACTCCGTTGGTTTAATGATGTCTTGTGGAGTGTTCCCAAGATCACCTGAAAAAATAATCGTTTCCTTTTTGCCAGCAGGGGAGGAGTAGACAACCTCAAGACTGGCCGAACCTAATATGTGACCAGCATCTTTCATGGTTATTGTGAAGTTCCCAACTTGAAACGGTCTGTGGTACTCAACATTTGTGAAGTAGGGAATTTGATGCAACACATCATCGATTGTGTAGAGTGCAGTATCACGTTCTGCACCCACTTTTGCTGAATCAAGAAGTGAGAGTTCTGTTAATGCACGTGTAGCCTCTGTCATATAGATTGGTACACGAAAACCTGCAGAGTAGAGCATTGGGAGACGTCCGCAATGGTCCAAATGTGCATGGGTAAGTACTACCCCAGCCACTGTCGCTGGATCAATGGTTATTGGACGATTGTTTAATGCATCAATAGCGTGACTGCCTTGGAACATTCCGCAATCAATTAATAAACTCTTTCCATTTTCTGGAATAACCAAATATGAAGAACCGGTGACTGTTCCAGCTGCACCTAAAAAGAGAATGTCCACCATACAGAAAAGTGTAACACGAAATGTTGTGAATAGTGCTCTTCATTACGGCCCTATATGAAACTACTTTTTTCGTGCAAAAAAACACGAGGGATGTTAATGGTAGACATACTCCTCGTGTACAGCACTTATGTGCTCTTGATCTGTTTCTCTCTGCTTTTTGCCAGGCGATATTGGCCGAGATCATTCCACTTCATGCGTCCTATCCGGTACAAATTCATGTAGTAATCATAGTGCCTTTTGATGACTATCGTTTTTGAAATTGAAACGCCTTTCATGTAAACCCCACTTTCTTCCAAAAGGTAATCTGCCTCGAGCATAGTATACACAAAGACTAGAGAACTTGTGAATAATACCTCATAATGTTAAAATATCCAAGCTATTTTAAAGTTTAGAGGGGAAAGTATGTCTACAAAGCAGAAGCTTGCATTGATAACCGCGGCCTTGGCTGCATTGGGTGCAATCTTAGTCTATCTGTTGATGCCACCTGTTAGCCCTGTTACAACGGGAAGTTATGTCATAAGTGGTGACAACGTTGTTTTCAGTCTACTTAAGACTGGCGGTATGGATGATGACAGCGTTAAGGCTGAAATTATTCAATTTATCGCAAACGGACGTCTTTCAGTCACTGATCAAGATGTGACAGCTGTTGATTGGAAATGGGCGACGATTCAAGCGAGCACAAAATGTGGAGTGCAATGCTACCGATTTACCTTTGAGGACAAGGAAGAACAACTATCATTTAGTGGAGTGCTTGATCTGGCACATACGCTAGTAACAGGTACATATGTACACATCATTAGTGAAGGCTACGAGATTGTTGCAAACGTGAATATGCAAGTTCTAAAAGTTTATTGACTTGAGCTAGGACAGGAAATACTTCCTGTCCTTTTTGTGCACAAAAAGAGGGATTCAATATGAATCCCTCAAAATTCGATTACTTTTGCTTCAATCGAGTGAAATGCAAATGCATACCTTTGTAACTCGGTTGAATGGTATGCATCAGAATTACGCAGACTTCCTGGTCAAAAATTTTACCCTCTTTATTCAAGAAGCCACGCCGCATAAGTTCTTTGATAACCTCGATATTGTCCTCGTCACGGTTGTTACTGTCATCCACCGCATACTGGCGGAGTCTAATAATGCAGATGTCTGCAAATTCGTGCGTCATTGCAGTTGGGTTGTCCCATGGACAATTGAATAGATCCTTAATCTTCTGCTCCCAATACAGTACCTTTTGTGTACTGATGAAATAATCATGATGGTACCGATCGAAAGACCATCCCTGAGGGTCACGAAAATATGTGTACCCAACGACCTTTTCAAAAAAGTAGAGAATTCGGGTCAAAAGCACGAGAAACAGCATGTCGAAATTCCTTTAAACCTATTTCTTTTAGATTATTTCCAGAATCCGAAGGTAAGGACCCGCTGAATACTTTTCACTAGTTTCACAATGTTTTCTAGTGACTCATCTTCATCGAGTATTCGTTGTTCAAGTTTGGCTCGGGTAGAACGCATCCACTGAAACCGACCTTCAATGATTTCGGCCGTTTCTTCTACTGTGCCCAAATAACCTTTTAGACAAAGCGGCCAATATGCGTGCTCGACCATTGACGTATTGTAGAGGACCGCATATGCTTCCCACTTTTTACCACTATCAAATAGTTCTTGTGCAGTTCTCGATCTGAATTGAGCTGCCGTTTCTTCGTTCTTCTTTGCAGATGTTGCGTACTTGAGAGTGAAATCGGTATCCAAGCAAATTGAATCATCCCAATACTGTATAGGAATTTGAACAGGAGGCATCTTATCTCCCGAAAGCACTAATGAATGGGAAAATTGTAGCAGAAAAAGGCATTAAAGTCAATATTATGGGTGATCGACGGGACTTGAACCCGCAACCCCTGGTACCACAAACCAGTGCTCTGCCAATTGAGCTACGACCACCATGAACAAACTGAGCTATTTTACCTTGTTTACCAGCTCAAAGCTAGTTATTGGAGACTTCTTTGGTTGCAGCGAGGTCTGCAAAGGCAATCCAGTGGTATGTTGGAATCTGATATTTGTCGTCATCTTCATTGGCAAAGTCATACCAATCTTTCTCAAATTCAGCTCTTTTCACGGTATAAATTCCCTTTTGACCTTGTAAATTTTCTCCGTTTGATGGATCAAAAATGGTATAAGTCTCAGTGTCTGGGTCATATGAATCGACCAAAACGTAATGTCCGCCTGATCCAGTCTCATCGTGGTACATAATATTGGCAATAACCCCGTATCCACGCTTCAAAAGGTGATATACGCGTTCTGTGGTGGCTCCTGCTTCGGTTCCATGGCGCCAGAATTGTAAATGAAGGTATTTGGCCATACTTTCGTACGAGCTACCCCAATTTGGGTCATAAACCTCGTCCGCGATCTCTTTTTGAGTTTTCGTTATTCCCGCTCGGAGCAAAAGCATTTGAAGTGTTGCTGGTCCACACCAGCCATCGTCTTCCTGGTATCTGTGCAATGGATGCATGGAAGGTAGCTTATTATTCCTCGTCGTCTTCGTCAAGCCCCTTTGGGTCACCAATTACCCGTCCAAACGGGTCAATTTCAATATCGTCGTCGTCCAAATCCTTCTCTTCTTCCTCAGCTTCTTCGTCTTCCTCGTTCAAATCAGCGTCATTTCCTTGGTGAAGTTCAATTTCTTCAGCATCGTCGACTTCTTTAGCGATGTCGAGTGGTTCGTCGTCATGGTGTTCCTCACCAGTTAATTCAGTAAAGCGAGTGTCGACATCATCATCTGATTCGAGATCCTCGTTTGTTCCTCCGGTTGCTTCGTCACCATAGAACTCATCATCATCTTTTCGAAGTTCTTCTTCAATTTTTGTTGGATCTTGTCGTACCATACTTATGCATTTTAAAAAGAACTGAAGATAATGCAAGAGGGGAAATGTTTTAGGCACAAAATGGGGTGGAACCTAATAGGTTCCACCCACAAACTGAAGCGCTAGATATCTGCGATCTTTGAGATCTGACTGAGTACTCCGTTTGCGACGAAGTAATCTTTAATTTCCGTTACCGCAAGCTTCTCTGCAATTTTGAGAGCGTTTTTAAGATTTCTACCTTCTTTGGTCAGTAGAATCCGCACTGCTCTCCGGTCACCTTCATCAGGGATACGCTTAACATATCCTTTCAATTCCAGTCCATCAAGTATTGGGGTAAATGATGTCGATGGCCGACCAACACTTTTAGCTAAATCTGTTGGTCGTTGTCGGTCTATATCCAACAGTTTTGAGATAACTGCCCATTCAAGAGCATTTAGCTCTGTGTCCACGGCGAGATGCTTTTCGATGATTGTTGTAACACTTCGGTATACTTGGTCAAGGAAAAGCCAAATCTTTACAAGTAACATACAAACCCCTTTTACTGATTCCTACACGATTCAAGTAATCCTTTGTGTAGGCAGGGTATTCTACTTTAAAACTTATAGTTAGTCAATCTGGGGCTGTTTAATTGATTTTGACCAGAAAGATGGCGCCCTATATAATTGCAGTACAAACGAAACCCATGGACAAAGCATTTGATTCCCAAAAACACGAAGAACTCCTCTACGAGCTCTGGGAAACTTCTGGTGCTTTTACACCGAAAGCTGATGGCAAACGACCATTTACGATCATTATGCCTCCACCAAACGCGAATGATCCGCTTCATGTTGGGCACGCAATGTTTATTTCAATTGAAGACATCTTAACTCGCTATCATCGAATGAAAGGGGAGTCAGCACTTTGGCTTCCAGGAGTTGATCATGCCGGAATTGAAACACAGTTTGTGTTTGAGAAAAAACTTGCCAAGGAAGGTAAATCCCGTTTTGATTTTGATCGTGAATCTTTGTACCAAAAAATTTGGACATATGTTCAAGATAATTCTGGAATTGCCGTTAACCAAATGAAGAGACTTGGGGCGTCTGCCGATTGGAGTCGCTTCACTTTTACTCTTGATCCTCAGGTTGTCGACTTTGTGTATGACACATTTATAAAACTTCATGGTGACGCACTTATTTATCGAGATGAGAAGTTAGTTAACTACTGTGTAAAGTGTGGAACAGGGTACTCAGAACTTGAAATTGATTATGAAGAACGCGTTGACCCGCTTTACTATGTTAAATATCAACTCGTTGGTAAAGAAAACGAGTTTGTAACGGTTGCCACAGTTCGCCCTGAACCAATTTTTGCGGATACTCACTTGGCAGTAAACCCGAAGGACAAGACAAAAGAATACTTGGTTGGAAGGCAAGTTATTAATCCATTAACAGGAGCTTTGATGGATATTATTGCAGATGAATACGTTGATCCTGAATTTGGAACCGGTGTTGTAAAACTTACTCCAGCTCATGATGCTAATGATTTTGAAGTCGCTAAGCGCCACGGGCTTCCAGTTAACACGGCAATCACTATGTGGGGACGACTCTCTGATGATGCTGGTGCTTGGGCTGGATTAAAAGTAGCTGAAGCTCGAAAAAATATTGTTGAATTTTTGCAAGCGAAAGGGAACCTTGAAAAGGTAAATGAAAAATATACCCATCGTGTTGGAACCTGTTATCGTTGCCACTCAGTCATTGAACCAATGCCACTTCCACAGTTCTTTATCTCAGTAAAACCACTTACTGAAAAAGTGTTAACTGCTCTATCTGAGAAAAAATCAAAAGTACATGGAGCTGGAAGAGACAAAATTCTAGTGAACTGGTTAACTAATCTTCGCGATTGGAACATTAGTAGACAAATTGTGTGGGGTATTCGATTACCAGTTTGGTATGAGGTAGAACAAAACCCTCATATCTCTGTAACCTTTTTAAACAATAAGCAAGAGAAAGTAAGAGGAACAATTTCTGAACTCTTGAAAAATTATTCTCTTGAAGAAATAAAGAAAGGATTGCAGTCAGTCATCGCACCAAAAGGAGCTCCATTTATTGTTTCTAAAACTGAACCAACTGAAACATGTATTCAAGAAACAGATACCTTTGATACTTGGTTCTCATCAGGACAATGGCCAGTAGTTACTTTAAAGATTCGTGAAGGGGATTTTGAAACCTTTTATCCAACCTCTGTTATGGAAACAGGCTATGACATTTTGCCTTTCTGGGTAATGCGTATGTACATGCTCGGGATGTACTTAACTAATGAAGTTCCATTTAAAGACGTGTATCTTCATGGACTTATCCGTGATGCACAGGGAAGAAAGATGAGTAAAAGTGTAGGCAACGTTATCAATCCGCTAGATATGGTTGAAAAGTATGGGGCTGATGCAATTCGTATGGCCTTGGTCATGGGATCAACACCAGGACAGGACAAGAGTGTCGGTGAACAGACTATCAAAGGAATGCGTAACTTTTCCAACAAAATTTGGAATGCTACTCGATATGTAAACGAATTAACTGGGAAAGAAGAAGTAGGAATACGAGACAAAGAATTTACAGACAAAATGACAACAGTTGTTCGTGATGTAACTGAACAACTTGATAAGTTAAAGATTGGGCAAGCAGCTGAGCTTATATACAGTGCTTTCTGGCATTGGTTCTGCGACGAGATGATTGAAGCACACAAAAAGAGCGAACTTTCTGATGCTGTAATTACCTCAGGAATGAAGACATTTTTACTTCTGTTGCATCCATTTGCACCATTTGTAACAGAAGCCAGTTACCAAGCAGCTTTTGCATCAAAGGGAAAACTCCTCATTACTGAAGAGTGGCCACAGGCATAACTACTTTTTGTAGTAGGACTTCATCTGAGCCAAGAGATAAAAACAAAAAACTGGACCCAACAAAGTAATTAGTTTTGTTTGCCCAAAAGAAATTCTAACGAGTGTCTCTAAAGTTACAATAGCTTCTGCTACAAACAGGAGTGTCCATCCTTCAATTTTTCTTGTCCGTAATGGTTTATATGCCCACAAAAGAACAAAGCCTCTTGGTATCCACAAGAGAGCAAGGAGAAGTGTTGAAAGAAATATTAACGGATTTCCTTGTGTTACAAGGTATATAAGACTGATTACACACATCGTTGGACCAAAGATTAATGAGATATATGCCCCCACAATGACTAAATATGGAATTACTTTCACAATAAACTCAGTCAAAACATCAGGCAAAGGAGGCAAGGAGTTAAAATATGTATTCGTGCGATTTACTACTTTTGTAACCTCTTGACTCGTAATTTTCTCTTTAAATCTTTGAAGCATTCTTTATTCTATCAGTGGATTTGTGTTTCAGGGAGAAGTAGTCATGTATAACAAGTCAATTGAAAAACATCTGCTTTTTTTGTCAAGATCATCTGTGCTATTCTTTTTATGTAACCTGTCATGAAAAAGAAATCTCAAAGAAATAACTTCCTTCTCCCTGTCATTTTAGCCCTCGCTAGTTTGTCAGTTATTTTTATCGCTGCTCAGAAAACCCCTACAACAGAGCAGAGCTTGGCAGCTGTTGCTCCAACCACATATAGCTACACACCAAAAGCAGGTTCATATGTTTGGAATGAAGAGTTTGGCACGAGAGGCAGTGGATCAAAGTGGCTTGGGACTGGAACAGACACAAAGGGAAGCTACACCGTTATTACTGTTGTTGGAAATGCTATTCCAAAAGGATCTATTGTAACAAGTGCAAAGTTAACTCTCACTTCATTGCAGCAACAAAGCAGTCCAGCGTATACCGTTTTTCATGCTGAATATGCTCCAGGTACCCACGGAGGACAAACCGCAGGACAATGGCCAAGTACTGTTGCGAATGTCATTTTTAAAACAATTAACGTTTCATACACACAAAATCAACAAATAACAATTGATCTAACTCCTGTGTTAGCTGAATTAATCGCGAAAGAAGGAACAGCAGGAACGATTAATTTGGTTGCTCATGGAGGAACAACAAAAAATGAAAAGTTCTTTATCTATGGAGGGGACGCAACAACAGCTAGTTACAAGCCAACCCTTACTCTTTTATTCACTCAACCAGTTGTGGCAACCCCAACACCAACAGCGACGCCAGTTCCAACTGTCGCACCAACTGCAACACCACTTCCAACTAATGTTGTTGTACCAACCCCAACTTCAGCTGCGTCTGGTGACTTTATAAAAAGATCTGGAGCAGATTTATATTTGAATGGACAAAAGATTCGTTTAGTTGGTGCCAACATCTATTGGCTTGGAATGGCAGAAGCAGGTGGAGTTTCACAACCTGCTCAAGTTGAAGTAGATGACGCTCTCCAAACTGCAAAAGAAATGGGTGCAAATGTCGTCAGATCATTTGGGACTATTTCAGTTGGTTGTGCAATCTGTATCGAGCCATCACTAAACACGTTTAATGAAAATGGATTTAAGTCTCTTGATTATGCAATTGCTTCAGGAAAGAAACTTGGATTGCGCTTTATCTTTACTCTTACTGACAATTATCAATACTATACTGGTGGAAAATATACCTTCACAAATTGGAGAGGGGTATCAAATGAACAGTTCTTCACTAACGCCACCGTCATTGCTGACTACAAAAATTACATCCAAAAAATATTAAATCACGTTAATCCTTACACTGGTGTTGCATACAAAAATGAACCAGCAATTATGGCTTGGGAAACAGGAAACGAACTCTATGTTGGTGCTGCTTATTCAAAAACAAGTTTCTCAACCTGGACAGATACCATTTCAACCTACATTAAATCACTTGCTCCTAATCACTTAGTAATTGATGGACGATACGGAATTGATGATGCAAGTTTGCGCCTCGCGAACGTTGATATTTATTCAAACCACTACAGAAGTGTTACTGATATTCCAGGTGAAGCTAACTACGTACGAAACAATGGTAAGGCATATCTCTTGGGAGAATATGATTGGACCGGAAAAAGATTAACCGTTACACTCCCAGACTACCTAAACACGATCAAAAACGCTGATGTTGATATCGTTGCATTCTGGTCACTTTTTGGACACAACGATACCTATGGTTTTATCCAACATGGTGATGGGTATACCTTGCACTACCCAGGGGACAATTCTGATATGAGGACACGTGCAAGCCAAATTCGTTCTGCCTACTATGGTATTCGTGGACTCTCAGTCCCAGCTCATGGAGTTCCAGGTACACCAACTCTAAACACCTTAACAAAGTCTGGTAGTAGTATTTCAATCACCTTCAGAGGTTCAGTGGCATCAGCGTCATATCAAGTCTTGAGATCTGTTGATGGTGGTTCAACATGGACAACCGTTGTCGCTAACTTGAATGAAAACAATCTTCCATACATTGATAGTTCCAGTTGGAGCGGAACAGCCCTCTACAAGGTGAGAGGGGTTAACTTGGGTGGAGTATACGGAAACTTCTCTAATACTCAAACCATCACGAAGTAAAGACTTCCCAATTCTTCATTCTTCTTTGGAACATACTTCCTTTTATTCTTGTGACCTTCTCTATATACGATATGTCTATCAAGCTCGTCTCACATATATATAATTAACTACATTGTAAGAAATCTGCCATCTATCGGAATAGTCTGTATCGAGTTATTTCCTTCTATTGAAGTACACAACAGCAAGTGCTGTTGTAATGGGAACCGCCAAGATGAGTCCTATGCTTCCAATTAATGTTTTAACTATCTCTTCAGCAATAATTTCATAGTTTATGATCTCGCTAAATGGATGAGGGTTATTTAGAAACAATAACAGTAATGGGAGTGACGCACCTGCATAGACTAAGACTAAAGTATTAACTAGGGAAGCAATGTGATCTCTCCCGACTCTCATTCCGCGTGTGAATAAATCATACTGAGACAGTTTTTTATTAGCTTCTCGCAATTCTTTTATAACACTTGATTGTGAAATTGTAATATCATCCAAAATACCTAATGAAGAGATAATCATTCCTGCAAGGAGAAGACCTTTGATGTTTATTTTCCCTGCAAGTTCATTTTGTAAAAAGCCAGCTTCTTCTGATGAATATCCTGTTAGGTGTGTAAACTCTACAAAAAAGCTTGCCAAGATTCCTATTACAACTAAGGTAATCAGGGTACCTACGATTGCCACATTGGTCTTTACGTTAAAGCCATGTGAAAGATAGAAGGTTACCGGAATAATTGCTGCTGAGCCAATGACGGCGATAAGGATTGGATCATTTCCTGCTAAAAGGCGAGGAAGGATAAAAGTGAAAATAATCAGAAATGAAAAGGCCATACCAATTAATGACGTTGCACCCCAGACGCCCCCCACAAACACTGTACAAACGATAAACAGAAGAGCTAATACTAAGAGAGGTGTACGACGAACATAGTCAGTTATAAAGAAAATTTCTTTGCCATCTAGATCTTTACTCATCACAACCTGCAGTCTGTCTCCTTCTTTGTATCTTTGTAGATTTGATGAATCGAGATTCCCGTTTTCAACAACAATAACTCGTCCTTTGAGTGACCCTTTCAAAACTTCCATTTCAAGTCTTTGAAACGGATGGGTGCCAAATTCATTTTCAATTACCCCATTTTTAACTACGTTTGTGACAAGAGCCTCAAGTGTTTCATCTGGAGTTTGTGAAGGAATCTCTTGGGCATGCAAAGAATGTGGAGCAAAAATAAGATATAAACAAAGGAATGAAATGGTAAGGATATTTTTTAATATCATGAATAGGGAAAACTATTATATAGCGCCTTGTGCATAATTATACTTCTTTGAGGTACCTATCACTAGACAACACCTATTTGCAAAAGTAGGAGATCTGCTCTTAGGGCTGGAGACGGTACTCAGCTGGAACCTTCGCAGTCTTATTACTCCAGATCTAATTCTGCAACTTAGCATCCTCAAAGCCCATATAAATATTAAAAGCTTTACTGATAATTAAGCTTAAATGACGAAATGATGTCTTGAATGTCGAGATAGTAAGGCTTGGTGGTCTCTAAAGGTATGCCGCCAACTGAAATAAAATGATCTTTTCTATCAAAAACAAAAACAGAATTTGTCGATGATATTAATTCATAGCCCTGAATATTGTTAACAGTCTTTGGAGTAGCTTTATACCCACGTTGATCAACAGAGTATTGTATATATTCTTGAAAATTCGAATAGTTTGGATTTGGTTTACTCACCCCAATTACAAAATAAGCTCCACTATCCAATTGGCCATTGTCTAAAGATGTCTCAGGAGCTGTAATATCACAAATATTTCTATCTAACCAATTATCATCTTGTGGTTTAGTGCAGTTTAATTTCCAGTCTTTTGGATACTGAAAACTAAATTGATAATCTTCCTCCGAATATGTTAGCACTTTAGAATTTACTATTGCAGATGGAGATGTTTGAGGAATACTTGGTTCATTAGAAGTCAATTCCTTACTACTGATATCGTTCCCAGAATGTACCGACTGTGTACCTAGATAATACCCTCCTACACCGAAAATAATTGCAGATACTACTACGGTAATTAGTATTTGTAATAAATTTAGTTTCGCAATAATACGTGTGGGGGCATGAGAAAGTGGAGCTACATCATTAGCTTGGGTACCTTGTTGGTTAAGAGTTATTTGATTTTCCATAGTAAGTAAATACTATCATTTTTGAAAATGCTTCACCTCCTCACTAAAGGTTAATTAATTTAACTTTATGGTTACTAGTGTCACGTTGGGAGCGGGTACCGGGAATCGAACCCGGGCCGAAAGATTGGAAATCTCTCGTTCTACCATTAAACTATACCCGCGAAGAATGTGTCTATTTTATAATAGTCCAGCCAGTTTTGCCACCTTTTCGTGTTTATTCTTCAATCTGGTCCGTTTTTGCCTATGGAGAAGTCTTTTTGTATAATACCTCTTGTCCAAGCGTTTACCATGAAAAAGGAGTGATTTTCGTGAAATTTATCCGCACAAACATCGTCTACATAGCCATGGTTATTGTGACCGCGGTCTTTGTTATTGGGAATCTTATTTCCTTACACAACACGATCGTTGCCACTCATCAGCTTGTTTTTAACGTCCCTATGAAGGTTCAATTTATTAGTGAACCTAAAATGGTAAATGGGGTGTTGGCTCGAGTCATGAGTGTTGAATGGGACCCAGAAGGCCATCCTGGTAAATTTGATAAATTCTATTATTCAGCAGGATCTTTTGAAGAAATACAAACCAAAAGAGTCTCCGGTGGTTGCATTATGACGATGATTCAAACTGAGGACGAAACACTGCTGCAGGTTAAATTACCTGTTTCAGGACGAAAAGCATGCCCAACTGAGGAGTCCTGACCTAGGACACAAAAAAGGACTCGATTTCTCGAGTCCTTTCTTTTTGTATCCATGCAGAGAACCCCGTACGAGCTACCTTGCAAGCGAAGCGCTGCGAGTGCGGGGGTGAATGGGGATATCACCTGAAAGGTGATATCCTGTTTCCGTGAGAATTCGTCAACTAAACCACAGTGTATATCAGGTGCTGTACCATATTGTGTGGGGTACCAAGTATCGGAGAAATATATTGAAGGAGTATACAAAGGTTGAGTTAACAAAGAGTGTGTACAAAGTATTGAAGTCACACCCAGATTGGTATCTCCAGAGCTTAAACACAGATCTAGATCATGTACATATCTTGATCGAAATACCTCCAAAATATGCAGTCTCCACCGTTATCCAACAAATTAAGGGAAGAACAGCACATGATTTGAGAAAAAGATTTTCCTATATCAATCGAATCTACAGCAAAACAGAGTCAATGTGGAGCCCAGGATACTTTGTATCCACGGTTGGGTTGAATGAGGAAACGATACGCAGGTATGTTGAGAGACAGGCAAGACAGGATGTGGGAATGGATATCACTGACGAGTTCTTACGGCCGCCCAAAGGAAACCCCGGACTTTAGTCCGGGGAGGAGGTCCTTTTGTCGGAGTGCCCAGATTCGAACTGGGGACCTCTCGCTCCCAAAGCGAGCGCTCTACCAACTGAGCCACACTCCGAAACTTGCTTCAAGGGCTATTATATCAATAATTCAGCAAATTCGCTAAAATAGAAAATATGCACCTAAAAAAATTCTACCCAGACACGATTGTACCACTCCTCTTAACTTTTGCAGTATTTGCTTTTTTTGTAGCCCTTTTGTTTGGGGAAATTAAAGTATTAAACCTTTTAGTTATTGCTCGTGAGCCTATTTTAATTCGAATTCTTCTTTCAGATGTGTTAATTGGAATGACAATTTACCTGAAAACCTCGATAGATTTTGCCATTTTCATCGGAAGACTGATGAATACCTATCCTGGATGGAAGAACCGCGTCATGATTGAAATTGGAACGGCTGCAGGCAATGCTCTTGGCACCTTTGCCATTCTTATTATTTGGGATGTATTTCGAGAGGTGAGGTTTTTAATGGCGGCAATGATTGTCCTTGCTGCATTGGTATTAATTCGTATGGCAGAAGATGGTTTGGAGCATGCTCGTACCAAAGACAAAACCTATCCAGTTAACATCCTTAATTGGGTTCACTATTTTGAAAAAGCACTTCAAACGATAAATAAAGCTGTCGCTCCTGTTTTGTCACGTTTAATTCCAAATCTCTCTGTGAGTGAAAAGAAGAAGATAACTTTTAAAGGATTGTTCCTTCTCTCGTTTACCGTTCCTTTTATATTAGGTTTGGATGATTTTGCGGGCTACATTCCATTGTTTAATGTCGTTAACGTCTTTGGTTTCGCAACTGGAGTTTTCCTTGGGCACATGATCTTAAATATATTCCTTTTCTTGTCTCCTCAGGCAACAATTCGTATTGTCAAAAATCCAATCATTTCGTTAATTGGAAGTGTTGCCTTCGTTGCTTTGGCTGTTTGGGGTATTGTGGAGGCCATCCACTTAGTGGGTTAACAAATGAAGCCACCATTTCTGGTGGCTTATCTTCTTACTTTCTACTCACAAATTGAGTAATTATCTTCTCTTGCTCTTCAAACGAACGTGGCCAGTGGCTGATTACCTCATCGATCATGCCAACTGATTCCTCAGTTGAGACTTGCTTCCTCACAAAATGTATAGAGGTCCCAAGTAAATCTTCACGCCCACCCGAAAAGCTAATATTGAAATCTTTCGGATGAGTATTAACCGGAAGGCGAGTAAACGTGATGATGTTAAAGAGTGGACTTGCGTAGATTGCTAAGGTTGTTTTGCCGAATAGACCGTGAAGAGCTACACCGTTTCCCGTAAGGCTGACTCTTTTTGCCAACCCGTTTTGCCAAACGAGCAGACTGAATTGTGATATTGCATGGCTCACAACATTTTCTTCTGCACGAAGATATTGCAATACCATCTGCTCGACAAACTTCATTTCTGTTACGTCTGCCGCTATTTTGGCAAGTTGCTCACAGAGGACTGGCCGATGGGGATCTTTCCCCAATTCAAAAATGTCTGGAATTGAATACACTCGTGCCTTTTCAACATACCTATTCCTAATCCGAGTTATCCCTGGAGCATCTGTTATCTTAAAATAGATCATCGCTTCACCTATGATTTTGGGAAGATCAAAAATGATATCTTTCTCCTCATAGGGATCAACAACCATTGCTTCTATGTACCAGGACAGAAATGTAACAATTTCGTCGTGGCCTAAGAACTCCTTCAATTTGTTTCTCTCAAGGTACCTCTTGAATCGTCTGACTAAACTTGCTTTGTTCACTGTCTGACTCCTTTTTATTGGTAAAAATAATGGGTTGGGGGAAACCCCCAACCCTAGACATACCTTCGCTAACAACCAGTCCCACAGCGAACAGGAACAACCATTCCTACGCCACCTTGGACGACCACATGTTTGGACTCGATGTTACCTCGCCGGCCTGCTAATGCAGGAACGGTAACCGACGTAAGCGCCAGACACAGACATGCGATACTAAACAACTTCTTCATCGTTTGTCTCCCTTGGGACAGATTAGCGAGAAAAGTAGTATACACAAAAAAATAGACATAAAAAAGGGGCTGGGGGAAACCCCCAACCCAAGCGCCATCGCTAACAGTCACTTCCGCAGCGAATCGGAATTGAGATCGCTGGTCTTACAACTTTGGCTTCAATATTGCCTCGACGACCAGCTGCAGCAGGTGCAACAACGGAGGCCAAAACCAAACAGAGTGAAACAATTCCTACGATCTTCTTCTTCATTGTCGTGTCTCCTTAGGACAACGTTAGCGAGAAAAGTATAATATCAGACGAAAAGGGGTGTTACAACCCCATTTTTGAAGTGTGCCAAGGGCGGGACTCGAACCCGCACGGGATTGCTCCCACACGCTCTTAAGGCGTGAGTGTCTGCCATTTCACCACCCTGGCGTTTCTAATTCGCAAATTTTACCATAGAATGAGATATGAAGAATGTGGTGTTCTCGTATACTCGTTTGTCCGTGAGTTATTTACTTCCAAGACTCGGTACTAGTGAGGGTGGTTTAGCCTCAAAAGATGCAGAAGCACGACTTATTGCCCACGGGAAAAATGAGTTGGCCAGTCAGAAAACAACAGCTCTTGCCGTCTTTCTTCGTCAGTTTAAGTCTCCCTTTGTCTATTTACTCATTGCCGCCGCTATTTTGTCATTTATTTTAGGAGAAACAACTGATTCACTCTTTATTATTGTTTTTATCACAATTAATAGTGTCCTAGGCTTCTATCAGGAATATCAATCAGAGCAAACGGTTGCACTCCTTAAAAAACTTATTGATGCACGGGTAACAGTTGTACGTGATGGGAAAAACACATTAATCCCTGCATCAGATTTAGTGCCAGGGGATATTGTTATCCTGTCTCCTGGTGACATTGCTCAAGCTGACCTTCGATTTATTGATGTTAAAAATTTTACCGTTGATGAGTCAATTTTAACGGGGGAGAGTGAGGCGCAGGCAAAGACTGCAAGTGAAATTACAACAAAAGTTACTGAGCTGTATGAAGCCACAAACTGTATGTTTGCTGGTACAACAGCAATTGGCGGTTGGGCGAAAGCAGTTGTTGTCGCAACTGGTCATGACAAAGTCATTTCTCAAATTGCTGAAAAGACCGTTAATACAAATCGAGAAAGTACTTTTGAAAAAGGCATCTCTTCATTTAGTCGTCTAATTCTAAAAATTGTCGGTGTAACAATTATTCTAATGATTGTGGCAAACCTGTTAGTAAAAGGAGCTGACAGTAACCTGCCAGAATTACTTCTCTTCTCAATTGCCCTCTCTGTCTCTGTTATCCCTGAAGCACTTCCTGTTGTTACAACCTTCTCATTGTCTCAAGGTGCAAGAAAGCTTGCACAAAAGAAAGTTATTGTGAAACGACTCTCTGCAATTGAAGACTTAGGAAGTATCTCTGTTTTGTGTACAGATAAGACGGGAACGATTACCCAAAACAATATGATATTAACGTCTCGCATTTCATACAAAGGAGCTGATGTGTTTTGGTGGGCAGCACTTGGCTCTGATTTTGTAGGGAACAAAGTACATCTACAGGAGCTTAACTCCTTTGATGCAGGACTCTACCCAAAGATTGGTGACGAGATTCACGAGAAGCTTAAAAAAGTTAATCGTATGAGCGAACTTCCTTTTGACCCTGTCAGAAGAAGAACAACGGTTGTCGTTTCAGACAACAAGGATCTCTATTTAGTTTCTCGTGGAGCCCCAGAGAATATTCTTGAATTATGTGGAACAGTGCAGAAAAGAGAAGAGATAGAAAAGTGGATCACAAAAGAAGGCCTGACCGGACACAGAATAATGGCAATTGCCTACAAGAAACTAGTCAAAGACACCAAGGACTTATCCAAAGCGGAGAAAGACTTGACTTTCGTTGGTTTACTCTCATATGACGATCCATTAAAGCCATCTACTCATTTGGCTATGCAGAAAGCCACTGAACTTGGCGTGCAAATTAAAATTATTACGGGAGACAGACCAGAAGTGGCTGGAGCCGTTGCAACAGAAATTGGCCTTATCTCAAATCCACATGACGTTATTACGGGGGCTCAGTTTATGGCAATGAATGAAGAAGAAAAAGATGATGTAGTTTTAGCTCATCATGTGTTTGCTCGTGTTGCTCCACTTCAAAAATATGAAATTGTGAAGAGACTTCAATCACATTTTGAAGTTGGGTTTTTAGGAGAAGGAATAAACGATGCCCCCGCACTTAAAGTAGCTAACGTTGGAATTGTTGTGGCAAGTGGTTCTGATATTTCAAAAGATGCAGGGGACATTATTCTCCTCAATCAAAGTTTACTTACAATCGTTGAAGGAATTGAAGGGGGAAGAAAAGTTTTTGCAAATACCGTTAAATATATTAAGGCAACCTTAACCAGTAACTTTGGTAACTTCTATGCTGTGGCTATCTCTTCGTTATTTATTCCTTTCTTACCAATGCTTCCGATACAAATTTTATTGGTAAATATGCTGTCAGATTTTCCAATGATTAGTATTGCAACTGACAAAGTAGATGCAGAAGAATTAACATCACCAAAGCAATATGACATAAAGGATGTTGCTGTTTCGTCAACCATCTTAGGGTTAGTCAGCACCTGTTTTGATTTCCTCACCTTTGCTTTGTTCTTTAGACTCGCTCCATCAGTACTACAAACCAATTGGTTTATGGAAAGTATTTTAACTGAACTCGTTTTAATCTATTCAATCAGAAGCAAGCGAAGTATGTTTAAAGCAGGAAGACCATCAAAAACAATACTTTTCTTAACAATTGTCGCAGCTCTTGTTACCGTTGTTGTTCCCTTTACCTCTTTTGGACACAAGACATTTAGCTTTGTTACTCCAACCCTTGCTCATGTGTTAACGATCATTGCGATCGTTGTCTGTTACTTAATTACAACAGAAATTGCAAAGGTTGCATTGTTTAAAGTAAGACGACTTTCAGCCAAATAAAAACGCCCATCAATTGCTTGATGAGCGCGTCTGTCTTTAGAACTGGCAAACGTTAGCTACTTCTGTGTAGTTTCCTACAAAGGTTAACTCACCTTCCGGTGAGAGAAGTGAGAGCCCATTATCTTGAACAAGAGCCATTAGATTAATTCCCTTTTGAAACCAGTAGAAGGTCTCAATTGGAATTTTCGATGAAAAGACTCGTGTCCTACTGCCCGTAATTGCATTGCTTTTCACAATCGCATCAGTGTCATCTTCTGAGACAAGATATGCAATTGAATTACCACTATTTGACCACACACTTTTCTTGACGGTTTTGGCTAAGGGAAAGCGATAGCGATGATCTGTTTGCCTAACGTCAACTTCATTGTCTACCGTTTCGCTTACAAACTGATCATCAACTGACCACTGATAGATTATCTTCGCATCATCTACTCGATACGAGTAATCATTCAGGTCCCAGGTGTTTGTTTGGTCACCCAGGGTAAATGAGAAATAACGACTACTAGGACTCCATACAAAGTTGCTTCCTTGCTCGTAGTTACCAATGTATGTTGTTATTTTGCTCTTTGTTTCAAGCAAAATAATTCCATTATTTCGAACGATCGCTGCAGTTAACCCATCGGGTGAAACCGACAAACGACTGATGTTTTTAACAACGGTCGTTTCGTTTGTTACCCCATTAACGATCGCTGCAGTGAAAATCCCTGCCTCATTTGCTTCGGTGTAGCCGACGAGAAAGAAGGTATCTTTGCCACAGGTCAAATCAAATGTTTTGTAGCCAGGAATCCCGTCGTTCACGAGAATGATTTGTTTGAAATGAATGTCGTAAAAGTACTCATGGAACGTCTCGTCTCCCGGTTCTTTCGCCTGAAAAACGATTCCTTGTGGTACTTTTCCCTGATCACGATTGGCGTCTTGCGCCTTTACGGCCTGAGTGCCAATGATTAATAGTAGTAGTAGGAAAAACTTCTTCACGTACTCTGTACCTCCAGATATCCACTTTGAAAGATCTGTTGAATTATAGGAGTTTTGTGGGTAAACTACAAGTTATCAGCTGTTCTGATCAAAAAAAGAAGGGGAATCTGTATGAGAGCAGACGTCATTCAGCCTGTGTTAATCCTTGAAATTTTGGATGATGGAAGGATCCGAGATTCTCGAGTCGAGCCGGGTTCGTATGAGTTAGAAGAAGTTGAAAATCCCGTTTCAGGGAAATCAAAAGCTGATCCATGGCTCATGATAAAAGGGACGATGCGTGGCATGGGGATTCAAGCCTGGAAACTCAGTGACCGAATTAAAATAACAGAAATGTAGAGAAAATGAAACTCCACGGACTCACGTCCGTGGTTTCTTTTGGGAATCTCATTCTCA
>CAZMSJ010000005.1:0-5944 GCA_964568925.1 uncultured Gammaproteobacteria bacterium
CTTATGTTCATTTAAGGAGTAAATTCTTTATTTAACAGAGTGTATATTACCTTATTTTGAAGGTTATGTCAAGGTCTTGACACTCAAAGTGCAACATGGACTACTATAGTTATATAAATGAAGATTAAACCTGTTCATCTTCTAACTGTAACCACAAGCCTGCTTTTGCTCTCTGCTTTTAGCCAAACAAACACAGTTCGTGGAGCCTCAGCAAACCATATAGTAATATCAGAAATCCAAGTTGGAGCAGGAGATAATGACTTTGTTGAACTTTACAATCCAACTGATTCAAATGTTAGCCTTTCAGGCTGGAGATTAACCAAAAAAGTAAATTCAGAAACTTCCCTTGTTGCCTCAATGTCAGGCACAATAGCCTCAAAAGGATATTTTTTAATATCAAATAAAGATGGAAGTGCATCGCCATCTGCCGATTTAACCTATGCAAGCTCAATAGCAGACAACAACACAATTTTGCTTTATTCCGATGCAGGCACAAATGTAGTTGATAAAGTAGGTATGGGGACAGCCATTGATTTTGAATCCACTCAATCAGCAACACCTGCAAATGGCAAAAGTATCGAAAGAAAGGCCAGTTCAGCTTCAACATCTGATTCAATGAAAATTACAGGAATCGATGAGTTTATGGGGAATGCCGAGGATACAGATAATAATGGTGTTGATTTTGTCTTAAGAGAAATCCCTCAGCCTCAAAATTCCCAGTCAACACATGAACCAATTACAACAGCCACCCCAACAGCAACTGCTACAGTAACAGTAACCCCAACTTCCTCCCCTACACCTACTGTCAGCCCCACAGCGACACCAACAGCGACAGCCACGGCTACAGTTACTCCAACGGTCACACCAACAGCAACACCAACTGCCACCGCAACATCCACTTCAACTACAAGTGCAACACCCACTTCGTCATCTTTCCCCTCACCATTTGAAGGTTATTCCTTCCAATGCAAAGTCACATACCACACATTTAGATCACGATGGTTCTTCATTTCAGTTCCGCAAATTTTCTGCGGATTAGTCAAAAATAAATAAAATTGGTACAATAGGCATCGTTTTCTAATCCCTGTACATTATTAACCAACAAGGAACACTTAAAATGTATGAAATGTTCAATGTTTTTCGGAAGAAAACTAATTTAACAGTTTATATAGGCGAAAATGGCTTAACTATAAAAATACGTTCAATCAAAAATTGCAGCGAAGTAACTTTAACTAAAAAACCACACCTTAGATCAGGCAACCAAAAATTCAAAAGCCTTTCACCATACGGTGATTTCTCAGGAAAATTTGTTTTACAGTTCAAAGATTATTTAGTCGAAATTCGATGTTTCTCAACCCAAAACATTAAAAGAAATTACCAAAAAACATTTTATATAAAAATTTGGAAATCATATAGCAAAAAATTTGCATATTATGAACTTGTACTAGTCAGAAAAGAAGCAGAAGCGCTAATCAAGTTTTTCAAAGAATATTGGTCAGAATGTGAACAAGCATAAAAAATTCCCCAGGAAGATTCATAAAAAATTCCTGGGGAACCAAATCATTTACAAAAATTCTCTAAATTAGAGATTCTTTGTCCTCATAAGCTTTTCTAGCAATTACCCTAGCTTCCTCAATACTATCTGCATATTTAATTTTATTTTTCAAAAATACACGATCTGGAATACTCAATATTTTCTTTATTCCTTCACTTGCGTTAATAACAACAATACATGACAAATAATTTAAAAGTTTAAAACCGGAAACTATTTTTCCCCAACTAGGAGTACTTAACTGGAATTCCTCATCTTTAACATCAAAAGTTACAATTGAAGGAATAAGCTGAATTTTTTCTCGAGTAATTAGTTCTACAGATTTTTTTTCAACCTCTAAAACCATATCAATGGAAATTTTTCCATGGTACTCATTATATAAAATTCCGTCTTCAATCCAAACTTTATATGACTCTTCCTGGGTTGCCATTTCTAAAATTATATATTATTTAACTAATCTTATTCAAAATTTACCAAAAACAGGTGAAGCGAGTGACCCACAGGGTCGAAGTTCGGAAATTCGTTATACCTGAACTTATAAACTATTATAACTTATTCAGCTCGAACCTATCGAGGCTAGGTTTTCAGCCTGCATATGCCTCCCAATAAGTATTCAAATATATAGATAATAAGAATAAGTGCGACACGTGTCGCATTATCAGTTTATGAAACAAAGTAGAAACCTAGTTTATTTCTTATACAAATACTTTTCCCACAATGTTTTGAAGTACGGGAGCGTTAGCGTTGATAACAAAAATCCGACAGTAGGTACAATTGCATTTATCCAAGGATCAATACCAACAATAAATTTTAGATAAAAAGCAATTGCAATATAGGTAAAAGCTGCAATAAGAAATTTTCGTGTGTAACTAGTTTCCCAAGCCTTATCTTTTTCAACACTTTTATTTCTAGATTCAATTCTAGATAGACGATTTTCAATTTCTTCAATTTGACTCATATTATGTTTGTAGCAATCTTTCTAAGAACCCGATAAAAACAATACTCATTTTATCGGTGAAATCATATGACCGTGAGCGAATACTTCTCTTCCATTCAAGGAAATCGATTCATAACCAATTGTTAGTGGTACTTCGTTACTTTTTTTGAGTATCTCGTATGTATAAGCCCATCCTTCTGGAAGGTCCAATGAAGCAGGTTCGTGTAATCGTGTTTTACCTTTTAGCTCTCTGACACTAGTAATTAGACGAGATATCACATCTTTTGTTGTAATTCCAAGTGTTTGAAGTTCTTCAATTGGTATCACCCCTCCAGCATAAAGCCTGGTGGCCTTTTCTTCAGCTGTTTCTACTAATTCTTGTCCACCACCATTATCGTCTGCAAACCATTCATCGTGATAATGATTATTGTCAGAAGTATAGTCATTAGCCTTTCCAGCAAATCCAGCTCTTTGGATTGATTCAGGCCTCAGTGTTCCAGCATAACCAGCAGCTAAACCATCTGTAAGTAATTTATCAATTCTCTCTGACATAAAAATATTATATCAAAATGCTTAACAATACTTTTCTCTTGACGTCTGTGATAGGTTTTAGTACTATGTTGATAGGTGTTGATAACTATGAAATTACTCCCACTCAAAGAAGTATCCGCTACGATGAAAGTAAGCCTCATCACCCTTAGAAGGTATATCAAAGATGGTCGCCTAAAAGCATCCAAGGTAGGTCGAGAGTATTTTGTATCCGAAGAAGACCTTGCCTCATTCTTCGAAAAGCCAAAATTACTTGGAGAAGCGAACTCCCTTATGGCAAGAGCTTTCAATGATACTACTGAGCTAGAGTACCATATTTCTCGAAAAGAGCTAACTCAACAAGCACGGGACATTTATCAACGCTTTGGCGAGGCACAATTGGCGCAAGAAGCTAATTTCGATTCAAATATCTTTGGCTACTCTCTTACAAGTCCTTTTCGTAACGAAACGCAGAATAAAAAATGGGGGCGATTTGCACCAACAGGTTCTGGAACTGATAAAGATGGTAAGGAATACCACTTCCCTGATCCAAGCTGGATAGATGAACAAATGTTAGATCACGCTAGAAAACGTATTACCGAGGTAAAAAACCCACTAGTAGTTTCAATTTATGAAGATCTTATTTTTACCCATTCCAAGGAGAAAGACAAAAGAGCGCAGGCAAAAAAAACAGTTGAAGCCTACTTAGAGGCAGCAAAGATTCAGTATGAAAATGATTGGATGTTCGAGTTCTTGGATAGCTTGCTTCGTTCATTTGAGATCTCAAATTATGTAAAAGATGAAAAGACAAGAACTGAAGTACTGAAAAGAATGTTCTCCTACATAAAACAAATTGTAAGTCAAAACAAACCAAGGTATTGTCTTGAGATTCTTGATGCTTTGCTCAAGAACTTTCCTCTCCTGTCTCAGCAAGAGGTAGACCTTGTAATTGAAGCTGCTCGTACAGGAGCTGGCTTCTTTGGCGGAAAAAGTGGCGACAATAGACATCTTCAAAGAAGCTTTCTTGAAGTCATAGAACACGCCTACAAAGCGATGAAGAATAAAGAAAAAGAACTTCAGACTCAACTTGAAATAGTGGATTCTTACAAGATGGAGGCTCAAGAGAAATTTGGCAGTGGGTTAGTTGCAGCACATTTTTATGAGAAAGCACTTGAGATGGTTCACAAGCTAAATGATCCACGAAAAGAAGCACAAGAATTGAAAACAGCCATAGAACAATCTAACTATAAATCCATCGACGAAATGAAATCCGTGTCTGTAGAGTTCACAATCACTGAGAAAGAAAAAAACGATTTCATAGCATCCGTTTTTGTAGATGACAATAGAGAATCTCTAGAACGTATTGGCGGGTTACCAAATCTCAGGCCAAGCTTCAAAGGAGCAAAAGAACTAACAGCCAAGATAGCAAAGGATTATCCTCTTCAGCATATCCTTGGAAAATCGCTTATCCAACAAGGTCGAAAAATTCATCAGAGCTCTGGAGGATTTGAAATTACAGAAGATCATATCGTTGAGCAATACAGTCGTAATATGCGTACGTATGTTATCTTTTCAAAATTTCTTTTCGATGAACTAAAAAGAAGAGGTGTCACTGGGGCAAAAATAGCTGACTACCTACGTGATAAAGAAGTTTTTCAATATGACAACTTTGGGGCTATTGAAGAGGGGTTACAAAATTACGATGAAGGCAAATACTACTCTGCTCTTGCTGTGCTTCTCCCACAGATAGAAGAAGCTTTGAGAAACCTTTTGCGTAAAGCACACCTTCCAACACTAACTCTTGGCAGATCAGGAGATCAGGTTGTCATTGGTATTAGAGATATACTTGAATCTCCTTTATTGAAATCTGCAATGCCAGAAGATTTATATTGGTATTTGCGACTTCTATTGTGGGATAAACGAGGACCAGCACTACGAGATAATATATGCCACGGTTTATTGTCATATAAATCAGGCGAATATGAGTGTTATTATGTACTTCATATACTACTGATATTGGCAGGATTTGGACTCAATCAGAACAATTCAGAAGAAACACCAAAGAAGTCATTCAAACAAGAAATATGAGAAGTCACGAGGCTAAACAACGGGGAGTGCCGAATAGAGGCAGTTTATATGCTGTGGCAGCTGCACACTCAAAAGAAGCAATTGACACACTTTATGACCTAATGATGAACTCCAAAAATGACAATGTTAGACTAGGTGCTGCAAAAGCACTACTGGATAAGTCGTTACCTGATTTGAAACCATCTGAAGGCATTGAATACGATAAATCTCGGGAAGTAGATATATCGGCTGACTTTGCAGAGAAGATTAGACAGATATTCCTTGAGCCTGATACTAAAAAGGGAGTAGCTGTCCAGCATTGACTTTGAGTGCAATTGCAAGCTTATGTAAATTTACTAGCGACGGATTTCTTTTACCTCTTTCTATCTGTCCAATATACGTGAAGTGCATCCCTGCTTCATCAGCCAATTTTTCCTGAGTCAATTTTCTAATCTCTCGAAGTTTCCTCAAGTGTTTGCCAAATTCAGATTTTATAGATTCGTTATTTTCATTCACACCTTTATACTCTCGAAATATGGCCTATGTATCCAGAGACGATGAGTCTCATTTGTGATATAATATTTACATATGTCTAACAATATTTTACTCAAAACTCGTTGCTCAAAAGGTCATCTAATCGTCTACGAGGATAGAGTGGCCATAGAACACAGCACCCTAGGTGATAACAGTATGTTGTTTAGTAAGGTGACTGGATGCCAAGTACAAGTAAAGGCTGCAGCTATACCTATTCTCTCCAAAGGGTTGGCAACACTAAAAGTATTTACTCAGGGAAATCAAGAACTTGTGGCAGACCTAGTGACTGTAGCTGATGCCAAAAAAGCAAAACAACTTATTGATTC
>CAZMSJ010000005.1:5954-6811 GCA_964568925.1 uncultured Gammaproteobacteria bacterium
CCAAAATAGAATAAGGTGCGACACGTGTCGCTAGTGTCGTAGATGTCGCATTTTTCCTATCTTTGTGTCGCTATTGTCGCACTTTCAAAATCTTCACCAATTTTTCTGAGTTTAGCCTCAAAAGATACGTTGTAAACTCAGTTTACAATTTTTACAAGCTCAAATTTATTGTTTACGCTTTATTTATGAATGTAAATAAGGCGAGAAAAATACTTGGAAAACTTGCGATTGGAATATCTGATTCAGAGCTTGAGAAGGAAATAAAGACAGCTGAACTCCTCAAGGTTCTATATTTCAATCAACTAAGAAAAAAACAGATAGAAACATCGAATAAAAAGTGATATGGAAAAACAAAAAGCAGTCATCTATATACGCGTCTCAGATGAGTCGCAGATAAAAAATAATAGCCTAGAGACTCAGGTAAAGTCCTGCAAGCTCTTTGCTGAAACTAATAATCTTGAGGTCGTAAAAGTATTTCGTGAAGAAGGTGTATCAGCTAAACACGTCCACACTCGACCAGAAATGTTAGCTCTTATCAAGTTTTGCTCTGATAAGAAAAACCAAATCTCAACTGTAGTGATTTATAAGATGGACAGGTGGACTAGGAATGTTGAGGAGGGTTTGGCAGCAATTTCACTGCTAGCGAAATATGGTGTAAGTGTTGCACCCGCAACAGAAGTTGCAGAACAGAATTCGATGGGTAAAGCTATGAGAACAATTCTTATGGCATTAGGAGAGCTTGATAATGGACTCAAGTCAGAGCGTACACGAGATAATATGCAAACGATGTTTAGGAAGGGTTTATGGCCTTGGAAACCTCCTATTGGCTACATTAGACCAATTGGCGATAAAGATTT
>CAZMSJ010000005.1:6821-35931 GCA_964568925.1 uncultured Gammaproteobacteria bacterium
ACCAGCAGTTTTTCATATAGCTATTAGTGAGATGATAAAGCTACTTTTTCAAAAGGCTTCAGAGGCAAAATACTCAAAAAAAGTATTAGCAGATTATTTGAATGGATTAGGTTTTGAAAAAGAATATGGCAAACCAGCTGATGGAAAATTGGTTACTCATATCCTGAAGAATCCATTTTATTATGGAACTATGTATGCGAGTAAATGGAAGGAGTATGCTAAAGGAGAGCACACATCTTTGGTTGAACAAGGAGTGTGGGAGTTAGCAAATATGAATACATTTGGTAATAAGAGAAAAAATAAACAACAAGATAGTGCCATATATCCCTTGAAAGAACTATTGCTTTGTAATACTTGCCAACATCCACTCACTTCAAGTAATCCGTTTGGTAGGTCAAAAAATTATCTCTATTATGAGTGCCATTCAAAATCCTGCAGCAAAAAAGAAAGAGTTGATATTGAAGAAGCACATAAGCAATTCTTATCTATAATGGCAAAGCTGAAACCTTCCAAAAGAGCCTTACAGCTATTTAGTCATATGGTGTTTGAGGAATGGGATGAAGCCGTTTCAACAATAAGAAAAGAAGTAACAATAAGGGATGAGAAAATTAGGCTACTTGAAAACGAGATTATTGAAACGAGTAAAAGCAACAGCAAAGGGATTCTATCGGATGAAGAAGCCTTGAAACATACAGAGAAACTTAGAGCAGAAATTGTAGTTTTGAGAGTCGAGAGGACTGAAATGAAAATTGACGAGTATGATACGGAAGCAGTAAAAAACTTCACAGAAAACTTCCTCGCAAACTTAGATAGATTTTGGATACAACTAGATTTACCTGAAAAGCAGATATTACAAAATCATATATTTCCTACTGGACTTGCTTGTGCAGGAAAAAGGATTCGAATCAACAGTTTAGCCCACTCTTTCGAGCTAATTGATGCGATGGAAGACGAAAATTTCAATTTGGTGACCCCATTGGAATTCGAATCCAAGTTCCCAGAATGAGAATCTGGTGTCCTAGGCCACTAGACGATGGGGCCAAAACAAAACTGGGGTATTATACCAAATTAGGGAAAAAGGTACTAATTGGTGTTTGTTAGCCACAAAAATGAAACTAACAATTGACAGTAATTTTCATGAGAAGTACTGTTATTCCTGAGGATGCTAAACGAACGTAGATCTGAAAACTCCCTGTCTGTCTCAGACATTCTCACCTCAATTCGCTCCAAAGAATACCAAATTGATGGTAATTTTAAAGACAAAGATATCCTCTCAACTGAACAGTTCTCACGAGATGATATCGTCCAAGTTCTTGAAACTGCAGCACAGATTGAAATGGCTAAGAAAGGTGGATCATATGAAGCCTGTGAACATCTCCTAAGACACAAACGAGTAGCAGTGTGCTTCTATCAACCAAGTACCAGAACCTACATGTCCTTCATGGCTGCAAGCCAAAACATGGGAGCACACGTCATTGGTGTTCCAGGAATGATGCAATACTCGTCAGCGGTAAAAGGAGAATCCTTGCAAGACACAGTACGCACCATTGAAGCCCATGGAACAGATGCAATCGTCATGAGACACGAGGCAGATGACTTTGTCATTCATGCAGCTGAAGCTGCTGAAATACCAATCATTAACGCTGGTGCTGGAAAATTTGAACACCCTACGCAGGCAATGCTCGACCTCTACACCATAACCCAACACTCCCCAATTCCACTTGATGGCATGTCAGTTACCTTTATTGGAGACTTAAAATATGGCAGAACCGTCCACTCATTAGCAAAAGTGTTAACAGTCATGGGAGTACCAACGATGAATTTTATTTCACCAGAGAACACTTGTTTGCCACAAAACCTTTCTCAATTTTTGAAAGAGAGAGGCGTTGATGTAAACACACATATCGTGAGCCAACCTGGTGAGCTCTCACAACTGGTGAGGCACAGTGACGTCTTGTATGACACCAGAGTACAAAAAGAATGGTTTGCCAGTGAGGGAGAATATGCAAAGGCAGGAAGAGCAATTCAGATCACTCCTGAAGTCATGTCTTCAGCGCCTGAACACTCGATACTTCTGCATCCACTTCCACGAGTAGATGAGATAACAACAGAAGTAGATCTAGATCCTCGTGCAAAATATTTTGCACAAGTAGCTTCAGGTGTTCCCGTACGGATGGCGCTCTTGGGACTGGTGATGGGAGCAGACTTTACCTCCCTTCCGCGTTAAGCAACGTGCTGATGAGGAAGGAACGGAGTTCCATCAGTCTTTCCCACAAGGGGATTAGACGTTAAGGCGACAGGAAGAACTTCTTCAACCTTTTCAAAGAATTTAAAGTTAATATCTTTCTTCACATTCTCTGGCACTTCTTCCATATCCTTTTCATTGTCCTTTGGCAAAATGATTGTTGAAAGTCCTGCACGGTGCCCGGCAACTACCTTTTCTTTGACTCCACCAATTTCCATTACTCGCCCACGAAGGGTAACTTCTCCTGTCATTCCAACGTCTCTTTTAACTGGAATTCCAGTAACTGCTGACACAAGTGCCGTTGTCATTGCAATACCAGCTGATGGTCCATCTTTTGGTGTTGCTCCTTCTGGAACGTGTACATGAACATCAATGTTGTTTGCAAAATCATCCTTTAGCCCTAGTTCCCGTGCATGTGCGCGAGTCCAGGTGAAAGCTGCCTTTGCAGACTCTTTCATCACATCACCCAATTGTCCTGTTAAGGTAAGCTTTCCTTTTCCATGCATTAGGGATACTTCAATAAAGAGTATTTCTCCTCCGGCTGAAGTTACTGCAAGACCTGTGGACATTCCAACTTCATCACTCTTGCCTGCAATCTGAGAACTAAATCTCTCTGGCCCTAAGTACTTAGTTGCATCAGCCACATCAATCTTTTTCTCAAAAGTCTCCTTTTCAGCAACTTTTCGAGCAAGCTTTCGACAAATAGTTGCCAAGTTTCGCTCTAAATCACGAACTCCAGCTTCTCTTGTGTAGCGCTTGACTACATAGTGCAATGCTTCATCAGTAATTGTGATTTTTTGCTTTGCAATTCCATGAGTGGTTAATTGCTTTGGCCACAAATACTTCTTTGCAATTTGGAACTTTTCATCAGCGATGTAGCCGGCAAATCGAATGACTTCCATACGATCCAAGAGTGGACCTGGAATGGTGTCTAAAACGTTTGCTGTACAGATAAACATAACTTCAGACAAATCATAGGGAACTTCCAAATAGTGATCTGAAAATTCTTTGTTTTGTTCTGGATCAAGAATTTCAAGCAATGCACTTGATGGGTCACCACGATAATCTGCACCAAGCTTGTCAATTTCATCGAGCATGAATACTGGATTGTTTGCACCGGCATCCTTTATACCTTGAATTATGCGTCCAGGAAGTGCACCAATGTAGGTTCTTCTGTGTCCACGAAGTTCTGCTTCGTCACGGACTCCTCCCAAGGAGAGACGAACAAACTTTCTGCCAAGAGCTTTTGCAATTGATCGTCCAATAGATGTTTTACCCACACCTGGTGGTCCAACGAAACACAAAATAGTTGGGTGGTTCTCACCATTTTTGCCTTTGTGTGCCTTGATATCATTTTTAAGCTTCATGACTGACAAGAACTCGAGAATACGTTCTTTTGCTTTGCCCAAGCCATAATGATCGTTATCAAGCATTTCGCTGGCTGCCTCGAGTGAAACAGTTGTTTCACTTGAATTGTTCCATGGCATATCAGTCAACCAATCAAGATAGTTACGAATGTATCCTGTCTCAGGATTGTGTGGAGACATACGCTCAAGACGTTTCAATTCCTTCAAAGCTTTCTCGAGAACAAGCTCAGGCATCTTGGCTTTCTTAATTTTGCCTTTGTATTCTTTAATGTCATCACTTGCATCTGGGTCATCCTCTTCCCCAAGCTCTTGCTCAATAGTTCTCTTTTTCTCTCGAAGCATAGCTTTCTTCATCTGATCCTCAAATCGCTTTTGTGTTTTTGAAGAAATCATCCTTTCAAGGTCTAATACTGATATTTCATGAGTAATTAAATCAAGAACTTTAGTTACACGTTCTTTGACTGAAAATGTTTCAAGAAGTTCTTGCTTTTCAGCAGTTTTCATATCAAGAAGACCTGCAACTGAGTCAACGATTTCAACAGAATCAGTTTGGTTAGAAAGAATTCGCATAATGGTTGTAATCTCAACCCCTTTGCCCATGTTGATTGCTTTTCTAAACTGCTCAACAAGTCGCTTTGTAAGGGCCTCAACTTCATCACCTGAATAATCTTCTTCAGATATTTCCATTACCTTTGCAACCAAATATGGTTCATCAGCAAGTTCCTCAACGAGTCTCACGCGATTCATTCCTTTGACCATGGCATGAATTTCACCATCGGTAGTCATCATTTGTGAAACAACAGCAAGAGTACCAACGGTATAGAGTTCTGAGAGTTTTGGATCAGATTGTGAAGAGTCCTTCTGGGTGAAAATCGCAATAATACGATCTTCTTCATAGGCAGTATTTACTGCTTGAACAGATTTAGGACGTCCGAATGAAAGGAGGGAATCAGTATGAGGGAAAACAACTGATCCACGGACTGCAACAACGGGAACAGTTCGGATATTGGTAGATAATTTCGCTTCCATAATGCGTGAACTTTTAGCAGTCTAACATTGTGAGTGCCACCTGTCAATGGTGCACTTTCCGCTTTCGAATGTGCTTAAAATGAGCGTGTTCGAAGAATAATGAGATCGAAACACCGAGGAGAATTCCAAATGCAATATCGATTGGATAATGAACATCAGCAACTACACGTCCTATACCAATTAAAGCTGCAATAACGAGCAAGAAAATACCAATACGAGAGTAGTGCAGAGCAACGGTTGTCGCTGCAGCAAAGGCAATTGCAGCATGCAGAGACGGGAAACTGGACATCCAGGCAAGGCCGGCTAGTGCTGTTGTGCTTTCTGCAACAAAGGGACGTGGTGTTAAAAACAATTCTTTCAGTAACAACACAAAAAAACTGGTAGTCAAAACTGAAAACAAGGTATGCAAAGCAAGTTCTCGATTTCTCTCTTTCACTGACACATAAACAATAATAAAAATAATAAAGAAAAAGACACCGTAGGTATTGGCAATAAAGATAAGAGGATTATTCATGAATAACGATTCTAGTTCCAGGATTATTTTCATCTGAGCGAACAATATTTTTGCCTTGTGGCAGAGTTGGCGTCACCCATTCATAAAGCTCCTTTGCAATTGTTGTCGGAAGATTTACACATCCATGGCTGTGTGGTGTACCAAAATCGTTGTGCCAGTATGTTCCATGCAAACCAAACCCAAGGTAGGCAGGGGTATCTCCATTTTCAAAAAACATAACGTAGGGAACGTTTGGAAGGTTGTAATAGTACTTCCCTTCTCCCCCTTCCATTTTTGTTGCACGTATCTTCATCCATACATGAAATTCACCTGTTGGTGTTGGGGTGCGAGCAAGCCCACTACTAATAGAGGTTTCCAAATACAATTCATTTCCATTCCAAGCTCGAAGTTTCTGTTCACTTAAATCAACTTCTATCCAACGGTCACTCGGTGTTGCAAGTCCTAAGACAGCAGTTTCAGTAGGCACTTCGGCTAAAGCATCAAAGGGGACTGCCATTTGCCTGTCTTCAAATGTTCCAATCGTTGCCAGTGGGTTTACCTGCCCACTTAAGTCATATGCCGTGCATCCTGGTGCGTCAGGTGGAATAGGTGCAACTTTTTGTGCGGTTCGAGAGAGAACACCGAGACCAAGAAGGAGAAGAAGTGGTACAAGATAGATATATGTTCTGGTTGTGGCGACTAGCTTTCGGGCCATACTAAACTGTATCACAGACAGATTTGATACAATAGGTGATGAGTAGATTGAGAACACTTCCAAGCAGCTTCAAATACGCCTTCTCTGGCTTTAAAACTGCAATGACCAAAGAGCCAAATTTCCAGATTCATATGTTTGTTGGTTCATGTGCATTACTCATGGGTGCAATTCTTGGGCTCACTCAAACAGAGTGGGTAATTCTTCTCTTCACGATCTCATTTGTTCTCATCCTTGAGTTTTGGAATACTGCTATTGAAGCGATTGTTGACTTAGTCAGTCCTGAAATTCACCCAAAGGCAAAAATTGCAAAAGATGTTGCAGCTGCTGCAGTTCTGCTCGGCGCAGGTGTCTCAGTAATTATTGGAATACTCCTTTTCCTTCCAAAAATACTCCACTATTAACTGGAAAGGAATTTGAAAAATTACTTAATGAAGAATGCAGCCAAGAGGCCAACAACAATTGCGTAGTATCCAAAGTATCGGTACTTCTTTGTTGAAAGAGTATTTAGTAAAAAGTTAATTGAAAAGTATGCAGTTACTCCTGCAACCACTGCACCTAAGATATAAGCGCCTAGTGATCCTTGGGTATCAAACCCATGTGACAACACCTCAACTGCTGAAGCACCCAAAATTGCAGGAATTGAAAGCAAGAATGAATACTGTGCAACTTTCTTTCGATCAATACCCAAAGCTACTCCGGTAAAAATAGTACTTCCACTTCGTGAGATACCAGGAATGATGGCAATTGCCTGAGCAATACCAATTAGCACTGAATCAACAAGAGTTACTCTTTCACGGGTAGTCTTGGCTCGATCAACCAATATATTTAATACTCCACTGATTGCAAGAGTAATCCCTGCCCAAAAGACACTACTAAAAAGTCCTTCAAGTTGCTTTCTAAAAAGAATACCAACAACAGCTGCTGGAATGGTTCCGACACCAAGGAGAACTATTTCTCGAAACGTTAAATCAAAGAGTGTTTTCCTGAAATAGAAAATGACTGCAAGCGTTGTTGCTACATGAAGCAAAATATCGAAGAGCACACCAGTTTGGCTAAAGCCAGGAAGTATATGTTGAAAGAAAACTAAATGAGCTGATGAACTAACGGGAAGAAACTCTGTTATACCTTGAACGAGTCCTAAAAATGCGGCTGTAAAGATATTCATGAATATATTCTAGCTATTTGCTTCAAAGCTGTCGAGAGATCGTGCATTCTCAACTGAATAGTCTCCAATCTTTGTTCGTCGTAAATCTGACAAAAATGCAAAGGTGCCCAGGTCTTTCCCGAGATCTCGAGCAAGAGAGCGGATATATGTTCCTGAAGAAACAACATAGCGAACAACAATGGTTGGGTACATATATTCAAGTAACTCAGCTTCAAAAACAGTAACCTGTCGAGGTTCCATAATTACTTCTTTGCCAGCTCTGGCCAGGTCATATGACTTATGCCCATCTTTCTTTATTGCTGAGTATGCTGGTGGAATTTGTGACTGTTCTCCCAAGAAGTGGCCAATAGAGGTTTTAACTTCTTCTTCAGTTGGCATAACAGATTCATTTTCCTCAACAATAACACCCTCAATATCATCAGTATCACGGGACTGCCCCAAGGTGATCGTTGCGATATATTCTTTCTTTGTGTCTTTGGCAATTGAACCTAACTTTTTTGTTTCCTCTCGTCCCACACCAACAATTAACAGGCCAGTAGCATTGGGGTCTAGGGTACCTGCGTGCCCAATACGTTTCTCGCCAAGCAAGCGACGAAGCTTTGCCACAACATCATGTGACGTCCAGCCTTTTGGTTTATCGATGAGGAGTAATTCTGACATTCTGTGGCTAGTATAGCCTATGCGTGAAGATTTTCTTGTGCACGATGCAAATTCAGTGCAACTTGGCGCCAATTGATTACATGGAAAAAAGCATCAACGTAGTCTGCACGTCGATTTTGGTACTTCAAATAATATGCATGCTCCCAGACATCTATCCCTAAAATTGCATCTTTTCCATCAATCCATGGAGTGTCTTGGTTTGGGGTACTTGTGATAACAAGCTTCTCTGCTGAATCTAAAACTAACCATGCCCAGCCACTACCAAATCTACCAAGGGCAGCCTCTGTAAATTGCTTTTTAAACGTATCAAAGTCACCAAAGCTTGCTTCTATTAAGTGATGTACTTCAGGATCAATTGTTTGATCAAATTCTGGAGAAAGAAGTTTCCAAAAGAATGTGTGATTTGCGTGTCCTCCTGCATTATTTCGAATCTTTGCTCGCTTCTCTTCTGGAAGAGACTCCAAACTAGTTAACAACTGCCATGCGTTTTTTTCGGCAAAATCAGTTCCCTCAACAAGTTTATTTAAATTATCAACATACGCAGCATGATGTTTGTCATGATGAATAGTCATCGTTAATGAATCGATGTGAGGCTCAAGAGCTGATACTTCAAACGGAAGTTGATCTACTAAATGCATAGGTGATATACATTGATCATACCACAGGTATACATAAAGGAGGTGAATTACGATGCCAGATATATTAGAAGAATACGATAAAGCAAAAGAAAGATACGATCAGAAACAAAGCGAAAAGGGCCCAACCATCGACGCAAGACTACAGGCAGCTGACGATAGTATTGTCTCCTCAGGATTTGAGGATAGTCTCTCAGCAATTCAAGCTGCCGAGGCGGCAAAACTTGAGCAGCCAATACAAGCCAAGCAAGCAGAAGAAGTTCTGAAACGAGAAGCCCTTGATAGATTAAACCAAGACCTTGAAAGAATTCAGAAAGAACAGAATGCAAAACAAGGAAAGTAACAGAATGGAGAATCTCCTTTTTTCAGCGTATTTTTATAACTGGAATGAACCAGGTATAATGAATATATGAGAAAAGGAGTAATCCTGATTTTTTTAGTCCTCTTTGGTTTGCATGTACCTCAAGTAGTACATGCAACATATCTTCCTTTCACTCCAGAAAAAAACAATAAATTTGGTATTCATATCTTAGATGAATCAGATTTAATAGATGCTTCAAAACTTGTGAATAGTAATGGTGGTGAATGGGGGTATGTCACAATCGTTATTCGCCAAGATGAAAGAAACCTTGAACGATGGTCGAATGCCTTCAAATTAATGTCTACCTTAAAAATTATTCCTATTGTGAGAATCGCAACGGTATCTGAAAACGGAATCTGGAAACGACCAAGTGAAGATGATGCAAAGAGCTGGGCAGACTTTTTGAGAGTACTCCCGTGGCCAACAACCAGACATTATGTAGTTTTATTTAATGAACCAAACCATGCAAAAGAATGGGGTGGAGAAATTGATCCCGCAGGATACGCACGAATTAGCAGAAGATATTGGGAAGAGTTAAAAAAAGCTGATCCTAACTTCTTTGTACTTCCTGCAGGGTTTGATGCAGCAGCACCAAATGGAAAAGGAACAAAGGACTCAAAAGACTATTTATCAGATATGTTTGCAACAGATGAGTTTATTTTCACCATCTTTGATGGATGGACCAGTCACAGTTACCCAAATCCAGGATTTTCTGGCAGCCCTTCAGCAAACGGGAAGATGACGATTCGTGGATATGAATGGGAAATTAATTTCTTAAAAAACTTCTATGTTCCTCAAGACATTTCTGTTTTTATTACTGAAACAGGATGGGTAAATAATGGATTCTCCCAAGAGAAGATTGCCTCATACTACAAACAAGCATTTTCAGAGGTGTGGAGTGATCCACGAATTGTTGCTGTTACCCCATTCCTTTTGAGGTACGACGCAGCACCGTTTAAGGGCTTCTCATGGAAGATTCCAGGAACAAACAGCTTCTATCCGTATTTTAAAGAAGTACTTGGTATCAGTAAGGTTGCAGGATCTCCAGATTAATATGACTGACCTTGTTGTTGGAACAAAAAAAGTAGGACAAACCCCCTTGTCCTTAATCGATGAATTTCGTGCAGAGTACCCAGAACTCAAAGACCAAACAATTGGATATGCAGGCAGACTTGACCCGATGGCCGAGGGATTAGTGCTTCTGTTACTCAATGAGAAAAACAAAGAACGTTCTCGATTTGAAAGAATTCGGAAAGTATATGAAACAGATGTCATCTTTGGCCTCTCCTCAGATACCTTTGATACCTTGGGAATTGCCAAAGAAGAAGAAGACAAACAGATAGTTGAAGAGGAGCTTCAAACAGCAATTAAAAGCGTTATCGGAAGACAAGAACATGCATATCCTCCCTTCTCTTCTCCACGCGTAGGGGGAAAAGCACTCTGGCAGTGGGCAAAAGATGGAAAGATCGCAGAGATTACGATTCCAACAAAACAAATAGAAGTATATGACGCTCAACTTATTTCCTTCTCCTCAATTGAGAGCTCCCTCCTCCTTGATCACATTACTACTGCCATTAAAACTGTAACGGGAGATTTTCGACAAGAAGAAACACTCGCTAATTGGGAAAGCCTTCTTAAAGAGAAAGACAAGACATACCAAGTTGCAACAATACGCTTTGATGTATCATCTGGCACCTACATTCGCTCCCTTGATAACCAATTAGGGAAACTCCTTGACACAGGTGCACTTGCCTTACGGATACTGCGCGAAACAATTGGGAAGATAGAACTTGATGAGACTAAAAAGTTTAGATTTGTAACAGAAGAGGAACTTTTTTAGAGAATAAAGCGAATGAGGGAAAGATAAGCTTAGTAGTTTACGAAGTAGTTAATCTTTGAACTTGCCTTAACTCCAGCAATCCATGCTTGGAATTCACTTGAAAGCTTTTGCTGTTTCAATTGATCCTTAGCTTGTGCAACTTTTTGATCTGCTGACAAATCCTTTGCAAACATACTTGCATTGTCAGTTACATACTTTTTAACGTCATCGTCACTTGGGTTAATTTTGTCAGCCAAAATCTTCTCAACCATTTTTTGAATTCTAATTTGCTTAACTAAATCTTCTCGCTTCATTCCTTGTGCTGACAACAACTGATCAATATCTTGACCTTGTGCTTTCACACTGTCTTCAACTTTCTTAACTTCTGCATCAACTTCTTCAGTTGCAACAACAACATTACTCTTTTGTGCTTCTTGCATAATCAATGTTTCAGTAATGATTGAGTCCAAGGCTTGCTTCCCTGTTCTCTTTTCAAGTTCAGAAACAATTGAAAGACGAGTAATAGGTTGGTTGTTTACCATTGCAGCAATAAACAATCCTCGGTTAAGGAAAAGCAAATATCCAAAAGATGCAAGAAGAAGGAGAATAATAATATTTTTCTTGGTAACAAATGAAGATGTTGATTGAGTTTCAACAGTACTCATATCCATTTCAGACATAGTGTCCATTGATACAACTTCGCTCTTAACTACCTTTGGAGCTCTTTTAGTAACTTTCTTCGTTACTTTCTTTGTCTGTTTTTTACTAGCAGCCATGGTCGAAGTATAAACACTCTGTACCCAATTATACAAGTGTTAATTTAGCCACAAATGCTACCCAGAAATTATTTATAACCAGTGATATGGTATAACCACATGAATGAATAGTGAAAAAGCCACACTCATCTATACAAAAGAATTGTCCCCAACCGTTAAACTCTTAAGGTTTACTCCAATCAATCCCATCTCACCTCTTCCCGGTCAATACATAACCATACGAAAAGAAACAGATGATGGGTCTATTGTTGAGAGAGATTACTCTATCTGCTCAACACCTGAGAAGAACTACTTCGAAATTGCAGTAAAAAGATTAGAAAATGGTGAACTTTCCCCTTACCTTCATCGGTTGAATGTTCATGAGTCCATTTCCTTTCGTGGCCCGCAAGGATCTCACTTTATTATTTCTCTTGAAAGCCCGATGATCCTTCTCTCCGGTGGAGTTGGTATTGCTCCATTTATGAGTGTACTCAAACAAACGAGTCATCATGTCGCAAAAATAGCACTTGTCGCAAGCTTTAGAACAAAAGACGAATTCCTCTTTCAAGAAGAAATAAAAAGCCTTCCAAGTAGCGTCTCACAATACGTGACAATAACACGAGAAGTAGTTACCGGATTTAGAGAGCAAAGAATTGATGAAAACTTAATACAAGAAGTTATAAAAAAAGAAGCCTTTAAGCAGCCCAAGGTCTATATCTGTGGTGGAAGTTCGTTTGTCGAAGCGATGAGAGAAATCTGCAGAAAAATTGGGATTTCAGACGAGAAGATTTTGTATGAATACTTTGGCTAATTACTTTCCCCAGCGCCATCGAGGTGTCTCTCCTTTTGCATAACAAACAACCATCAAGAGAATGGTTAACAGAAAGACTAAGAACACATAGGTAGTTGTCCCTGCGCGGGACTCAAATCCATCACCAATAAAGAAGGCAACACCAGCAACGAGTACTACATAGAGGACAACTAATGTCCACCCTTGCCATGTAACAGGAGTCCAACCCCATCCGTATTTTTTAGACACAAACCAAAGGTCTTTGTTTTTATTTTTCATATAGTCATTATAGACCTCGGATCAAGTCTTACTTTCGAGATCGCTTTTTAGCTTTCTTGACCACTTTAGTTGAAGCCTTACGATGTGTGTGTGGTGCCTGGAGCATATGATCACTGTATCCCCAAACGAGACCAAATATTGTTCCAAGAATAATCCCTAAGAGTAAACTTCCGAGAACCCAACCCAAAAGGAATCCCCCAACAATTGAAATTAATACTTTCATTTCTTTCTCCATATATTCATATAAAACTACTTTTAAATCCCTGTAAATACCCAATTGCTATCCTCGCTCAACTACGTTAAAAATAGACATATGGGAAATCAAAAAGGCAATGTAATTCTTCTTGTTCTATTAACGATAGTTGCTATCGCATCTCTCTCCACTGCAATCTTTGTTTTTGTAAAACAACGAGAAGTAACAAACACACCTGAGGCAACAGCTGTTCCAACCGTTACGCCATTTACCTTTACTCCACCATCACAAACACCAGTGGCAGTTGTTGCTACAAGTTCAGCAACGGTCAAGATTGAGAAAGAAAATGAATTATCGACTGCAATAAAATCAAGTATTACTGCACGAATCGTGAACCCATTCTTGGCCTACTATAAAGACCAATCAGGAGCAGATTACGTAAAGTCATTAACAATTTCAGTTAACACCGGAAAAACAGCAGCAGAGTTTCCATACAAGGCAGAATATGTTTTTGATAAAAATGTAACGGGAGGGTTTTTGATCACGGTAACGGGAACAAGTGTTAATTGGTGGACACCTGAATGTTTAAATGGCTGCAATTTCTCAGATTCCTTCAAATCTAAGTACCCTGAGATTGTTGCGGCAACCAAGTAAGTTAACCAAGCTTGCCCGCTCTCCATCCTTTTTCTTTTCCATCAGTCTTTGCCTGTGGAGTTCTTCCTTTTGCCCTACAAATCAGCAAAAAGACAACGGTTGTAAGAAGTACAAAAACAATACCAGACTGGCTTGGGAGAAGAAAATATGCAGCGACAACCAATGCAGAATAGAGAAGAGACACAAGCCATCCTTCCCAGGTTTCTGGGTACCAACCACGTCCAAAATATCGAGCTCTAAACCAATACTGATTGCGCTTCATTTCTTAGTATAAAGTCAACCGAGATGTGAATAACAGAATTAGGATTAACATAATCACAATTCCCGTCAAAAGTAATCCAGGCAAAGCAACCGTAATGTCTTGTCGTGAAGGAATCATCATGTTTATTAAACACAAAGCAATGTAGCAAACGATTGCGGTTGGGGCATTGAACTGGCCAAAGCGAATAATCCATTGCAGCGCACCATACAGAAGTACTGCACCACTGACTAACGGGGCAATTGCAACAAGTGCACGTCGAAACGGATCAACCCTTTGAATTGATACCTGACCAAAGATAATGCCTGTTGTCGTTATGCGAGGAAAAATTGAAAAGGACAACACTGGAACTCGAAAGAGTCGTGCAGCCAGATAGTGAGATAGTTCATGTAATAACGTACCGGGAAAATACAAAAGTCCGATGTAGTAGAGGACCGAAAGTGGAGAAGGTTTAGCGCTTTTCAAAGTAAAGAGTCACGGTGGTTGAGACAGTCTGTGTTCCAGGTTCAAGGTTTGGTGTTTGTCCACTTCCACTGGCACGAGCATCAAGTGCCATCAATTTCTCTGCATAGATTGGCTGAGGAAATCCTCCAGCTGATGACTCAACGATGTTCGTTACTCGACCTAAAGTGATCCCTAATGACCCAGCAATTTTTGCTGCCTGCTCTTTTGCATTTGCAATTGCTTTGTCTCGAGCTTGCTCACGATAGACCTCTGGTTTATCAACAACAAAGCGTGCTCCCCCAACATTTGTGGCTCCTGCCTTTGTTGCTTCTTCAATCACTTTACCAGCTAACTCAACTTTGTCAGTTTTGACCGTGACACTCGCATTTCCATTAAATCCATCTGATTTATTTTTCCCTCCGTCGTAGATGTAATTTGGAGAAATTGAAAAGTTGGATGTTTTAATGTTCTCTGTCGTTATACCAATTGCCTTCATTGCAGCGATAATCTTGTTGTTTTGATCTCGAAGCTTACTTTGAGCCTCGTCAGCAGTAGCTACTTTTTCAATGGTTACACCAATATCAACATATGCGGTGTCAGGAGTTACATCTACCTTTCCTTCGCCAACAACAGAGAGTTCAGATGAGACTTGGGAGGTAGTAATAGCCAATGGAAGAGGAATATTTAAAAACTTAATCAAGAAGAGAGTAACTAAAATTGCAACAACAAATGGAAGTGGGCGAATGTAGATATCCGATCTCATACATTCATTCTATAAAGATTTACCAAAAAATCAAGCGCGTAAGGTGGTGAGGAGAAACTCCTCACCACTAAACTATTGAGTGCGCTTCTTTAAAAAGACGATAGATCCTTTAAGCAGCTTTCTGCTCTTGAATCTGTTCCATAGCAATGAGCTTCTTTGCTCCTTGTGCTACGAGTTCTACAATATCAGCTTCAGACAATCCCAAACGAGCTTTGTTGGAAATATCAAATATTCCGCCTTCACTCTTTGAGTGTTCTCCCGCGATTCCTCGAACGGCAAGCTTCATATCAGCACAAATTGCTTTGAATTTGTCTTCATCTTTCCCCAAATGAGGAAGTTTGATCATGACACTTGCACGCATACCAGTACCAACGTTAGTAGGGCAACTGGTGAGGTAGCCATAGCGTTCTGACTTTGCAAACCCAAGATTGTCTTCGAGTAGCTGAATCAATCGAGAGAGACGTCCAAAGATCCTTCGGAAATCAGAGCCTTTTTCAAGCGCCCAAATTCGAAGACCATCTTCTTCTTGTCCCCATACTCCAGCCGTGTTTCCTTCACACAAAAACATTCCACGACCTTCTGGGAAATTACTGGTGATGCGGGCACTATCCAAATATGGATCTTTCTCCTGTTGGAACAGAAGATGTGCTTTATCAAGCTCAGTACGTCGATCGTCTGACATTGTTTTGAGTGATTCGTACTTTCCAGCTAAGTCACCGGTTAAGGTGCCAAGAAAAGCAGCCAAGGCTGCTTCTTGCTCCAAACGTTGCTTCAAAGTAATCGCGCCTGGGAAAGGATATCCCAAGACATTTCTCGCAACACGAATACGTGTTGAAAGAATGTACTTTCCTTCTGGATCAACGTTATCAACATCTCGTTTTGAAATATCAAAACTCGAGACATGTTTTTGATCGGGACCAAAACCATGGTATTTCTCGATAAGTGCATCAAAAAGAAGATCGAAGACTGTGTAGCTTTCTTGATCTGGTGCATAGGCACCGACCTTACTGTCTGGGTTTTCAACACCAGAACGAATTACGTCGTCAAGAGTGACACCGTTTGAAGTTTTTCGAGTCGCAAGGATCGCACGCATTTGTGGCGTTAAAACTTGTTCTACGAGTGACATGTGTTTATTCATCTTTTTATTCACCTCCTATTTATTTGCTCTCAATAGCCTGGGGAGTGTATCAATTTTGAGGCTATTTTTCAATTGTCAAAAAGTTAAAATTGACGCATGAATGCCCAAAGGTGTATAGAATAAAGTAATGACAATCCAATTAATCGGAGACGGTATTGAAATTGACGAACGCATTAAACAAATAGTTGAGGAGAAACTAAACAAAGAAATTGGAAAATATCTTCATGATTTTGCAGCTGACTTGCAAATGGCAACGGTCAGAATTGAGCACAAAACACGCAATCTTTTCAAAGTAAATTTTGATATGAGACTTCCTGGAGCTACCGGACATATTTACGGAGAAGAAGAAGGAGATGAGCTTTTAAATGTCATTATTGCCTTGCGCCACGAGATAGAAAGACAGGTAAGAGAGTATAAAGATCGACTTCAAGACCCAAGACAATAAGGCAAAGGACTTAAAAAGGGAAACTTTTCGTGAAGAAATTAACGAGAATGTCGTCGTCTCTCGATATCAGTCAAATACTTCTTTCGAAGTCTGAGTGATTTAGGGGTGATTTCCAACAATTCATCGTTTTCCAAAAAGTCGAGTGATTGTTCAAGTGACATGATAGTTGCAGGCGTTAAGTGCAAAACTCCATCACTACTCTTACTTCGCATGTTAGTTAATTTCTTTCCTTTACATACGTTAACTGACAAATCTTCTTCTTTTTGGTTCTGGCCAATAATCATTCCTTCGTACACTTTGGTTGCAGGCTCAACGAATGTTGTACCTCGTCCTTGTGCAGTTTCCAATCCATATGCCAATACTTCTCCTGTTTGGTCAGAAATAATAACTCCTTTTCGAAGCTTTGGAATTGGTTTTCCAAGTGGTTCAAATCCAGCAAGCTGTGAACTAAAGAGAACTGTTCCTTTGGTAAGGGTTAAGAGCAAACTTCGAAGTCCAATTAATACTCGAGTAGGTGCATGATAGATAAATTCGACCTCAACATCACTAATTGGTTCCATTTTAAGCATGGTTGCATAGCGCTTTCCCATTTCCTGATTAATTACTCCTTGGAACTCGTTAGGAACAATCAAACTAACCTCTTCTACTGGTTCACACTTAACTCCATCAATTTCCTTGGTGATAACTTCTGGCTTACCGACTTCCATTTCATATCCTTCACGTCGCAATGTTTCCAAAAGAACAGATAAATGAAGTTCTCCACGTCCTGAGATCTTAAACTTTCCATTTCCTTGAATTTCAATTCGAAGAGACAAGTTACTTTCAAGTTCACGCTTCAATCGCTCTTCAATCTGTCGACTTGTGGTAAATTCTCCTTCTTGTCCACTAAATGGAGAGGTGTTTGGCCCCAAGAACATGTGAAGAGTTGGTTCAGCAATTTCAATTGTTGGCAAAGAAACGGTATCAGTTGGGTCAGAAATGGTTTTTCCTATTTGAGCTTCTGAAACTCCAGTGAAGGTAACGATGTCACCAGCTGAAACTTCTTCAACTTCAACTCGACCAAGACCTCTGTTCACCATCAACTTTTCAACGGTGTAAACCTTTGATGGGGTATCAGTCAAAATAATTTTTTGACCTACCTTTACACTTCCTTGGTGAACTTTACCAATAACGATTCGACCCAAGTGTGGATCATAATCCATGGTGGTAATAACCATTTTGAAAGTTCCTTCAGATGAGTTCTTTGGAGCTGGAACTTCACGAATAATAGTTTCAAGAAGTGGAGTTACATCACCTGGTTGATCAATATCAGCTGGCATTTGATTGAAAGCCACACCTCGTCGGCCAATTGCGTAGACAACAGGGAAATCAAGCTGTGCTTCATCTGCAGCAAGTTCCAAGAACAAGGTTTCAATCTTGTCTTTAACTTCAGGAACACGAGCATATGGCTTATCGATCTTGTTGATAACAACAATGACCTTCAAACCGAGTGCAAGGGCTTTCTTTAAAACGAAGCGAGTTTGAGGCATTGGGCCTTCCTGTGCATCGACGATAAGTAATGCACCATCAGCCATTCCAAGGGTTCGTTCAACTTCTCCTGAGAAATCTGCGTGACCCGGAGTATCAATGATATTAATCTTCATATCATTGTAGGCAATTGCACAGTTTTTAGCCAAAATGGTAATACCTCGTTCTCGTTCAAGCTCATTACTATCAAGAATAGTAGTTTGACTCATTTCAGACTGGTTCTCACGGAAGGTGTGAGTTTGCTTCAAAAGAGCATCAACCAAGGTTGTTTTTCCATGGTCAACGTGAGCAATAACCGCGATATTTCGAATTTTTTGATTAGTCATAGGTTGTTTCGTGATTCAGGCCCAAAAAAACACGGGCACTGCGTGTTCGAGTATTGTACCACACTTTAATAAAAACCCATAGCCTAAGGGCATTCAGGCTAAAAAGTAAGTGTTTACACCTTGAAAAGCTTTATTGAGTGCACATTTGACCAAACAACAAACCAGATAGAAGTCTCGCGATACCCCTTCTTTTTTTTGAAAAGCCGTCAGATAATGCGGCAATGAAGAAGATCATTTTGTTGTGCTTTATCCTGGCTCTCGTCATCCGCATCTATAGCGTCTTCCCCTACAACACCATTATTGGCTTTGACCAAGCGCGAGATTTGTTTGATTCATACACAATGGTTCAAACTCACCACCCTCGAATCATTGGACCAACTGCAGGCAACAACCCGAACCTTCACCATGGAATCGCATTCATTTACTACTTAGCTGTCCCAATTGCGCTCTTCGGTCCGAACCCAATGAACGCGGTGTATATGAATATTTTCATTCAAAGCACCTTAGTCTTTATCCTTGCATACTTTTCTTGGGACCTCTTTCACAAGAAAGAGACGACTATTGTGGCATCCCTTATGGTTGCGTTCTCCTATTCCCTTACACAATTTGCCGGTTGGCTCAGTAACCCAACTGTCACCCTAGTTACCGTACCGCTTTTTTATCTGTCACTCTGGAAATACAGAACAAACCCAAAGTGGCTCATTGTTGCGGCTCTCTCACTTGGTGCATCAATTGAGTTTGAACTCTTTTTTATCTACCTTATTCCCGTCTTTCTCGTCTACTGGGCACTCTATCGACCTAAGCTCCCCTCTGTTTCCATTTTTGTAGTCTCACTTCTCACATTTATGGCAACAACTGCCACAATGATTGCGACAGAAATTAAGTATTCGTTTGCAGGAGTCATAGATATTCTTTCAGCAGGTACAAAAGTTGGTGGTAATTTACCATTCAGGGATCGTATTCATTTTTTCTCTCTCCGCCTTCAAGACCAATTTTCACTCTCACTTGGGCCAATTGTGCCAACAACAGTCGCCATTCTCTTTTGTGTCTACATCTACACTCAAACAACTGATAAGAAAACAAATGAGGGATTGGGCTTTGTATATTTGTATGCAGCCTCCCCAACACTCATGCTTTTTCTTGGAGCACACAACGCTCCCTGGTTTTTAATTGGGTTACCACCAGCAATGATTCTTATTTATTCATTTGTCTTGTCGAGAGCAATGGCCGCAGGGTACATTATTCTCATCATCTTTCTTTCAGTATCTTTCTATAAAACATCTCTTTCCACTCGATCTGGTCAGAAATTACTGGAACCAGATCAGTCCGCCATCCTCTCCCGTCAGCTTGCTGCAATTGACTACACATATAAATCCGCCAAGGGAGAACCATTTGCAATTGATACAGTCACCAATCCTCTCTACGTAAATGCCGTTTGGGCATACTCATATATGTGGTATGGAAAAAGTACCTATGGATACACACCAACATGGCTTGGCGGCGATCAGATCGCGCCATACAACACGCTAGAAAAAGCCACTAGCCACGAAACTACTGTGTTTCTTCTTGAAGATATAACTAACAGAATTCCTCAGGTGTATCGAGACCGCGCACACAACAAAATACTTGAGACTGCGACGTTTCGTGAGAGAGTAACGTTTGATGAAATAGGAGTTAACCGTTACGAGAAAAAATAGGCACAAAAGGAACCTCCACGGACTTACGTCCGTGGTTTCCTTGGGAATCACGAAGCTTCGCAACGTGAAGGGAAGGCAAAATTCATCCCCGTACTTACGTACGGGGTTTCCTTTAGCAACAAAAAAATGCAGAGAGTGGTATTCTCTCTGCACATTGAATCATCAGGCACCAGTGCCTGGAGCAAACGTACGAGCATCACGAATGATGTCGTACTCCCAAGTGTTCTTCACACTGAGATTTGATAACGGGTCGTCCATCATATAGTGACTGGAACGAATCGTTTGATCTTGATCAATCGAAGGGTAGGTAAAGATTACCAAGACCTTTTTCCCTTGTTGCTGATACGCATTCATTCGTGGCGTCAAAATGTTGTACCAGCTCGGTCGATCAAAATTAACACAACCGCTCGATCGATTGAGCGTTGGGAACTTTAGTGCCCCAAAGAATGGACCACCGAGGCTGTTTGCCGCTTCAAGATCCGGTTCTCGTAACAGTACATCTTGTTCAGGCGTGTCCTGAGGAACCGCATGAACCGTGTAGTGGCTGTGCCGAGTATCGAGACCGATCGTTCCATCGTCTTGGCGAATTAACGCCAATAAGAGTGCGATACTTGTCTTTCCACCGATTAGACCGAAATTCACAACGACCATTGTCCCTTGGTACTCTGCCATAAAAAGCGGAGTGTAGGTGGTTCGAGGAATCCCGTTGGCATAATAGTAAATGCCATTCTTACCATCATAGTGAGAACCATCTTTCGCCCAGTCCGACGCGGCATACAAGTCGGTTAACGACTTATTCACCTTGAGACCTCGCCCAAGAATGGTATAGAGCTCCATACGATCACCTTCAAAGGGAACCTGAACAACACCACCGTTTTGTTTTTCATACAAAGCAGCTGTGCCGTCAAATAGGTTCACCGTTAAAAAAACGTCGTAATTTGCGACTTGGCTTGTGTTCGGGGGAACTGCTCCCCCCGTAGCCCACGGTGCATCGATATCAGAGAATGCTGCAGTGCGATTCATGACGTCACCAGCAACAAACTCAGTTGGACTAGGGAAATCGGCGTATCCCTTGGGGGATTGGCCCATCATTCCAACGACATCAAAGAGGTAGACAGGAAGGGTTTCCTTCATATCCCATGCATTGATGTTTTCATCAAAATAAAGCCCGTCTCCGATTTGCTTCAAGGAACGGTTAAGCATCGGTCCATTCTTCATCCCCAGTGCAAAATCAGCGAAAACAGGAGCGCCTGCCTCACCAATATTGCCCCGATAAATGATGGTATGTGCCGGTGCATCGATCCCATTGTCTGTCAGCTCTTTCGTTAAATAGATTACTGAGCCAACCGGAATCGTGTGCTTGGTCCAAAAAGACGCTGACATAGCCTCGCCTGCCGTAAATTGGTAGGCGTAACCGCCACCCAATTCGTCATTGTGCATCAGCATCCACTTGACCTGTTTCAAGGTGTTGGATTGAGGCAGTGCTGATCCATACTGAGGCGTGTAGCTTGCAAGAGCGTCATTGTTGGGTTCAACACGAAAGCCTAAATCTTCAAGATAAGCCGACACAAACGTCGAGCAATGTGCTCCCTGTGACCAGGAATACCCAATACCGCTAAAGCGGGACTGAGCCTGACCAATTGCAGCCTCAACAAAGGTTTGTTGAGCTGAAACTGAGCTAAAAAGCGTAAGCAATATCACGAAAAACACAAGTCCATGAAGTGACTTGAATTTCATTTTTTATACTCTCCTGTTAAAGAACTTCAAAATTACTGGTAACTAATGGGGAATTCTAGCAGAAATAGGGGGTATTAACAACTATCGGTTCAAATTTGTCTTTCGAACGAGCTTTGCCATATATACAATTTGGCGAAGTTCTCCGTCACTTCCTTCAAACTCATTTGATCCGGTCAAACGCTGATATTCACGCAAATAATAGGAAAGAGCTTCCTCTACCTCTTTTAGTTCTTCTTTTGTGGTGATTACCTTTTCTTCTAAGTTCTTTCCTTGTGGGGTAGATAACAACTGTTTTTTAACAGCTGACTTTTGCTGAGAAGCCTCTTTTGCAAGCTTTGTTGCTTCTCGATACTTCTCATCGTTTTCAAGATATGAAGCAAGCATTTCTCTCTGTGGAGTTAGTTGTTCTTTAAGCTCTTCAATACGTGCAATTCTGTCTTTTACTTGTCCTTCGATTGTTAACAAACTAACAAGTTCTCCTGAAGGTCCGACACTTGCAGTTTCTGCAACTTCAAGCGGTATCGTCTGATCTGTTATTGGATTTGTTGAATCGTCCATGTGCATCTCACTCTAGGGAATGATTTCTTTTTTGTAAACTAGCGAAAATATTTTTCTTCACACCTAATTGAACGTGATATATTGTTTTCACTATGACTGAGTTCACAACTCCAATGATGAAGCAGTACATGAATTTAAAGAAACAGCACGAAGACTGTCTCCTCTTTTTTCGACTCGGCGACTTTTATGAATTGTTCCTTGAAGATGCACACATTGGCTCTCGTGTTTTAGGCATTACATTAACGGGAAGACCAAAAGGAAAAGATGGAAGAATACCAATGGCAGGTGTTCCCTATCACGCAGTCGATGGGTACTTAGCAAAATTAGTGAAAGCTGGCTACAAGGTTGCCATATGTGAACAGGTTACTGAGCCAAATAAGCAAGGAATTATCGAACGAGAAGTGGTACGCATAGTAACTCCTGGAACACTGATTGATGAGCGCGCGATTGAAAAGAAAGAACACAACTATGTAACGGCAATTTCAATTGAGAAAAACGAACTGGCGATTGCAACATGTGACTTATCAACGGGAGAATTTAATGTAAGTCACAAGTATGTAGATGATCTGCAGCAATCCCTGTCTGATCAACTGGTGAAGCTTAACCCTTCTGAGTGTATTTTGAATTCAGAGAACTACAATGACCCTGATTTCTTGGGTTTTATAAAGAAAATTACAAGATCGAGCATTTTTTGTTTTCATTCTTGGGATAGCTACACTCAAAACTCTGAAACATTTTTAAAGAATCATTTCCATGTCGCGTCACTCGCAATTTTTGGTCTTCCGAATCGGCCAATTGCGATTGAGGTATGTGCGGCCCTCCTTGGGTACTTACAAGAAACACAAAAGAATGATCTCTCGCATATCAGAAAAATATCTATGCATGAGACTTCTCATTTTGTAAAACTAGATCGAGCAACTATCGTTAACCTTGAACTCTTCTCAAGTATAAGAGAGCGAGATTCACAAGGAACACTGTTAACTGCTATCGATTGCACACAGACACCAATGGGTGGAAGACTTCTAAAAGAGTGGATCACGATGCCACTGATGGATAAGGATGAAATTGAAAAACGACTTGATGCCGTGGAAGAGTTTGTGAAAACAAATAACACTGAGGTAGCAGCTCTTTTAAATGAAATTACTGATTTGTCACGCGTGTTATCAAAAGTAACTATTGGTATTGGCAATGCACGAGATTTAATTGGAATAAAACAAAACTTAGTCACAATTCTTCAGATAAAAAAACAGCTGGCTCAATATAAATCGAAACTAATAAAAACTTGTGAGAAAAATATTTCAGAGGAACTCTCTGAACTTATTAGCTACATAGACAAAAGTATTGAACAAGATTGCCCGATCAATGTGAAAGAGGGAGGAATCATTAAAGACAATGTTGATCCACAGCTAGATGAATTAAGAGACATCGTGCGAGGAGGAAAAACATGGATAACAAAGATGGAAGCAGAAGAGCGAGCACGAACAGGAATTAACTCACTTAAACTTCGATTCAACAAAGTCTTTGGATATTATATCGAAATTTCCAAAGCAAACCTGTCACATATTCCAGATAACTACATGAGAAAACAAACACTGGTTAATGGAGAGCGATTTATAACTCCAGAGCTCAAAGAGAAGGAAGATTTAATCTTAACCAGTGAAGCCCAGGTAAATCAGATTGAGTATGAAATATATAAACAAGTCGTTGCACACACATTAACCTACATCGCGGATATCCAGTCTGCTGCGGAATCAATTGCACATATTGATTGTGTTTTCTCATTCTCTCAGTGTGCAAAACAATGGAATTACACCAGACCCACGATCCTTTATTCAAATGAAATCCGTGTAAAGGATGGTCGACATCCAGTTGTCGAGCAACTCGTCGGTAAAAATGACTTTGTACCCAACGACCTCACTCTATCCCCAATTCACGGACAAATTGCATTAATGACAGGTCCCAATATGGCAGGGAAATCTGTCTTTCTACGCCAAGCGGCGTTAATTACACTTCTGGCTCACATTGGAAGCTTTGTACCAGCAAAGTCAGCACACATCGGTATTGTTGATGCGATATTTGTTCGAAGTGGAGCTTCAGATGTAATAGCCGCGGGTCTTTCAACCTTTATGGTTGAGATGGTTGAAACTGCATTTATTTTAAATAACGCCACGGACAAAAGTCTGATTGTTATGGATGAAATTGGTCGAGGTACCAGTACCTATGATGGTGTGAGTATTGCCAAAGCAATTGTGTTCTTTCTAGTCCAGAACTTTAAAGTTCCACCAAAGACACTCTTTGCAACGCACTATCATGAACTAACTAAGCTAGAAGAAGAATTCCCAACGAAGATTCATAATTTTCATATGGAAATTGATGAACACAATGGTCACCTTACATTCCTGCATACGATTGCCAAAGGGGCAGCAGACAAAAGCTTTGGTGTAGCTGTTGCAGCACTTGCCGGAGTTCCAAAAGAGGTGGTAGAAAAGGCAAATGAATTTCTTTCTACCTTTAGTGAAAGTGCTTTAATTACAGAAAGCAGTGAGGCAAATTATCTTGACAAGATAGATCTCGATAAAACAACGCCAATTGAAGCACTCAATATTTTGAAAAGAATAAAAGAAAACAAAAGAACGAAATGAGCACTATTCAACATCTTCCAGAGGACGTCATTGTAAAGATTGCAGCAGGCGAAGTTATTGAGCGGCCAGTTTCAATAATTAAGGAATTAATTGATAACGCGATCGACGCGAACGCGACAGAGATTCATGTAGAGCTCACTGATGGAGGTAATTCATTTCTTCGAGTAACAGATAATGGAAAAGGTATACCCAAAGAAGAACTTTTGATTGCAATTAAGCCACACACGACGAGTAAAATTCATTCCATTGAAGATCTTGAAAAAATACAAACACTTGGTTTTAGAGGTGAAGCACTTGCAAGTATTGATCATGTAGCAACACTTACTCTTGAATCAAGAGAAGCAACAAGCCCTTTTGGATGGAAAACAGAAGGACAAACGATTGAAAAAGTGGGCATGGCTACGGGAACAAGAGTCGTTGTCACACAGTTGTTCGATAAAATACCTGCACGTAAGAAGTTTTTAAAATCAGCCAATTCAGAAGTAAAGCTCATCATTGAACTGGTACATGACTATGTATTAAGTCATCCGTCTATCACCTTCTCAGTTGTAAACGATAAAAAGCAGCTGTTACTCGTTTCTAAAGGTGACATAACCCAACGAGCTCAAGCAGTTTTTGGAAAAGAGACAACAACACAATTTCTTGAATTTGAAGAGAAAGGAAGTTACTTGACCATTCGAGGGGCACTGACTAAACCACAAGTTTCAGCACCACAAAACACCATCAAGCTCTTTGTGAATGGAAGAAGAGTAACCGACCAGCTAGTTAGTACTGCAATTAAAGATGCCTACTCAAATCTTCTTTTTCCAAGAAGCTTTCCCTTAGGGTTTCTCTTTATAGTCACTCCACCTGAACTAACAGATATAAATGTTCACCCGACAAAGCGAGAAGTTCGATTCTCACACCCAAAGGAAGTATATGAAGAAGTGTATAGAACGGTACTGAAGACTTTAACTGACAATAACCTCACCTACGCAAACGTTAGTTTCAGGTCAGAGTTTTCAAAAGACATGATTACAAGCTTAGAGCAAGACAGAATTGCTCATATTGGTGATATTTCTCCAAACACAACTATTTCCCAGTATCACAATCTCTACTTAACCGTTGAAACAAAGGAAGGTGTGATGTTTATCGACCAACACGCAGCTCACGAATCAATTTTGTATTACAAACTGCTCGATATTTTCACCCAAAAGGAACAGGAGAAAATTCCTACCCCACTTTCTACACCATATCTGTTTGAAGCTACTGCTCGAGAATCACTCATTATTGATGAGAGTGCAGAAAAGCTTACCAAACTCGGTTTTGAAATTGAACCATTTGGGAAAAATACATATCGAATAGTTGCAGTTCCAAAACAAATTGCAGATCGAGATATCTCTGCAATACTTTCGATGATTGAACATTTTATCGAAGCAGGCTCACTTCTCGATGAGAAAAATAAAAGAACACTTGCGACACTCGCCTGCAAGGCAGCAATTAAGGCAAACCAACAACTGACACAGGAACAAATGAGAGAACTTGTTGATGCACTCACAAGCCGCAATTATGCCTACACCTGCCCTCACGGTCGCCCAGTCAAAATAGAAATAACCCTCTCAGAACTTGATCGCTTGTTTAAAAGAAAATAGTATTCATGGTATACTTTTTGTGAGTTGGTATGACCTGTAGAGTAACAACAAAGCAGGCGTCCACCATAAGGGAGGTGAGCATGTCTTGAACCCCAATCCAAATAAACTCTACGTCGGAAATTTGCCGTTTAGTATGACTCGTGATCAGCTGATGGCAGAGTTTGCAAAAGCCGGTACAGTTACTGATGCCACAATTATTGTGAATAAGTACACTGGACGATCCAAAGGCTTTGGGTTTGTGGAGATGTCCACCCCAGAAGAAGCAGCGAATGCAAAGCAAATGTTTCACGGACAAGAAGTTGGAGGTCGCGTGTTAATCGTAAATGAAGCTCGACCCGAAACACCTCGTGAAGAAATGTCAGGAGAAGCTGGAGCACCAATGTCAGAGACACCTGTTTCTGATGCTCAACCGGTCGAAGAAGCCCCACAAGGGTGACGACAAAGAGCGGGGGTGCGAAGGCAACTTTGCACCCAGCGCGAAAGAGGAAATTACCTCAAATATTCCTTCAAAGGTTCCCAATAGTACTCTTCCCAACCTTTTTCTATATCCTCAAAAAATTCAACTGGTACACCTTCATGAGTGAAATGTAATTCAGTCCCGGCGTCCGTTTTTCTCATATCAAAGGTTACCTTTGAAAAGTAGTCCTCTGGCCACTCACTGGTCCGCCATTCCTGAACAATCTTGTGATCTGGCTTAATCTCTATTGTCTTTCCAGTGGCATAGCCATCCCAGACACTGAATAGTCCACCAACGGTTGGGTCAATGTAAGCTCGAGAGCCAGTAAACTCTGTGTGGCGTTTACTTTCGATGAGTGCGTTGAAGATTTCGTGAGGAAGAGCATCAAATTCGATTACTTGAGTAATAGTTTTGGTCTCCATTACAACGAGTATAACACGCCAACTTACATTGAACTCACAAATGAGGTAAAATACCTATATATTGCCCGATCGTCTAGCGGCAGGACACATGACTCTGAATCATGTAACTGGGGTTCGAATCCCTGTCGGGCAGCCAATACGTGCGTTCAATAGTACTTGTCATCCCTGTTGTAACAAATGATAAATCTAGAGTTATTCGACCAAACCATTAGTCTTCTATCCGCATATAAGAATGCGACTCTGTTAAATGATTCTCAAAAACATTTTGTCGACGAAGCAATCTCAAGACTGAAACGAGCAAAAGGACAGTATCCTAAAATAATGGAACTAAATAATGTCTTATTAAAGGAAAACACTGGACTTGCTGAAATAAGATCATTTATGAGCGATGAGAAACTTATCACAGTATTACAAGATTCCTCAAAAAACGACCCTGAACTTGCTAAATTTCTTAAGAAGACAGGAGGAAAATTAATTCTACAAAAACATATGGAAGGTAGTTCATACGATATGAGCGCTCTGGATACGCAATCTAATCCGCAATCCGAAGAACTTAAGAAGCTACATCTATCTGCAGAAGAATTTTATGAGAATCTATGGTTAGTTATTCAGAAACTTACTCAAGTACCACTGTTTAATAATTACCTGCCAAAAGGTGTAAGAGATGTAAGAAATCATTTAATTGTACATACTGAAAAAAGTGGTGCATGTATCTTTTCTTTTGGGTTTACGACGTCTGGGCCTCTGATACGGCCAATCAAACCGACGGGGGTTAAAGCGCCAAATGATAATGGGTTTGATCCGAATATCTTAGAGTTCCTAAACGGCATTATAAGCAAGCTAAATTAAAAACATAATAAATAAAGGTAAAAAGCTATAAGGACTGAATGGGTCCAGACCGGTATGCTCAGCAAGATTGTATATGACTACCAATTATTCCTCCGATAGATCGTTCGATTGGAAAAACATTATTCAACCTGCGTTATTTAATAGCAAAGAATCTATGGTCATGGTTGAAGTTTATGACTGTCTGTTTTTTAGTAAAAGTACTTCGAGAGGAATAATTTCGAGATATGACATTGATAATTTAAGTATTGTTATATTAGAAGGAATTATTACCTATACTAAATTAAAAATAAATGTGGTTCCTGTTTCTGAGAATTCAATAAGTTTAGTCCCGCTAAAAACAATATCAAATACGCCACCAGGAACATATATTCTATATATAGTACCTTGGAATCATCAGGATGAATTGGAATGCTCAAACAAACTCGAATTTATTAAAGGTTTATTAAATGTTACAGAAGGTAGAAATATAGCTTATCAATTTATCTGTCGTTTTGGCTTAAATTTGCCCAACTGCGACCCACACTTGAGTTCGGAACCAATACTTAGTCCAAATCCGACAAAACCGCCGATGAAAAACAAAGAAAGGTTAGAAAATATTTTATGTGCAATAAACAATATTCCAAACAACGAAAAAACTAAAATTCAGTTAGCTATGCGTTGGTACGATCAGGCAGATCGAGGTTTACCCGTAGATAGTTTTTTAAAAACGTGGTTTGCGTTAGAAGCACTTTCTCTACCACCAGGAGTTCAAAATATTATACACATAAAGAATTTTCTCAAAGCAATATATAAAGAAGAATATTCAGAATCCAAATATAAGTTGGGAGTTATTTATCATTTACGAGGCAATCTTATACATGCCGGTATTGTGGTTCCAATACATAGAGAGCTAATTGAATATATACAAGCAATTTTCTATGATATTTTATTATTTAAATTAAATTTACCAACCGAAAAGAGAGCGGAAACTTTTCTTATAGAACATAATATCGAAATATGGCTTCCAAAATAAGATGCAGAAGAGTTAGTGAAAATTAATAAAAAGGAGAAATAAA
>CAZMSJ010000005.1:35941-58491 GCA_964568925.1 uncultured Gammaproteobacteria bacterium
AAGCTTATCTGTTAAAAATCCATTTCTAGAAGTTGGATGGAGCATTGATCTGCTTCCTTTTGGAGTAAAAGAAACAAATGGACTGTTATATGCAGAAAAAGGAAGAGATGTAAATGGTACCTCTTCAGAGATCAAACCGTTACAAATTCTTGCTCAATAAGAGAAGAACTTCTTCAAAATTTAAAATCAAACATGATATTGCACGTAAGTTTATATATTAGGTAATGGATTTTTACCTGAAAAGAAGAACTCCCGTCACAATTGCAATGTTAACCAAAAGCCCAAGTACGTTTCCAATGATGATTGGCTTTTCTTTGTGAAGCACACCATAGTAGATCCAAAAGACCGTTAGCAATGAATAGGAAATCCAGGTAACAATTGATACCCCATCAACCTTCTTCTCAATCCAGATCGTCATAATTTGAGGTACGGTCATAATTATCCCTAATGCGACAGCAATGTAGCTTACTTCTTCAACGACAGCAATTCGTTTCTTCTTTTGTCTGGGAATATGAAAATGTGCCATAGATCAGTATAGACAGAAGAAGATATCAAATGGAAGTTTTTTTGACTTTTAGAGAAGAAAGGAATATATTTTCCCCTACCTGGAATTATGAGTCCCTAAAGGGAGGAAATAGTATGGACGCAATAGGACCGGGAGTACTAATGCCTATCTTTTGTGATCGATTACTCACAATCTTTATTTGTAGAGATAAAGAGATAAACGGGGTGCTAGACCCAATGCCAACCGTTTTTTGGTATACACCAGAATCGATTACAAAATTGACGAAAAAGCAGGAGTCTGAACTCCTCAACGAACCTGAACCAGAGGTATGCGAAACAATTGAACGTTTCACTGTCTTTGATACATACACAGTCGTGTGGGTTCGAAGATCAATTTTTGAAGGGGCGTTTGCGGGTACATCAGTTACATACCGTGGCCCGTATCTCCTCAAAGAATAAGTGACTTTATAGACGGACAGAAATGTCCGTCTCTTTTTTTGTCTTTACAAAAATTCTTTTTTTTCTCCTTTGAAGTCTGCAAATCCTGAACTAAAGTTCACATCCCATGCTCCCCCTTCAGGAAGAGGAATCTTTCCATACCCATTTGGAGTGTCGATTACGAGCCGTGCAGTTGCAGCAACACCTGAGAGCACAGGCCTTACCTGTGACCAGATTTGGTATGCCTCATCAAGGGGAACAGTAAAGTGGGAAGCCCAATCAACTGGATCATTTTGATAAACATAGTATGGTACAAACCCTTCCTTTGCGACTTTATTAAATAAATCTCGAAGTGTACGTGGATTGTCATTTACTCCTTTGAGTAACACTGATTGGCTCATCACAACTCCGCCAGAAACATCTTGCATGCGGTGAAGTGCATCGAGAGACTCTGTCGTTAACTCAGCAGCGTGATTCATATGAATCATGAGGCGTGGATGAGTAAGGTATGAGAGTGCTTCTAAATGGTGTTCATTAATCGCTCGAGGATTATGAATTGGCAGTCTTGTTCCGATTCGTACGATATCAAGTTGTCCTGTTGCTTGCATATGACCAAGTCTGGCAAAGAGATACTTCATGACTTCTGGATGAACTGTCATTGGGTCACCTCCTGAGAGGATAATTTCATTTATCTCTGGGTGAGAGGTAACAAAGTTAAGTGACTCATCAATTTGAGTTGTCGACAAATGAGGAGTATGTGACAGCGCACCTTTGAGTGGTCCTTCTTTGGTCTTTGGAATACCAACTTCTCTTCCACGGGTACAATATCGACAATAGGCAGCGCAGTTACGTGTAATCGTAAATAATGCACGCCCAGGGTATGGTCCATATTCGTCCTCTCCTCCTTCATACTTATACACAAGACCTGGTGCTACTTCATGTTCTTCTTCAAGCAAAGGATCACTTAACTCTTCATGGGTAACTGCACGCTCACGTTCTGGTTGAGAAATAAACTGAAGTCCGATTGGTCCGTTCACACCACCTGTTTGTTCGATCAAATCAATTAAATACGGATTTAATACCTCTGGAAGTCCGCCATGCTCTAGCATGACTGAAGTGCCTCTCGCTACAAGTCGTTCTGACATATATTTGCTTCACAAAAGTGTAACAGAAAAAATTGCTTTTTCATTCATGAAAATCACATGACAACTGCCTCAATTAACAATTTTTGGTATAATTCACGAATATGTCAAATTTCTGGGCAAAACTACCTAAACCATTTCTTGTGTTAGCACCAATGGAAGACGTTACAGATTATGTGTTTCGTGAGGTTATAGCTGACCTCGCGCGTCCTGACGTATTTTTTACTGAGTTCACGAGCGCAGATGGCCTTTTTTCTAAAGGTCGTGAGGCAACGATTGATAAGTTAAAGTTCAGTGAAAAACAAACACCGGTTGTTGCCCAAATCTGGGGAACGAACCCAGAGAACATGCTGAAGGCCGCAGCCCTCGTTCATGAATTAGGTTTTGCTGGTGTAGACATTAACATGGGCTGCCCAGACAAGACTGTCATGAAAAAGGGAGCAGGAGGCGCCAACTGCTTAAACAAACCACTGGCTAAAGAAATCATTCTTGCTGTTCGTGAAGGAGCAAAGGACACAGCGGTAAGTGTCAAAACACGACTTGGGTATAAAGCACCAGATCCAGAATGGATTCCCCTTCTTGCATCCCTTCCGATTGATGCCTTAACCATTCACGGAAGAACTGCAGCACAAGTGTCCACCGGTGAAGCCAATTGGGATGAAATAGGGAGACTCACGAAAGAGATTAAAACTATTAATCCTACTATCACCGTTCTAGGAAACGGAGATATTAAGTCCCGAGAGCAAGCGCTTACCATGCATAAACTTCATCAGGTAGACGGCATTATGATCGGCAGAGGAATTTTTTCAAATCCATGGGTCTTTGAAAAGGAGACAAGAAACCAAATGCGTCCTCGTGAGGAATATATTGCAGTGCTCCACAAACACATGGATTTGTACGTTGAGACCTGGGGCAACACTAAAAACTTTGAAGTGATGAAGAAATTCTTTAAAATGTATATCAACAATTTCCCTGGAGCAAGTCAATTACGACAAGAACTCATGTTTTTAAAGTCAGCCAGTAGTGTCCGTGAGCACCTTATGACGGCACTTTCAGATGATACATTTGATATACTACCTCATAATGAAAAATAACCATCAAGTTCTTCTCTACTATAAATATGTTCCAATCGCTGACCCGGTGACTCTTATGAATGAACAGAGAGCTTTTTGTCTAGAACACAATTTAAAGGGCAGAATTATTATTGCGAACGAAGGGATAAACGGGACCCTGGAAGGTCTACTCCCTGACACCGAAGCATATGTATCAATGATGATACAAGACGAGCGATTCACGGATATTGATTGGAAGAGAAGTGAAGGAACTGGATCAGCATTCCCAAAACTCTCAGTTAAGGTAAGACCAGAAATTGTTACCTCAGGAGTTGCTGGACTTGATCCACGCACACACACCGGAAAGTACTTAACAGCAGAAGAATTGCATCAGTGGTTTGTTGATGGAAAAGAGTTCTACGTAGTGGACATGCGAAATGATTATGAATATATATCAGGCTTTTTTGATAAAACCATTTTTTCTGATTTTAAGAACTTTAAAGATTTACCTTCCATTCTGCCAAAACTCTCTCACTTGAAGAGTAAAACAATTGTTACCGTATGTACTGGTGGAGTGCGATGTGAGAAAGCATCTGGCTTTTTAGTAACAAATGGATTTCATGATGTATATCAGTTGTTAAACGGTATTCAAACATACATGGAGAAATACCCAAATGAACACTTTAAAGGAAAACTCTATGTGTTTGATAACAGACTTACCGTAGGATTTAATACGCACGATGAGAAGCATGTCATTGTTGGCTCCTGTACCAGATGCGGAAAGCCAAGTGACAATTACGTAAATTGTGCTGACCCTGCATGTCACAAACATTGCATCTGTTGCACCGATTGTTTAGACAAAGAAACAGGACTCTACTTCTGTAACGATCACTGTAAAGAAGTCTATTCACACATATCACTCGCGGCTTAAGCAAACCCAGGGAAAAAATCAGTCTTAATGTTTTTGTTTGGTACTCCAAGAGAAAGTAACATTTGATGAGTCGCCGTTACCATGCTATTTGTTCCTGAAATATAGAAGGTGCGTACTTGCCAATCTGGGACCTCACTTGTAATCATCTTCTCATCGATTCGTCCTACAAGGCCATTCCAATCTGATGGAATGTTTGTTGTATCGGTAAGGGTATAGCGAATACGTGAGCCAAAGAGTTGATGTGCCTTTGTAAATACATCGGAGTAGCTAATCTCATCCTTTTTCTTGTTTGAATAGAGAAGTACAAAATCACGTTTTTTGTTCGTATCAATCATATCCTGAATCATACTTCTAAATGGTGTTATTCCAATTCCTCCTGCGATAAAGACACTCTTTTCCGTTACGTCATCTGACAGGGTAAAGTCACCTGCTAATTGGGCAGCAACAATCTTAGTATTCTTGTCCATAGCAAGGAGTGCCTTCTTGTAACTACTTGATGGCTCATAAAACTTAACACCAATACGGATGTCTTTCTCAGACGGACTTGAAGCCAAGGTAAAGTACCGTCGATTTCCTCGAGAATCAGTATTGTCGTGAGACAGTGTCCATTCCATATATTGCCCAGGTGCAAAACGAAACGGTCTATTAGACGTAAAAAGAAAATCATACGCATCTGAGGCAATCTGTATTTTTTCCTTTAAAGTCAAAATAAACTTTTCCTTCGGGCTAACTAAATAGGAGAAACAATTTCCAATCACTAATGCTATTTCAGGAGTCGTGTAGAAACCTGCCAAACGAATTTGAGGAGATGACAGAAAACCTACAATTGCACCGTACATAATCTGTAACCGTTTGGTAGGTGGTGTTGTTAATGGTTCAGTAAGCATTACAAAGCCTAAAAACAAGATTGGTGAATCAACAAAAGTACGTTGCAAAATGGAGAGAATATCAGTGCCCTTGGCCAAAGATAACGATCCAATTGTAAAGGTCGCTGCCACAATGAAACTTACAAAGAGATCAAAGCGTCGAATTTTTCTGATGACTAAGAGTCCACCGATTAAAACAAATGGAAACATAGGAAGTGTTGCAATCCACCAGGTTGCGGATTGATTAATTCCAACAGCGGTAAGGACAACGGCAATTGCAGCAGGATTAAAAAGATGCTTCTTCTTTATTGCCAAAATGAACTTTGATGCAACAGATAGAAGCGCTACCCAACCGATAAAAACAAGATCATGGAATGACTGTGCTGGTGAAACAATCAGAGCCAGAATCAGGGCTGTAATATACACAGATTCAACATTAATAATTGCATCGAAGCAAAAGGCAAAGATTTCATTTGAGATACGGCAGACGGCGAGAATAAACAACGTCGTCATGACAAGTTGAATTATGGTAAAGGAAAAACCACCAGTTAATGAGACAACACCAGCAACAAGTAATAAAAGAACAAGATAATACACGAGTAACCGGTACATCGTGATGTTGTTTAAGTATGAGTCAATAAATTTCATTCTGTTATGTATGTAGACCATCCACTGGTCTCTGTGGCTAATCCATCTCGGTCAATCATATATGCTTCAAACCCCTTTAATCTTTCAATAAAATTAACACCTTCCCTTTGCATCGCAAATGCAGCTGTCGCAAAGCGATCGGCATCAAAAATATTTGGTCCGACAACAGTGATACTTACTACCTCATCAAGTTTTTGTGTTCTGTCTTTTGGGTTATAAATGTGTTGTCCTTGCTCATACGTACCAGATGTTGCTACACCACCTTTTGAAAGTGAAATTACTTTTACGATCTCTTCATGTTTAAAGGGATTTCTGATTCCAATTTTCCAATTATTTCCAGTTTCATTTACTCCAGAGACTTCAATATCCCCTGCAATTTCAACACAGAAATTGGTAAATCCCTGTGACTCAAGTATTTTGGCTGCGTTATATATTGCCCAGCCTTTCACTATTCCAGAAGGATCGATCTTGCCATCTCTCGTGATATCAAAATACCCATCAGTTTGTGTTTTTGTTTCCTCACTTGCAGATAAAATGGCTTTCATATCACTACTGTAGTCATAGGGTAGAAGAGTGTGGGCGTTAATTGCTGACACTTCACTGTCAGCTTTATAGGGACTAAATGTCTGATCAACGTAATGAAGGTAGGTAAAAACTTTTTCAAAAACTTCTGGTGTAATTGTCTTGTCAATCACTTCAACAACGACTGGCATACCCATGATTGTTCTGACTTGTTTCATATTAGTTTTTTGCCTGAGCAAGTGCACCAGAAAGAGAAGCTCTAAATCCTCTGGTGGTTTGTGAAGCACCGGAAATAGTATCCACGTTTGCAGATTGGGCAGTTATTGCCTCTTCCTTCAGTAGTGGCATCGCTTGTTGATTGATCAAAATAGATGTTCTTCTGTCCTGTGGATAATCAAGAAAAACAACATCAGTAATTTTTCCACCACTCACAACAACTTTTACCTGTACATTCCCGTAATAAGCATCAGAGGAGGGGCCGGTATATGTACCATCCTTAAAAAGGGCAGTAGTTGTCTTCACAACAGGCGAAGGAGTTGTACTTACTGGAATAGTCGTGATGCTTGGAGCAGCTGTAGCTTGTGAGATAGGAGACGAGGTTTGTTTTCCAACAACAGACACAAGTTCCGCATCATCATCTGAAAAGAATCCAAAACGCTCATGTAATGAGTAGAATACAAATGCACCGATAACCAATACCGAAAGAATAACTTTTTTCATACAAGTAATAATAATACGTCCTCTTTATGAGAAACATCTGAGAATTCTTGATCAAAACTTCTTAGCTATTCGTTTCTCTTATTATTAAGTATATAAGAAAAGGGCAGAATGATTCTGCCCTTCCCCTATATATTTAATCCTAATGTTAGTTAGTAACTTCAATTGTTCCAACTTGGCCATTCTTTCTGTGCTGACCAACTGAACAGTAATATTCAAACTTTCCAACCTTATCAGCTGTAAAGGTTACTGTGTTTTCTGTCCCAGACTTCACAATCGGAGAATGAACATTCAATTCATCGATGTTAAAGTCATGCATCATATCAACACTTTTTAATACAATCTGTACTTTTTCACCTTTCTTTACTTTTATGGTATTTGGTTTGTAGTAGAAAGCTCCTGCTTCAACGGTGATCTGTTTTGCAGTCATATCAAGTGCGGCACTCCCTGTAGATGTGCCTGCAACTTCTGGTGCCTCTGACGTCTCTTCAGTCATATTAGCAACTGGCGTTGCCGTCTCTGATGCAGTCTTATTAGTGTTTCCTTTTGTTGCAAAAAAGATGATACCAACAACGAGAGCAAGGGCGACAACTCCTCCGAGCACCATAAACGGATTATTCTTTTCAACTACGACTTCTTCAATCTTGTTTTCTTCCATTCGTAATCACCCCCTTAACAAATAACAGTTCTCAATGTATCGTCCACTTCTCACTTAAGCAAGTGGAAAATGAGGGTTAGCGTCCCATTCCTTGCCCAGCAAACATTCTTGCGGAAGGATTGAGTTGTACATTTTGTGCAGTAACACTGCCATCAGAATTTGATGGTCCAAATACTGCTACTTTTGCGCCAACTGAAAGGTCTGCCTTTGCACCATCAGAAGTCTTACTAACTGTTGTACTGTCAGACAAAATAACAATTTTTGAACTTCCATCGCTCGTTTTAACTGTCATTGATGTCCCATCATTTGCAGTTACTTCACCAGAAACACCACCAAATCCTTGTCTGTTTCCTCCCATCATTCCTTGGCCATTTCTCCCACCAAGTTGATTTGCTCCTCGTGTGAAACCAATTGTACTTACTTTCATTTGTTGATATTTCATTCCACTAAAAAAAGCGGCTGCTGCAACAACAATTACAATAACGGTAGTCATTAGTACTGGGTTCATATTTCGTTTCATTTCTGTTTTATCTTTCATATAAAATGCACCTCCACTTCATTTCACTTGTAACTATAACTACTAATACTGAGGAACAACTGAATGTTTCTTATTCATAGCGAAGAGCTTCAATTGGCTGCAGATTTGCAGCTCGTTGTGCAGGATACCAACCAAATAGTATTCCAATACCACCTGAGACGAGAAATGCGAGAAGAACTGAACCAGGTGAAACAACAAACAATGAACTGGTAGCTACTGAAATAATATATGAGGTTAAAATTCCTAAAAGGACTCCAATACCACCACCGGTGAAGGTCAGGATGATTGATTCAATCAAAAATTGTGCAGTAATAACATTCTTTTTTGCACCGAGTGCTTTCCTTAAACCAATCTCTCGAGTACGCTCTGTTACCGTAACGAGCATAATATTCATGATTCCTATTCCTCCAACCAACAACGAAATGGCAGCAACTCCTGACAAGAGTGTTGTAAATGTTCCCGTTGTTGCAGAAGCAGTATTTAAGATATCTTGTTGAGAAAATATTGAAAAATCTGCCTTTGTCGGGTCAGATATTTTGTGACGTGAGAGGAGAAAGTAACCGACTTGATCTTGGGCTGCGGTCATTACCTCTGAACTTTTTGCTTCCAGGGCAATTGAGGTTACATTTGTTTTTCCAAACAACTGTTTTTGAGCTGTTGAAAGCGGAACATAAATTACATCGTCTTGATTTAAAAATCCAGTTCCTCCTTTTGACACGGTGATACCAACAATCACAAACGATTGACTCCCAATTCGAATTGTATTTCCAATCGGGTTTACCCCATCTCCAAACAAATTCGTTGCAACGGTGGGGCCTACAACCGCGACTTTACTCATGGAATCATTATCACGATCAGTTATAAAGACTCCTTGAGCAATACTTACTTTGTGCACAGCAAGATACGCTTCGGTTGCACCAATAATTTGTGTGTTTGTATTGGCAGATCCCGTCGTGACTTGTAGACGTCCACTATATTCAGGAGAAACAGTCTTGATTGTTGTTATCTCGGAAGAAGTCTTAATGGCCTCTGCATCCTGCAGAGTTAATGTAGTACCACCACCTTGTGCACCACGCACTGGTCCAGCTTGGAGAGATCCAGGGCTCACGGTAATCAGGTTCGCACCAAGAGATTGTATTTGGTTTTGGACTGACTGTTGCGTTGCTTGTCCCAGTGAAACGAGTGCAATAACACTTCCGATTCCAATTACAATTCCAAGGGTGGCTAAACCAGTCCGTAATTTGTTTACTGTTAAAGTGTTGACGCTTTCTAAAATAAGTTCGTAAAAATCCATAGATTTATGTTGTTCGTGCAATGATTTGCTTGTGATCGTGTTTGTCTCCTGCCAGGTGCCCATCTTTAATGGTGATAATGCGTTTAGCGTGCATTGCAATATCAGGTTCATGGGTAATCATCACAATAGTGTGGCCTTCGCGGTTAAGCTTTTGAAAAATTGCCATGATCTCCTCTGCTTGGTTTGATGCAATATTTCCTGTTGGTTCATCTGCCAAAATAAGTGCAGGATTCATCACAAGTGCTCGTGCAATGGCAACACGTTGTTGCTGTCCTCCTGACAATTGGCTCGTTGTGTGTGTCAGTCGATCTCCGAGTCCTACCATGTGAAGATACTTTTCAGCAGTCTGTAATCGTTCATCTTTCTTAACCCCTGCATACACAAGTGGCAGCATTACATTTTTGGTTGCACTGGTGCGGGGAAGCAAGTTGAAGGCTTGAAAAACAAACCCAATCTTTCGATTTCGAATATCTGCGAGTTCATCATCTGTTAACTTCTCAACATTCTCTTGATCCAAAATGTAGGTGCCACTCGTTGGTAAATCTAGAGCACCAATAATGTGCATCAGGGTAGATTTTCCTGATCCCGATGGTCCCATGATCGCAACAAATTCTCCACGGTTTATTACAAATGAAACGTCTGACAATGCAACTGTTTCAACATCTCCCGTTGTATACACTTTGCGAAGATTTGTTGCTTGAATAATTGGAGTTCCTGCTGTTCCTTTTTTCATGATTATCTGGTTACGGCACGAGTGGTTGTTCCACTCCCCCCGAATCCTCCACGGGCTCCGCCCAAAGAACTAAATACAGAAGTTGATGAAGAGGTGCTTGTGGTACCAGTGGTTGTTGTACTTGTCACAATGGTGTCTCCTTCAGACAAACCTGAAAGAATTGAAGTCTGGGTGTCATTACTTGATCCAGTTTCAACAGTAACTACTTTTGTTTCACCATTACTTACAACCTTTACCGTTTGCTCTCCGTTTGTCTTTGTAATAGCACTTGAAGGGATTACGAGCACATTGTCACTGACACTCGTAATTATCTTTGCGGTAGCTGCCATGTTTGGATATATCTTTGCATCTCCTGTTTCAAAGGCTATTGTGGCAGGGTATGTCGTTACACTAGAACTAACTGATCCAGAAGTATCAACAACGACTACTTTACCCACAAATGTTTTTCCAGAAAGAGCATCTACGCTTACAGTTACTTTTTGCCCTGGAGCAACTTTCACTGCATCAACTTCTGACAAGTTAACTGACAAATATGCTTGTCCAGATTTTGTAGTAATGGTACCAACCTTCTGAGTTGTAGAAGCATTTGAATTGGTACTCGTGCTTGTTGTTGCTTGTATCGAAAGACCTTCAGCAATGATTAAGTTTGTAATGACTCCTGAAGCAGGAGCAGTGATTGTACTTGAGTAATTTTGATAGGAAAGATATGCACTGCTTACTCCAATTTCAGCCTGCTTAATAACACTGGCCTGATTGTTGTAATCAGCTTCAGCTTTTAACCAATTGGCATGCTCTTGTATATATGTTGGGTCGTCTTCTGCTAAATCTCGTGCAACTGCATCGTTAATAAACTTTTGATTTACTGAAAAGGCTGCAGATTGAAGTGAATAGAGACTATTTTTAGCGCTAGCTAACTGATTCTTTGCGGACAAGTAACTTGCGTATGCTGAAGCTTGGTTTTGTTGTGCAGTTCGGTCAAGGGTAAGTGTGGCAATTGTCTGTCCTGCTTTAACAGTATCTCCAATTTTCACAAATAGCTTGTTAACTGTTCCAGCAGCTCCCGTTGTAAGTGAAACACTGTTACCGGCAGTAATCGTCCCTGATGCTGACACGGAGGTAACAAGAGTTCCTTTTTCTACAGTACCAGTCACCGTTTGAACAACGGCAGTTGTAGTACTTCTCGAAAGGAGAAAAATAATAACAGCAACAAGCACGACAAAAAAGGCAATCCGTTTCTTGCCACCAAACAAAAATTTGAGAATAGGTAGTATGTATTTCATAGTTGTTTACTATATCTAGTCGTATTGTATGACTCGTTTCTGAGAGAATGCTTAGAAGCCGTAACCAAAAAGAAATGCCGCATATAGCGGCATTTCAATGAGGAATGAGAAAAAAGATTAGTTTGCGAGTTTCGCTCTATGTCCTCTTCCCATACTGTGTCCGAATCCGAAAAGACCAAACTGCTTCAAGTTGATATTGTTATCAACTAACCACTTCTCGAGATCTGCAAACGCTTCTTTCACCTTCACCTTTCGTTCTGCATCAGGAAGATCTTTTGCTGCATTGATCTTTCCTTGAACTTCATCGTGTTTGGCAATGATCGCTTGTCTCTGGGCTTCAGTTATCTTTCCGTCGGTAACTGCCTGAGTAAGCTTTGCTTCCCACTTTGATCTCATTGTCGTCATGTGTTGCGTACGAACATCTTTCACAACTGCTGCAACATCCGCTTCTTTTAAATTAAATCGCTGTGCGATACTTGTTACCAAATTACTGTACACAGGATCTTGAGCTGACACGGGAACCGCACTAAAGGCAATCGCTCCGAGTATTGCAATTAACGCCATTGTTGGAATTATTACTTTTCTTTTCAAAAATAATCACCTCTTTTCTTGATACTTTATCCTAACAAGGAAAGCTTAGAAGAAGCTGATTTTTTTTCTTTATTTATGAAGTGAAACAATAAAGGTTGTACCTTTTCCAACCTCACTTTGAACGTCGATTTTTCCCCCATGCATTTCAACAACTGATTTTGCAATTGAGAGACCTAGACCATACCCATCTATTTTTTGCTTTGCACGAGATGTATCAGCTCGATAAAAGCGATTAAAGATATAAGGTATATCACTTGCCTTTATTCCAATTCCTTGGTCACGTACTTCAAGAATCGCATTGTACTTATTTTGCTTTAAGTGAACGGAGACAGCGCCTTCGGTCAAACTATATTTAATTGCATTGTCGAGAAGGATTGAAACTAACTCCTCAACACTTGTTTCGTTTGCAAAAACTTCAACATTCTGTAGATCTGTTGTTATCACGACCTTTTTATTGTCAGCAATTGGCGTTAGTTTTGTGACAACACGACTGACTACTTTATTTAAGTTAATTTTTCTCTTTGGTAGTTCTTGCTCTCCTGTCTCATATCGATTGAGTGAAAGAAGATAGTTTGAAAGAGATTGCATCTTATCGATTTCTTCAAGATTAGAGTGAAGTAACTTTTTTGATTCAGAGAGCGTCATTTTTTGGTCACGAAGAGCAACTTCAATTTCAGTCTTCATCGCAGTAAGTGGAGTACGTAGTTCATGGGAAGCGTCTCCAATGAAACGTCGTTGATCCACAACCATTTCTTCAATAGGTCGAAGTGTCTTTCCTGCTAAAAAGTAGCCAGCAAGTGAGCTTCCAAAAAGAATTACAGCGTTAACTAATCCCAATTGCAAAATAATGCGCAACCTGATTTCTTGAAAGAGATTTTCGTCATCTTCCATAATTTGTGTTGCAGTCTGAGTAGGTTCTGCGTCACGACGCAAAACTACCCAATCAGGTGTTGCGTTAAAGACTGCAGAATTACGTAGTGCATGTAACCTGAAACCACGGCCAACCTCTGAAATAACGTTTTGATAGACAAAAGCACTAAAGGAAAGACTCACGACCATAATGATGGCTACGTACCATGATGTTAGTTTGAGTCGTGCTGAATGGAAGATCATAGGAGTAGTTTATTCTGATCCAAGTTTATATCCAAACCCACGAACGGTGAAGATCAACTGTTTTTTGTTTTTAAAAGCACTATCTATCTTTTTTCTTAAATATCCAACGTAGACCTCAACTGTGTTTGGGAGAATTTCTGAATCAATACTCCACACTCGTTCGATCAATTGGTCTTTGGTAAAAATTGTATTTGAGTGACGCATAAAAAACTCAAGAAGCATAAATTCTTTCTTGGACAAGGAGACAGGTACGTTTGCTCGGCGCACATCCATCGTTAAGGTATTTAAACTTAAGTCTTCATACTCCAAGAGGTTAGCCAGCTGTTCACGAGGGCGACGAGTTAATGCACGAATACGTGCAAGGAGTTCCTCAAAGGCAAATGGTTTAGTTAAATAGTCATCTGCACCACTGTTTAGTCCCCCAACTTTATCATCAACATTTCCTTTTGCTGTGAGCATTAAAATAGGAGTGTGGTTCCCTTCACTACGTAAATCTTTACAAATACTGACCCCATCTTTCCCAGGAAGCATAATATCGAGAATAATGACGTCGTACGGCTCAGTTGAGGCTAAATCATACCCGGTGTCACCATCAAACGCGACATCAACAATGTATGACTCTTGTTCAAGTCCTTTTTTCAGAGAATTTGCAATTTTGTGCTCGTCTTCAACAATCAGTAGTTTCATGTGGCTAATTGTAGTCCTTTTTACTGAATTTTTTCTGAGAGGGGATTTTACTTCTTTTGTGGAGCTAATCGATAGATTTTGTCGTCACCATTTTGTGCTGTTCCACGACCATCAGTGTTGCTGGTTGTAAAGTAAATGGACCCATCTGGTGCTTGAACTACATCTCGAACACGACCAACTGATATTCCTTCAAGTTTTCCATATGAGACAACTTGGCTTGGACTTTTTTGATCAACAATTACTCGATAAATTCCTTCCCCCTTAAGCCCTCCAAAGAAAAAATTGTATTTAAATTGTGGGAATGCTTTCCCGGTATAAAACATACCAGATGCAGGGGCAACTGCGGGAGTAAAGACAATCTTTGACTTGGTCATTCCATCTTTTTCTTTAAGGTGTGAAACAATTGGCCAACCATAATTCTCTCCCATTTCAATAACATTGACTTCATCCCCTCCAAGCGGTCCATCATTGCCACTTGGTCCATGTTCTGTTTCCCACAACACATGACTATCAGGGTACCAATCCAATCCTTGTGGGTTTCTGTGTCCAATACTGTAGGCTGCAGATGGGTAGAACGGATTGTCTTCAGGAACAGTTCCATCTGAGTTAATTCGTAATATTTTCCCTGACAAAGAATCTGTTTTCTGTGCATTTTCTTTAACCGTTGCATCCCCTGTTGTCACATACAGTTTTCCATCCCATCCAAAACGAAGTCTTCCGCCGTCATGATATTTGGCGGCAGGAATGTCATCTAAGATAATTGCATCAACAGAAAGACTTTCACCAAGGTCTTTCATACGAACTATTTTCTCAACCAAATTCCCTTGCTTTTTATATGCAACGACCACATACACCAATTTATTTGAAACATAGGTGGGGTCAAGTGCAAGACCTAAGACTCCCTCTTCCCCCGTCGTTGATGTCTCAGGAAAGGTAATTAAGGGTGTTTCCTTTAAGCTTCCGTTCTCAACAACCCGTATTCTTCCAATTCTTTCACTCACTAAATATCGATTATCACTGGTAAAAACTATTGACCACGGTACTGACAATCCACGAACAAGTTCTTCAACTTTGTAAGGTACCTCTTTGGGCTCTTTTGTTGGCACTGGAGTTTCTTTAACAACAACCATCTCACCGTCTGCGATAGTTTTACTTTCTGGAGGAGACACATAATTTCGAATGAAGGGGATTGCAACAACAACGACAATCAAAATAAGAATAACTGGGGCAATGCGGCGGGTGGCTTTCACGTATTCAGCTTATCTCTTTTGTGCAAGAATTGCCATAAAGAGTGGGATTTCAGCTCGTGCTCTATTTTCTTGCTTTGCAGCTTTTCCTTTACTTTCTTTGTCACTGGTCCACTCTTCAATACCCGTTATAACAAATCCGTTTTTAACTAACGCATCAATATAGTAGGAAAGAGGAAAATGATACGAAATTGTTTCAGCTCCACCTTTTCGTGATGGGTGCATAAGAATTGGTATCTTCATTGCACTTAAGTATCTATTTACATATCGATAATGAAGTTTGTTGTCATGTTCTCCCCAACCACTTTGTCGTGGAATTCGAAACATTGGATGATTTAACACAATTACCAATTTTCCATCTTTAATCAAAAGCTTTGAAGCGTTCGCGATCGCATTTTGAGGAAGTTCCATGTTTTGCAACGCGAGGACAATTGAAGCACTGGTGAATGCTTCATTTAGTTGCAGTTGTCGTGTTGCACTTGCAACAACGTATTTGTGGTTTGGTTCTCGATCCATCTTTTTTGCCGCTTCAATTAATCCTGCTGCAGCATCAACACCGACGTACTTTACTCCACTTGGGATGGCTCGGGCTAAAACCCCTTGGCCACAACCTAAATCAAGAAGTGCATCATTTCTTTTCAAATTAAGGAGACGCAATACACCTGGAATAACCACATGTTGATGGTAGTAGTGGCCATCCTCACCAACAATCTTGTTATAGTCTTTGGTCTCTGCCTGCCAAGATGTATCTGTCTGTTTCTCGAATTTTCGAGCAGGCTTACGAGAAAACCCTCGAACGGGAGGTCTTGTACCTGGTTTCTGTGAAAATCTGGAAATCATAACAGTAGTATACCATTTATAGGACAAGACTATAAGGCACAAAAAAGCACCAGGTGTTACCCTGGTGCAAAGCACGTTATGTGCGACGAATATCCCACTTAGACTTTGGCCGAGTCGTCTTTTTCCCGGTGGGGGCAGCATTGGGAACCCCTACTGCTGGCGGACCACCCAGAGTTAATGACTCGAGTGCCTCAATCATCTGATCTGCTGAACTGTATCTACCATGAAGGGCAGCCGATGTTGCTTTCATCAAGATAGACTCTAAGCCTTTACTAACGCCAGGTAACGAGTCAACAGAATCTCGTACCAAACGATCTGCTGGCATCTGTGGAAAGCGACGATGCCCACCTTGGATTGCTCCATACACCAAACCATCGGTAATCATGTCATACATGGTTACGCCAACTGCATAGATATCGTTTCTAGGATCTGGTGAGCTACTACCAATCTGCTCAGGAGCACCAAAATGTGGTGTGTATGCACCAGCGAAAATTGCTTGAGTCATACCTCCAACAGAACCTCCAGATCGTGCAATTCCAAAATCAATGACAACGGCGGTCTTTCCGTTCCACATGATATTACTTGGTTTCATATCACGATGAACAACGCCTTTGGAATGCGCATGAGATAACCCATGCAACACTTGAATAATAATTGTAACGGCATCCTTCTCAGAAAAGTTGTGGCCGTTTTCGATTGATTGTTCAAGACTTTGACCAGCGACAAGGCTGGTGAAAATATAGTGAATTCCTTTTTCAGTTTCAAACAATCGATACTGAACTAGGTTTTCATGATTTAAGCTGTTTAGAATCGCAGCTTCTTTCTTGAATGCATCAAATGATCCTGCAGTTGCAAGGATTGCTTGAGAAATTTCCTTAACAGCAAAATGAGTTCCTACCTGAATATCTTCTACTTCAGCAACGGAACCCATATTCCCTGCACCTAACAGCCGAATGACCTTGTATCTTTTCCTGATCAATTGGCCAATTTTCATTACCAACTCCTTTAGACAGGTGTAATAAGTACCTGTCGATCACTGATCTCTAAGCCCTCACAATTTGGTATATCTGTTTCAACAGACAACCCAAATGATGTAAATATTTTGCTTGGTTGTAGATCTTTACCAAGAGACACAAGTGATGTGTGCTGATCAACTTTCACTCTGTTTGAAATTATCGCAAGAGATGAATTTGACTCATCAAAGCGAGCAAGCACATCAAGTGCCCCAATAGCGGAAGATACGATCCGAAGACCTTCTCCAACAAGATAAATATTACGGGGCTGGCGGTTGTAGATCATATTCGTTACCGTGTGACAGGCAAAAATTTTCCAGTAGGAGTTCACACTCCCTGTAAAATGTTTCACCTGAGAAATGATTTCCTTAGGCAGCTTCTGCTTGTGTTTAGTAACAACAAGCACCGATGCTTTTTGCGCTATTGCAATGGACATGAGCTCTTCGGCCCTTGAAACTAACTGTGGTGATGATTTCTCATTCACGTCAAGGACGACAAGGAGGTCTTCATTCTCCATTTTTTGTCCTACGTCACACGTTTTAATTCCATACCAATTGCTCAACAGGCTTTCCCAACTTGAAAGTGCAGAAAGGTGAGGAGTATATGGTAAGAGAACCTTAATCAGGTACCCAAACGGTGAGTATTGATTGTTTGCATCTTCAAGACCAAGTGCCGTTGCAAGTGTTTGAGATCTCTCTCCATACACATATGCAACTTCTGCTGTCCATGATTGCATCAATGGGATTACCGTTTTATTGCCAAATGACAAATCTTTTGACAGTGAGTTACGTACATCGACCATATCAGCCTCCTTTCTTGAGATGATCAATAAGCTCTTTGGAGGACCAAAAAAGTGGGTGACCATCAAAACGCTTCTGATGATACATATTGATTAAGCGTGAAGCTTCAAATCCATCTTCACCACTTTTTTCAAGATACTCAACCATCTGTCGTGTCGGCGAACCGCTTTGTCCAAATGCTTCTTCATATGCAGCTTCCTGCATACGTCGGCTATGAGCACGATACCCAGCGGGTTCTGGTCCCATGAGTTCAGGTATCCAGTCCCATGTGGGGAAAAAGTTTTTCGGATAGCGATTCGTCAATGTATAGATAGAATCATAGGTTGAAGCAATTCCTAACATGCCACACCCTGCCATCAAACGAATCACAATGGCACCTTGATCAACACCAAAGTTTGATAAAAAGTCGTTTGTGTATTCGTTCGTCGTTCCGAAATGAAGCATTGTTTTCCACCAACGGTGAGGGCCATCAGTATATATTCCTTGCCACGCATTTCTAAATACGTGTGCAATGACATTGTCATTCATACCATTGGCATCCGGTGGTGAAACGGGATTCAGTCCAGTTTTATAATCAACAATATCTCGGACAACTGGACGAGGTAACCCTAATGCATGCTGTTCCATAAGTGCTTTCTGGGCACTCTTTAAGAGATGTCTTTCAATACTGGGTATCCAGCGAACAATACCATCGCGGCAATGTGGCAAAAAGTTTATATCCTCTTTGTCGACAATTCCACCAAATATCTGCTCGTATTCCCGAATGTTCAAAAATTCTCCGGTCGAAGACTTTCTTTTAAGTACAGCATCTTTGGTAACGATTGCTCGTTCTTTAGTAGATAGCTGTTTCAAATCAATCTTGTACCGAGTCATCTCATCACGATTCAGGAATTCAGGATTAAAATGCCGATCCATTAACCAAATCTTCAGCAGATCTGCCGCTTCAAAAGCGGGTAGAAAATACTCACGAATTGTCGTTACCCATTCTGGCTCATCAGGATGACCCTTCTGTTCAAACGCAAGCGCTGAACCTGGGTTAGGTTCCATTTTTCCAGTCTTCGGGTTCCGAATATCTGGTAGTTTCTGACCAATGTCATTTCCTACAACTAATGGTTTTGGAATTTGATATTCAAGGCCCGGAATGGAAGTTAAACCCACATTGCCGTGTGCCACGATATCAGAGTCATACATTTGTTGAAAAATTGGGCTTTGAATTTCACTAATTTCTCTGCCCATTCCACCTTCACGAAATGCCATACCTGGCGTATGTTGAATAAGCCCGGTATACACTTGTTTCTGTGTCATGATTCACTCCTTAAAATAAACTTTCAAAGTACTTACGAATTGGCTACAAGCCAGAGTACGCTTTACAACGTGCTCATAATCATAGTCAATATTTACAAAAAAGGGGTGGCACGAGCATAGTGCCCTCACCACCCCAAAAAAACTACTTTATCAACCCTACCAAACGTGCGGCTGCGATCAAGAGATCAGTATTCGCAAGCAGTGTACCTTTGTTATACATTTGAGCAAAGGCCTTTGCTTCATCATCAGGGTTTACATTAACCGGGCGGACACAGTCAGTTAAGACCATTGTTCCGTATCCCCGCTCAATCCCCTGCATCACACTTGCGAGAACACAGAACTCAGTACAAAGGTCGATAAACACGGCATTTTTAATTCGACGCTCTTGTAAATCAGCATTTAAGCTGGTTTCGTTCATTCCACCGTTGTCTGCAAACGCGCCGAGTGAATCGACATACGTCAAGGTGCCTTTCAAGGTGACACCATCAACAACGCAGATATCAAATTCCGGGTGAAAACGTGCATCTGGGCTTCCTTGTTCACAATGACGTCCACGCGGCCAAAGATATTGAAACCCTGCACGCGACAGATATTCACCGAGATTATCGTAGTCAATGCCAGCACGTTGAGCCTTTTGCTCAATCGGCATTGAATTTGGCGTCCACGTGTTAAACTCGTCAAAAGTCATAACGTATGGGACAGTGTCGTACTTCGGATCGTTTGCTAAATCCGTACGAATTTCAACCCAGCTCACATGCCATTTTGGACCATGCCAATCTTTCGTAACCCGACGATGTTTCCAAATCGGTAAACGCGCGACTCTATTGGTCGGTTGCATGACTTCGTGACCGAGCAATGTCGCCAATCTACCCTTATACGGTATGGATGTAAATCCAACTTGAGGATCTACCATTATCAAAGCCAGGTTTTCTGCAATGAATTTTGCGATTTCCTCAACTGATGCGAAGTATTGAGGGAGATCAACTCTCTCAATCTTGTCTGGTTGTTTAACTACCATAATCTTCTCCTATCGAGCAATAAACTCGATGTAGCTATTACGCGAACCGATTAAAAGGATGGTACCTGGGACCAAAACATCTTCATCACCAGGCTTGAGTTGTCGACTATCCTGCTCATCAGGACACTGTATAAGCACTGTCGAACCACACTTTGAATGAACGTTGAAAAAAACTTGATTGGTAACGACTTCCCGCCGCAGGTGACCTGTCAAACGAGAAACGATATACCCATCAACTGATTCAACAAGATCTGGAAACAGTTTTTCCAAATCAATCTGTGGTTTAACTGGAGGACTTTGACTTAGGTCGGTACGTCCAACCAAGAATCGAAAGTATCCAGACATCAACGTAATTGCTCGAGTGGGATCTTCCACTCCAGAAATTATTGGAATCAGGACCGCGACGGCACTCGACGATGGTGAACTACTGATGCTTGATGCAACTTGTGCAGAAGCAACAGGAATAGCAACACCTTGAATAACCGTTGGATTACTCAGGTCTTGCCCACAATACACACAAGTCAGAGTCCCATCAGGATTGATATTGTTACATGAATTACAAATCATTTCTAATTCCCTCCAGAAGAACTAATTGTCTTCTTACTAATTGTTCCAAGAGTTGTTCTCAAGGCGCGTGAATCATTTGAATCACCGCTACCAATTGTTGAGAGTCGTTTAGCGACACCTTGATGGCCCGCTGCCGTTAACAATGTCTTTGCTTCTGCGAGATTTCCTAAAGTTGCGAGTCGAGTGCCACGAACGGTTAACGCGGTATTCATAACTTTAGAATTTATCGGAGCAGATAGCGATTCATCTTGGGTTATCTCAACCCATACTTCCCCATATTCCTTTTGGGAACCGGTAGGAGTATCGAATGATACGAGGAAATTGCCAACCATAAAGTTGCCATATCCCAATGTATCGGCTGAAACCTCAATTTCAAGCACGAGCTGCTGGCCATATACACTATCAAGATCCCCATGAAGAAACGATACTTTCGTATCAGCATCTGTCACTGGGACATCAGCTTGATCGGGTACAAGTCGAGCAGCACTCAAGATGCGAAAACCAGGATCTGAAACAAACGTGAGAACAACATTACTAACGCCACCTGTGCCTTGAAGAACAGCAATCTGTTCTTGAAATTCTTTCAGAATTTCTGAGGCATCTTCTACGTGGCGCAAGAAACTTCCAGGTTTTGCTGCAGCAACAATGGCTTTCAATTGGGCCTCGTTGTAATCAGGTCCGATTGCAAACATCCAAACTGGACATGCATCTACGTCACTAACTGCAGCTTTGCATTCAATCAAGTCACCTACTTTGTCGTTTGCATCGCCATCTGTAAGCACAACCGCGCGTCGAATATTGTTGCCCTTTTTCTTGACTGCTCGTCGAAGAGCTGGACCCAAACGGGTACCACCACTTGTTTGCAAGCCGTTCACCTCTTGAACTGCAATCGCGCGCATCAAAGAGAGTGAAGTAGTTAAGACAGGTTGTCGATCAACAGTACTAAATGTGTAGACAGAGACTAAGTCTGTGTCCGGCATCATATGTATTGCTTCAATAGTCGCTGATTTCGTTTCGCTTATGGCGCTTAGACCACTTTTGCAGCGGCCTTCCATTGAAGGTGAAACGTCAAGGTCAAAGACTAACTCCCGACTACCAACTGGTACGACACTTCCATCAGGCATAACGGAAAGAATTACGTACAAGGTACGCTTTTTCTTTCCTCCCAATATGACGTTCTTACTGAGGTCAACAGAAACGTTAACTCCATTCATGTCAAAAGTCCTTTCTTTACTGTGTCAATGTTCTATAAAACCCATTTACCCCTTTGGGGAAAACAGAGACCACTTTCATCAAAGATAAAAATGAATCACTTTTCTCGCCACCAAGAACCTTAGTGGCAAAAGTTATTCATCTCATTTACTTAGTGTATTTTATACACAAATATGTCGTTTGTCAAATGTTTAAAAAAAAAAAAAAGTGCCCATCTACAAATAAATGCAGATGAGCACCTCAAGGTGGCTTTTAGTTAGTTTCCACTAAAATGGCGGTCGTCCATCATTAAAACGACATAAGCCCCAACCAGTACAAGCATTACAGGGGCTACGGCAGGCACAAATTGCCCTAATGGCGTTGCAGCCATTACACCTAAAACAACAAGAAAAAAGACAACAAGAATCGAGACACGCTTCATGAGATTCTCCTAAAATAGACAAAATCAACTAGGTTATTATCCCATAAAATACCTTAAAAATCAAGTTATAGGTATCTCCCTCAACCGAGGCTGAGGGAGAAATTCCTTACAATTCCTCAGGAATCCGTTCAACCCATCGGAGCCACGGATCTGACTTCATATCAGACGGCTGAACACGATCGTTGTGTGAGTCAGCACTGATGCTACCAACTTTGGGGCCATCAGCACGAGCTTGACGCTTGAACTGACTGAGCTCAATCTCTCGAAAAAGGAACAATTTGAGCCACTTTTTAATGACACCAATTGAGTATTTCTCTTTGAATGCCTGATATGTATACCAAGCAATTTTTATCGGATTTGTCCCGAATTTGAGAAAATACCAAGAATACAGATCACGAAGCTCGGAAGGTCCG
>CAZMSJ010000006.1:0-58391 GCA_964568925.1 uncultured Gammaproteobacteria bacterium
CTCATTCTGGGAACTTGGATTCGAATTCCAATGGGGTCACAGATCGTGATTTTGTATTTGCATACACTTCATTAAGCTCAAAAATAGATGCTAGTGTTGTTCTTCCATTTTTTAGTTCTTCATATGTAGGGGATGAGTTAAAATGGAGACCAAACATCGCAGCATTTTTCAAGTTATCTGAGCCTGAAAGTATAAGTTCATGAAGGAATTTCACGAAATATTTACAGTAATTTATTGCAATCTGAATATCTATTTCTTTGTCTTCGTGTCGGTCTCTCATTTCTCTTGCTTGTGCAATTTCCAATTCTAAAGCCTCTATATCTTCTTCAAACATTATTATTGTCACCGATGATGCATAAAACTATCTGGAGAATTGCTATTGCAATAAAAAGTAGGAATGAAAGATCTCTTCGATTTGTAACCTCAATTGAGCAAGCGTAAAATAGCGTAATGCGACTTGTAACACTATTCTTGTTTATTTGTTTTACTGTGATCTTTCCTGCACAGGTTACAGCTGACGGTCCGACAAGTACCAAGATTACACAAGTCACGCCTGACAGTAAAGATAAGAGGATAGAAAGACAGACCGACAAAAAAAATACTCAAGAACAATCTGTAACGGACACCAATCGAATTCATGATTTGACCAATATAATTTCTTTTCATATTGCATTGATATCTTTGTTTGTCCCGTTAAGTGTAGAAATGGTGAGTAGGATATCAGAAAGGTATGGATCTGGAGCGATTAGTAAGTATTATAAGAAAGAGCCGCTCCTTCAAATAATTTTTTATTTTTCTATCTTTAATCTATTTTTTTCAGTCTGTGTAATGTATTTCTCCAACACTTCCGACGTACTTCATGGTATATCTCTTGGAGTTTTCTTAATTACACTGGTACTTATGATTTTTTATTTAAGAGTTTTATATAAATATTTGACAGATATTGATTGGATTATAGGAAAGTTCTTAAAAGATGTTAAACAAATTATCAGCTGAGCAACAACAAGAAAAATTTCTCGAGTCGATCGAAGGACTGGGAGATGTACTCGTGGTCGAAACACAAAAAAACAAACGTACAAAAACAGTTGTTAATGCAATTGATCAACTTACAGAAATAGTCTTATCGCTATTTGAACTTCAGAAGAATGATCCAATAAAATTCGAGCGGCTTATGCTACATAAGGATTATTTTGAAATTCAAGAAAATAATAAAAAAGAAGCGGGGCATCGTTTATATTTTTTCCCTGAGAAATATTTAGTTGCCTTTTCGACTCCAATATATCAACTACTACGTGTGCACGATATTGCTTTGAAAGAGGATTTTGCTGAAGTAAGTAGAGCCACTATTATTGCCATTAATCGAATACTAGCTTATATATGCATTACTAAAACAAACGACTTATTTGTGAAACTTCTTCTGCAAAAAATATACGAGGTTTTTAATAAGGCAATCAAGCAAAACGCTCCTTCACTCTACCCTGCGGCATTTGAGTGGTACACAGAAATAGTATTTAATTTTCCAGAAAAGAAAAGCGATGAAAAATTTAATATGGAATACCTTCCACTTTTAGATTCATACCTAATCGCATTGACAAAACTAATAATTCAGGGCGATTACTTGGAAGTTTTTCGACAATTAATTTTATCATTTGTAGATGGAGGTATTCACATATTTTCTTATGACAGAAGCAATATTTGGGAAGTAGTGAGTCTTTTAAGGAGAACAGATTACGATAAATATTTAATCTTTGACAAAGACTCCGAGATACATACAACAGTATTAGCTTTAGATAAAGCAGATACTGTTAATACCTTGGAAAAGCTAAATGAAATGCAATCCCACTTAGATCAACTAAAAAAAATAGTTCTTAAATTTAGTTCATCTAAAATTTTTAAGGAAGAATTAAATGAAATCTACAAAGTACACAAAAACTATTTGATCTCCGATTACAAATTTAATAATGCGATAAGAATTTTCTTTGGTATAGGTGCATATTGTTGGTACAAAAAAAGAATTAAATATATCGATCTACTTTGGTATTCAAAACAACCTCTCGACTCCGATGCTACGTGGGTAGGAGATGATATCGTTCCTGAAAATCTGGAAAAGCTGATGGGGTTTTTCTTAACTAATATGGATATACGGTATAAGTTTGATTTTGGGGAAGGACATACAGGTAGTGAAAAATATCTAAACGAATATTTTTTACTGCTATTGGCTAAGTTTCTTGCTCCAATTCAGCCGAGTCCTTCAGACAACAAATACTATTGGAACCCTTATTATTCTTTACCGAGGTATGAAGCTCGAACTCTAAGTGACATCTCATATTCGTGTAAAAAACTTGCAGAGTTGGCAAAGACATTTTCTGTGGAGCAAGAAATACTGGACGATCTTCATATTGTAGGTAATTTTATGAATCTTTTTACTGAGAAGGTTGAACCATTTTTGCTAGAAGTAGTTAAGCAGGCAGAAAGTCTTTTACAGTTAATCCTTGTAGAAGAAAACATTAGCTCCAAGAAAGTAGATACATTTAAGGAAGATTTCTTAGATAGTTTTGAAAAAGGTGCAGTAGTGCGTGGGGTGTTTCAAAAAAATGGATTAGTAGTAATGACAAAGAAAGAACAAGAAGACATTATTTTTTTAGGATTTAATCAGGTTTACGACAAAGAGGCTTTCATAGAGAATTGGCATATACAATACACAAAGCTTGGGGAACAATACGGTACGGGCTTAGCAACCTCGGAAAACACTGCCCTAATTCGATTCTTAGAAAAGAATGCAAGAGTTGATGAAAGATCAGTGAAAAAGTTTTTTGAAGATGAAACAGAACAAGATTTCATAATATTTAGCCAGTATTTGGGTACCTTTGAACTTAGATATTCCGACAACTTCATGCCTCACTACAGAATAGAAAATCAGCCTGATATCCCTGGTTTTGCGGGTTATTTCATTGCAAATAATAGGAAAATTCCAATAGTGGAATACTCCGGTGAAGGAAAAGAGAATGGTTTTTTAGTGGCAAACATTAAGAAAACAGGTCAGATAGTTCAACTCCCGGCCAATAAAGATATGATGACAAATGAGGATCAAATATTCTTCGAAGTAAAAAATTTTTCAAGTGATAATGAGTTTATGGATCAATTCATTGGTGAAGCTCCTCCCTGGCTTAAACAAGTAGGGACAAAAGAAGAGCAAGTTGAGTATTTGAAAAAGAAAGTGTTATTAAAAATAAATGAGCGTTTCTGTGTAAAAATTGCTCCTGAATGCGAAATTTACATGCTGAAATCTGATTCAAAATAATTTCTGTATAAATTCCATTTCAGAGGGAAGTTATAGCAGGAGAAAATAACCAAAGGGTTTAGTCTCAAAGCAACTATCTAATTAAGGCAACCAGATTTTGGCATAGATGAATTTTTAATTATAAAGATAGATCAATCAAATATTGATGTTATCTTAAAAACACTGAATTCGTTTATTCAAATAGTATTCAGCATGTAGTTAACTTATATGGATGTAAAAATTATATAAACGTACATTGAGTTCCATGAAAGATAGTTTGGCTCATATTTCGGAAATCCTTATAATTATATTTTATGTTAACATTCCTTCAATACTGACCCATAATTGCAATAATCCAAGATATATGGTATATATTGGCCAGTTATCTAGAACTTTACAATTTACACACACACGATTAAGGTATATACATGGACAAAATTTACTTTGCTACCACAAATCACGGAAAATTAGGCCAGTTTCAGTTCGTAGCTGACTTTTTGGGATGCAAGGTATCTATCCTATCTGCGTACAAAGAGTTTGAAGGAGTAGAACCCTACAGTGAAGACTTCAAAACTAATTTCGAGATAATCGAACATGGTTGCAGAAAAGTCTTTGAAAAGGTGAAGAAGCCAATTGTTGTAGAAGATTCAATATTGGAAGTTGTTCACCTAAACGGTGGACCTGGACTTACAGCATCTGAATATCTTAAAGAGCATGGTCGCGAAGGTCTTATAAAGGAACTACAAGGCGCTAAAGATCGTAGAGCAAAGATAACGTCTATTGTTGGTTACTACGCTGGAGAAGTTCTATATATGTTCAAAACAGTTGTAGAAGGTTCAATTGCAGAAACCGAGAGCTACAAAATAGGAGAACCTTCATGGATCGGGCCAACAGAAATAAAATTCGGAGGCGGATTTAATTCAGCTTTTATTATCAAAGGCGACACAAGAACTCTCGCAGATATTACAGCAGAAGAATCAATTGATCTTGGTTATAGAGAGCCTAACTTTAAAGCACTACTTAAAGTGTTAGGTTACTGTTAACCTCATTCCACATAGCTATTCATACTCAAGGAGATAAGAATGAGTAAAGCGATAATTTTGGCAGGATGTAATGGCGTCGGAAAATCTACAATAATTGATGCCCTTATCCATGACAGAGAACTTAGGATGACCCGATTCCCCCGTCATACCACAAGGCAAATTCGTGATGGTGAAACTCATGGTATTCAATATTTTTTCGTGAGCGATGAGGAATTTGATTCTCACGTTCAAGCTGGAGATTTCATCGATATCGATCAATTTCCCAGCGGAAAATATGGCACCAGTAAAAGCACTCTAAAGGACTGGCTTAACAACGGATATTTACTTTTCGAAGTAGATCCAGAAAACGCGTTAGTTCTCAAGAAGGCTTTTATCGAAATGGGGATCCCTGTTATTGATGTTTTTATTCAACCAATCGAGACATCCTTGCTCAGTCAACCGTCAGGGCTAGATGAAACTTTAGCTCTCTTGGAGAAACGACTCAGAGCGAAAAAGTTAAGCGACTTTGTAATTGAAGATCGAATCAACGAGGCAAGGACACGATTATTCATGGGAAATCAATTTTCCCAGGTCATTACAAACAAAGATGGCCAAATAGAAAAAGCAATAAACGAAGTGAGAAAACTCATCAAAGGAGATGACTCAAAATGAATACAGTAACCGTTATAATCGGCGGTCAATACGGAAGTGAAGGCAAAGGTAAGGTTGCAGCATACATAGCGCCTCAAATGGCACTGTCTATCAGGACAGGTGGTCCAAATGCAGGTCACACCTTTGAACATGACGGTGTCACATATAAAATGCAGACGATACCATGTGCTTTTGTGAATCCCAACTGCTTTCTTGCAATAGGTGCAGGCGGTGTCATTGATCTAGAAATACTCCGACGAGAGATTGCTCTCGTTTCAGATGTAAAAGAAAGATTGATGATTGATCCACAAGCCTCAATTATTACAGAGGCTGATGTGCAGAGTGAAACAATTCTCAAAGAGAGCATTGCTTCTACTGGAAAAGGAGTTGGAGCAGCTATCGCTAAAAAAGTTCTTCGTAAAGATGTAACTTTAGCACGCGATGTTGAAGAGTTAGAACCTTACCTTCGCGACGTTTCTCTTTTTGCTAATCAATTAGCAGACCGAGGAGCAGAAATCTGCTTAGAAGGTACTCAAGGGTTTTGGTTAAGTCTGCATCATGGTAAATATCCATATGTGACCGGCCGTGACATTACGGTAGGGGCACTATGCGGTGACGCAGGGATCAGTCCTTCGCTTATTAAAGATACTATCATGGTAGTGCGAACATACCCTATCCGTGTGGGTGGTAATTCAGGACCTTTAGCAAATGAGATTTCATGGGAAGAAATCACAAAGAGATCTGGATGCCCTCGTGAGATTTTGGAGTTCACAACTGTTACTAAAAAGGTACGTCGAGTCGGTGAATTTGACATTGAAGCAGTAAAACGCGCAGTCATGGTAAACAGACCAACGCAGATTGCATTGATGTTTGTGGATTATCTGAACTATGACAACTTTGGTGTAACTGAAGAAGGAGCTTTAACAGAAGAGGCGACTTTGATGATTACACAATTAGAAGTTGAACTTGGTGTTCCTATCACGTTGGTAGGTACTGGGCCAAGTCAGAATCATATTATAGATCGGCGCTAAAAGCGCCGAAAAACAAATAACCCCCGAAATGTTTCGGGGGTTTATCATTACTTAAGTTGAACGTACAAGCCTTGTATCTGTCTGTAACCAAGAGATTTGAACCACTGGTGGTCCACATTAGGTACTAAACTGAGCGAAGGGACGTTTGAGAATAGCTCTTCAAGAAAAATCTTTAGAGCGTTTCGTGCCAATTTTGCACCAGGGCAATAATGTGCACCATATCCAAAACTCAGGGTCTGGTTACCTTTATGAATAGGGCATTCTTCCTCATTCGAAATCACTCGATAGTCTCTATTTCCCGAGCCTAACATAAATAGAACCCTATCCCCCTTTTTTAACCTTTCATCACCAATAGAGATGTCATCAGTAATGATCCGAGAAACATATTGAAACGGTGGACTTCTATGGATAAGATATTCAACAGTTGCTTCGCTTACACCATTTGAAAAAGTTTCACTCAAAGTTCCATATTTGAACATTAATCCCCAAATGGCATCAGATAATGAATAAGCCATCGGTTCATGTCCATCTACTAGCAGATTGCCCAGTAGACCTACTATTGTCTGTTTTGACAAATCAAAACTTGCAATTTGTTGCAGAAATAGATGAACAAATCCAGTCTCGTTTAGATATGCCCCATCGATCACTTGTTCAAGCTTCAAGATATCTGTCAGAACCTTATCTGCGACATCTTGGTTAAAAGATGACATCCCCAAGAAACCGACAATATTCTTTGTTAACTCAAGTAATTCAGCATATGTCAATTTAGGGATTCCAAGGACATTCAGCATTAGTTGCCCACAGTACGGCATGATTACCTCAGATATTAAGTCCGTCGGACTATCAAATGAGGTCCTATTAATTAAATCGCGGGCTAAGCTTCTTGCAAAATCATCTGTGTCATCTGTTACTGACAGATTCAGAGCTTTTACAACAGCACGTCTAAGAGTTAGATGGTTTTGACCATCCATATACATCAACCAGTTGGAATAAAAGCCTTCTAATTTTTGTAAATTTTCTTCACTGTAAATTCCTTTCCCGTTGAGTGTAGCTGATGCCGTCCTTTGGGACGAAAGTGAGGATAAAAGTAATCCAGATTTGATTTCTTCGAGACCTAAAACAAGCCAGGCATTCCTTTTTTTGCTCCAGATTACTGATTTATACTCAAGTAGTCTCCGATATTCAATATATGGATTTGTGTAGAAATTGTTATCTAGTTCAATATCTATTTGTGCATTCACAATAGTCTCCTTTGACTAGGTTTATCTATCTTTTCAAGTACATTTGTATCCAAATTTAGCTCGTATATCTCAAGATGTGGTTGCCATTGCTCGCCCGTCATAATCAGGCTTTTTCGAATTGCATCCGCATCTTTTTCTGCTGCAAGCACAAAATATGCCATAAAAGATGTTTTCACAGCGAGCATTACTGGCGCAGGTGCAACTTCAGCTAATCTATTTAGCTGTGCTGTCATATATGCGATTCTCTCCACTCTGGGGAAGTGCTGATAAATTAGTAGCGAATTCCCAGCATTCCAAAGATTACCAATTTCATCAAGATAGATATACTTTGAACTGTTTTTCTTTCCTTTCCTCACTGAATTTGTTTCAATTCCGTTATCAGGATCAAGAAAAACTAAATCATGAGAGCTTGACATAGCGCCAAGTTTTTCAAAATACCTTTGTCTTGATTCAATGTCATCTTCTAACAACTCACTGTAGAAAGTGACTCCAGGTAACAATCCGCTTTGCTCAATTGCGGAAAGATGTTTAACACTTTGCTGAATGACTTGGTTATGTAAAAAATCAAAAATTGCAGCATCATGCTTTTTCCAAGTATTAGGATCGCTAAGATAGCTGTTATTGTTACCATCATTTCTTTCGTCATCTTGGGTCAACAACCAGCTGACGAGTGGATTAAGCCCTCCCACTTGAACAAAGTTTTTCAGCAGACAGTATTTTCTATAGTCGCTGATATCTCCAAAATATTGATGCTTCATATGCTTCTACCTTCTCTGTGTATTGTAAATGTACCCATGGCAGTAATAGCAAAAGACATGGGTTGATTATACCAGCTTGACATGAAGATTCAAGTTATAGGTGTTTTTGCCGATAAATATGTCAGAAACAAAGATATCGCATTAGGCTCCTTGCATACAACCCTCTGTATGAAATTGCTAAAGGAACTCGATTACCACTTTATTAAACTCATCAGGTTGATTCTGGTGTACCCAATGGTCTCCTTGTTCTATCACTTTCAATTTAGCGTTTTTAATACTACCTCTCATTTCTTCAGCGTAACTTAATGGAAGAACCTTATCATCACTTCCCCAAATGATTAGCGTTTTTGCTACTATAAAGGGAAGTAGTCCTCTCAAATCTTGGTTAGTTACGATCTTTTTCACTTCTCTCTTGTACTTTCCTTCTTCCTTCAAACCCTTGCTTCGATAGAAAAGTTTCCGTATGTACTCTTCATCAACGCCTGGAACTATGAAGGATACAAATTTGAGTATTTTGGCAATTACTATTTGAATTCGTAGTGCAATTGACTTCTTCTCAATGCCCGCAGCAGATACCAAAACCAACTTTTTAACTGATTGTGTCCATTTACTCGCATAGGCAATTGCAACTCTTGCACCAAAACTCTTTCCAATTAGTATCGGATCTTCTAGCCCAACCGTATCAATGAATTCCTTAAGAAACTCTGCGTATTCAAATGTACCCCAAGGTTTAGCTGGAGTTTGGCTCTCACCAAAGCCGGGAAGATCAAGAGCAATGCAATCATAGGAATGAGACAACTCCAAAATGTTCTTTTCCCATGAATTTTTTGTTCCACCCCACCCATGAATGAAAAGCAGAATGTCTCTCTTGTTTTTCTTGGAGCTAAAAAGACCATATGATATCTTTAGCCCCAAGATGTGTATTTGTTTAGTCATCCTTGTTTGGATTGTATACTTTTTCTATTTCCTCAGGTTATATAAAATTCCACATTTGTGCACTTAGGAACAATTTCTAACACAAAAAAAGCACCCACTAACGGGTGCCTTAACATTACTTCTTTACAGGCTTTCTAAATTTGGAACCTTCTTGGCTACCAAGTGGAAAACCATGCCTCCTCATGTATGCATATACTTGAGCTTTTGACAGGTCAACTTTATACAGTGTCTTTGCAAGTATGACGATTCTTGGGGCAGTCCACACATCGGTTTCAAAACCATACAACTTTGCCTTTTTGCTAGAAACAATATCGATCAGTTTTTTTAACGTATTCTGTTGATTATTCTCTTCAACAAAAGACCATCCATGTTGGGAAAAGTATCGATAAATATGATCTTCACTGTACCGCCTTTCAAACAGTTGAAAGCAAACTTTTGCAACAAGTGCCGCATTCCATACTGACTGTTCAAAGCCAAAGTTTTTTGGTGAATTTGCCTTCACTACTGCAAGTAGCCTTTTTAGTGTGTTTCGTTTCACCGACGGGCGGGCGTACAGATTGTGACGCTTCAAAAGTCGATTGATTGACGAAGCATCATATTCTACTCCAAAGAGTTGTTGAATAGCTTTCCGTACCCTGATAGGCGACCACCAATTTCCTTCAAATCCATATGCTTCTGCCCCTTTTCGTAGACTCAGTATGAGTTCCTTTTCCTGTTCATCTGTCAATTTGCGAGTAGGCTTACTCCGCCTAAATTGAAGAAGCCCTTTCGTTCCTTCTTTCCGATATGTATTTCTCCAGACAATAACGGTGTGCTTTGAAATACCAACGATTGTCGCAACTTGCTTTAGTGTGTATCCTTTCTCAATCAAACTTATTGCCTTGATACGCTTCTTGAATCGCTCCTCTAATGGAATGTTTTGTTTCACAATGTAAACTCACTTTTCTAAGCTTTTTGCTAAACAATAGGTGGAGTATAAACGCTTTTTTGCCACAAAAAAAGCGCTTCATATAGCTGAAGCGCTCCTGTTTCTATTTCTTTAACGGGTAGTAGAGAATGTCTTTAATCATCAACTTCCAACTCTCCTCACTCCCATCATCAATTCCATTTGGGAAACCTAACTGAAGTCTTTCTGAAAGACTCTTTGCCCAGTTGCCACCCATGGCAAGATTCATCACTAAATGCAACTTGTATGGTATTTCCTCATGCACTTCGTGATAGGGCTTTCCATCCAAGGTAAAAATAACCCTGTCAGGTGTCCACTCGACACCATATTCATGAAAGGTGTCATACATATCAGGAACTTCTATCATTCCCTGATTTGGGTTTACTCCTGAATCAACTGAACCTTTGGTGTGTACGTTTGCAAAGATAATACCAGGACGAGCACCTTGTGCCTCAGCAATATCAATCTCTGCTGTCATCTTGCCATCAGGTCTACTTTCACTTGTCCGTAACCAAATGGCAGGGAATGTACCGATTCCTTTGGGGAACCTGGCAATGATAATGAATTTGCCACCAGTTACATCAAGTGATTGAAAAAGGTTCATTCGACATGAGGTATAGTCTCTCTCGTTTTTCCTCTCCCTTTTGGCAAAGATGGTTAACACATCACCCGAGACTGCACAGTTACCTGTTGTGTATGTCTGCTCTTCTTTGTTGTAGCCTGCAACTGTGTTGCCTTGTTCAAAATTCCACAGATTTTGATTGAGTCCTGTTTTGTTTTTGAAGTGAACTTCAAAAGTTGGTTTTGAAACAAAGGGTGACTGCAATTCTTTTACAACTAAGACCGCAATAACTACGAGAATGAGTAATACGACCACAGAAACTCCTGCCAAGAGATACCGTTTATCCACGTAATCCTCCTTGTAACCTTAATGAGCGTGAAATGTGGAGTATATCAAAGACTGATTAAAAAAGGACACTTACCGGAAACGATAAGTGTCCAACCAATCCCTAAGCTTTTGTAGGGAAGGGGCGTTCGATAACGGCTCCTTCCGGTGAAACTAAACTTAATACTTTGCAGCCATGTGCTCGTTCAAGGCGTATCCACAATTGTTCAATCAGGCCTTGTCGTTGGTTTTCAGTCAGAGAATCATCATTGACTGCCGTTTCAATTTGTTCGATACAAGAAATTTCCAACGGAGTAGGGGTAAACCATGCCATCAAAATACTCCTAAACAGTTCTAAACAAACATCTGACTATAGGGAATAGTACCATTTTGGAGCTGAACTCGCAAGTCTCGAGAGAGTGGAGTATAATCAAAACTATCAGATATCAAGAGTAGTAGGAGTTTGTCATGAAAAAGATATTTCTGATTGCACTTTTCAGTCTGTTTGCATTAGCTACGGTCCCGGTTTTGGCCGATGGCAATGGGTATCCACCAATTAAGATCAATGTCTGCAACCATGAAGTTGCTGTCGTTAACCCAACGGTATATACCATACCGTTTACGTTGGTCGATCAGGTAGGTGGGTACGTGTATAACCAACCACTTACTGCCGGTATGGTTGTCACCTTCACCATTCCAGCTGGGCATACGTTAGTTATTTCCTCAGGAGTGTTGTCACTCCAGGTAAATGACTCGACGGGATGTTTTAACGCCTATGATGGAACGCTTATGGCTGGGTATCCGGTGTATGTGTACCCAACACCTGTGTATCAGGCACCAGTTGTTTACATAAATTTCACCCCCGAGTCGTGCGTGGCGGGAACATATCAAGGTATTTTGCCTTTGGTTCCGACCGTTAATGGACTCAGTGGAAATGTGGTGATTTATCAGACTGATGGCCCAGATTCAGGAGTGTTACGCACGCAATCAATCTTTGATGCGGTGCTTAACAATGGGAAGTTTGATGCCTTAACCCGGTGTACTTTCCGTCAGACGACAACGATCTGGCAGGGTCCAAACTACGTTTTGTACCCTATTTCCAATTGGTATCGGGCATATGTAGATGGTGTTCCTGTTGTAACCTTTGGGTTACTTTCAGGACAGACAAACCAAGCACTCATTGTTTGGTATGACGCCACCCATTTTGCGCCAGATCAGCTGCATCACTATGTGTTTGCCAGCTAAGTTTTTTCCTTTTGTAGCCTCCTTACCGAGGCTACAAAAACGCTTGACAAGCTGTTTCAGGCAGCATATACTTCCTTCTGTTAGTTGCATTACCCCTTATGAAAATTGAATCTTTTTATAGGAAAGCACATATAAAAATTTCCTAAAATAAACCCCTAAAGATCATTTTCTCACCCGTTATTTTTGTCAGAGGGGGGCATTTTTTTTGAAAAGACTAACTAAAAATAAACATATGGATCAAACAAAACAAATTCAAGTAACCGCAGAAGGACTCGAAGCATTAAAGCTCGAACTTCTCGATTTAACAGATGTGAAGCGTCCTTCAACAGTGGCGCGATTGGAACGTGCTCGAGGAGAAGGCGATTTAGCTGAAAACAGTGATTACACAAATGCAAAAGAAGAACTCGATTTCCTCGATGGAAGAATTGATGAATTAACTGAAGTTGTTCAAAATGCAGTTGTTGTAACTGACACCGGACGCAAAGGCGTTGTCGGAGTTGGTACACAAGTTACTGTTGAAGTAAATGGATCAAGTCATGTCTTCAAAATTGTTGGAGAATGGGAAGCAGATCCTGCTGCAAAAAAGATTTCTCATGAATCTCCATTGGGACAAGCTCTTATGGATAAAAAAGTTGGAGAAGTTGTTGAAGTTGAAGCACCTGCTGGAAAAATTACATACAAGATCGTAGAAGTAAAATAATGCTCACTCGACAAGAAGCTCTTGATCTCCTTCATTCGCGCATGCAGTCCCACAACCTTCGCCGTCATTGTTATGCTGTCGAAGTTGTCATGAAATCCTTAGCCCAAAGACTTGGTGGGGATCCTGATGTGTGGGCAGTAGCTGGTCTTCTTCATGATGCTGACTACGAGGTCACTAAAACTGATACCCAAAAACATACTCATTTATTACTTGAGTGGTTAACTGGTATTGAAGAACGTCCAGAAATTTTAGAAGCCATTCATGCACATGCCTATGGCTACGTAAACAACGCTCCAGAACCGAAGAACGCGATGGAGTGGTCTCTCTACTGTTGTGACGAGTTAACTGGTTTTATCGTGGCAATTGCACTTATTCGACCAGAGAAAAAGCTCTCAGCAGTAACAGTCGAGGCAGTAATGTCTAAGTGGAACCAAAAAGCCTTTGCAAAAGGAGTAGACCGCGACCAGATTGCTCTTTGCGAACAAAAACTAGCAATTCCTCTCCCAGAATTTATTGAAATTGCCCTTACTTCAATGCAATCAATTGCTCCAGAACTCGGGTTGTAATATACTCGGGCTATGCTAGACATCACCTTAGTTCGCGAAAACCCAGATTTTTATAAAAAAGCATTAGCTGACAAGAAAGCCAACCCATCACTCGTTGATGATCTTTTGTCTGTTGATGAGAAGCGTCGTGCCTTAATTGGTGAAATTCAGACACTTCGAGAATTAAAAAATAAATTTTCTAAAGAACAAAATATTGAAGAAGGAAAGAGAATTAAGGGAGAACTCAGTGCAAAGGAGCCAGAGCTGACTAAGCTTGAAGCTTCATACAAAGAGATTCTTTGGAGTCTTCCAAACTCTGCAGCAGAGGATGTACCTGTTGGAGCTGATGAGTCAGCAAACGTTGTACTTCGTACCTGGGGTACCCCAAAGAAATTTGATTTTCCGGTGAAGGATCACATTACCATTGGTGAAGAGTTGGACATTATTGATGTGAAGAAGGCCAGTGACGTCTCTGGCGCACGATTTGCCTATCTAAAAGGAGATGGCGCACTTCTTGAGTTTGCTCTCGTTTCATTTGCGTTCTCTGTTTTAACTGACAGTGATCGATTGAAAGAGATAGCAGAGGAGAATAATCTCACTGTATCAGTGAAGCCCTTTGTCCCCGTTGTTCCTCCTGTCATGATTAAACCAGATGTCTTTGAACGAATGGCAAGACTTAAACCTGAAGAAGAACGATATCACTTCCCAACAGATGATATGTATTTAGTTGGAAGTGCAGAGCACACCCTTGGTGCACTACATATTGATGAAGCCATTGCAGAGAAGGAATTCCCAATCAGATATGTTGGTTTCTCAACCAGTTTCCGACGTGAAGCAGGTTCATACGGTCGTGACACCAAAGGTATTCTTCGAGTTCATCAATTTGATAAGGTTGAAATCGAATCTTTCACAACAAAAGAGACCGGAAGTGATGAACAACAATTTATTGTTCGTCTGCAGGAATACTTTATGAAACAGCTTGAGTTGCCTCATGAGGTCATGGCAGTTTGCACCGGGGACATGGGAGGACCAGATTATCGACAAATTGACATTAACACCTGGATTCCAAGCCAAGATAAATATCGAGAAACCCACTCAAGTGACTACAACACTGACTATCAATCACGACGCTTAAACACACGGGTGAAGAGAACAACAAATGACATTGAGTTCGTTCATATGAATGATGCAACTGTGTTTGCTGTTGGCAGAACATTAATTGCTATTCTTGAAAATAATCAGCAAGCTGATGGCACTGTTTTAATTCCTACAGTCCTTCAAAAGTGGATGGGGAAAGACAAGATTGTTAAAAGAAGCTAATTTCTCCACAAAAAAAGGCACACCGTTGTGTGCCTCTACAATACTTACAAATAACTCAGGATGACGATTGCAAGTTCTTCACCTGACAGTCCCATGTGATATTGAACACTTCTGGCAATCTGCGCATAGAGTTCACCTTGCCTATCAAGGGGAAATTTCAATTCTTCGTTTTGCCTATTATTCAGGTAAATTGCCGCTGGATTGAGAATAACAGGCTGCTTACCCGTCAACAGATGTTTCGGGTTCATTTTCTCTAATGTCAGAAACGTTTTTCCTCGTTTGACGTTGAGAGGGTGGACCTGGCGAAATTTACGTTCAACTCCATCGCCGAGATATATTTCAACTTTCACAAATATCTCCTTAAACGCTACCTTCGATGAGGATTATAACATATCTTATATTATTTCAAAACTTCCCACATGCATTCCCATGTTGCAGGAGTAGGTGAGGAGACCTTTCTCAGTTGGGGTGAATGTCAAACTTTCTTGCCCATCTTGTGGCAAAAGTTTGGTAATGCCAAGGGAAGGAATAGAGAAAGCACGAGCACAACCTTGAGTGCCAACAGAGGTTAAGGTAAGGTGCACCGGAACCCCAACTCTGAGTGTCTGTGAAGACATTTGGTATCCATCAGTTGATACGGCAACGGTCACTTCCTGTACCCCATTTGTCTCAGGTGCAAGAGCACGTGTGGTATTTGATATCTGGAGGGCATAGAGGTAATTTTGGAAGGTGTGAGGGGACCCTCGTAATATCTGTCCAGTATTTAATGAAACGATTCCTAAATAGAAAACAACAAACGCTCCAACGATTCGAAATGACATTCTCGACAAAAGTGCAGAGGCGGTGGCTCCAATTGCAATAAATTGTGGAAGGGTGCCAATGGTAAACAATCCCATGATTAAGGCTCCGCTTACGGCACTGCCTGATGAGAGAGCTAGAATCATCATACTTTGGGTAATTCCACAGGGCAAAACTACCGTAAATGCTCCCATTATGGCTGGGGTAATGATTGACTCTGTTTGTGGCGCTTTTCTAATAAATTTAAATAAAAACTTTGGAGGCATGATGACGGTGTATCTGAAAATTGGATGAAGGTTAAGAAGATGTGCAGCGCTTGCAAGCATATAGAGTCCTGCACCAATCTGCAGCCATCCTTGTACTGTAAGACTAATATTAAAGCTTCCACCAATCACACCAAGGATTGCTCCGAGAATAGTGTATGCAATAAGTTTTGAAAGGAGGAAGGAAACTAAGCCAATTCCTCTTTGTGGAATTTTTGAAAGAGAAGAAGAGAGAAGTCCACCTTGAACGGCAAGACAAGAGAAACCTCCGCTTGTAAGTCCTGTGATAAGTGCCAGTGTAAGAGTCGGAAGAAGTACCATACGTCATTGTATCTTACTGTGTAAACAAAAAAAATAACCCGGCATTTCAGCCGGGTCACCATTGTCTTTATCGTCTTACAAATGCGTTTAGCGCTTCAATACTTGCTTGATCAGCAAGGTATCGAGGTAATTCATTGACTGGTTTCCACAAAACATGGTCAAATCCAGTCGGTGTATCAGTATCATCTTCAACTGGTAAAGCGTACCAAACATCGATATGTGATTTGCACACTGAGCCATGAATTTGACTCTTTGTTATCCATATTGGATTTGTACTGAAATCAGGTGCAAGAGTTATCCCAAATTGATCAACAAGAGCTCGCTTCAGAGTTTCAATACAGCGCTCTGCTCTTGATTCAGACTTTTTCTCTCCCACATGTGCTTGTGGAAACATATATTGATTTGTCTCACTATTAAAACCAATTAAAAGTTTTGTAATACCTTCCTCCTCTCGTGAGAGGAAAAGGGAAACACACACATGATGTTTGTTGTTTTCAAATTGTGCTAAGTCCCCTTCTTTGATTCGACCAATCAGATGAATCCTCGTGTTACTCGAAAGAATTGGTAACATCGCAAGGTCCATAAGCTCTCGCTCAAGTGCTGTTGTTGTAATCATGTTGAATGCTCCACAACAAGCGACATATCCCAATTGATCAACACATGCATATCGCATTTCCATTCACCAAACATGGCAACAACTGCCTCACAGACAACAAGTTCAGGAACATCGTCTGTAATATAGACTACATATTCATGAGATTCGGTATCCCAGACGAGAGCAATGGCGTCTTTCTGAACAAATAGCCGTTCACGGATGACTCGAACTGTGACACCTTGACCAGAAGGTTGTGCGTCATCAATTACCTGAGGATGTATTTGCCTCACAGTACCTTTTTTTTGAACAAAAATCCTAACCACAATTCACTCCTTTTACTTTTCTCTAGAGTCTCTCTTTTTGGTAGACGTAGGGGAATTATAAGCTTTATGGCTTATTTTTCAAAATATGTCTTTGTGGAGAGCTTGTCAGGAAGGTAGCTTTTGTCGTCATACATTTGATATCCCTTTCCATACCCAAGCTCTTTCATGAGTGAAGTTGGTGCATTTCGAACATGCATGGGGATCGGCAAATTTCCAAAATTTGTAACATCTGCTCGTGCCTTCTGGAACGCGTCATATGAGCGACGATCCTTTTTTGCAGTAGCTAAATAAACAACTCCATGTGCCAAGTTTATAGAGCACTCGGGATATCCAATAATCTCGCATGATCGGAACACTTCATTTGCAACAACCAGAGCTGTCGGCGCTGCCATGCCAATATCTTCAGATGCAAAAACGACCATTCGTCTGGCAATGTATAACGGGTCTTGTCCTGCTTCAATCATGCGAGCCAGGTAATAGAGAGCTGCATCTGGTTGTGAGGCACGCATAGATTTTATAAAGGCAGAAATGGTGTTGTAATGCTCTTCACCTTCTCGATCAAACCCAATGCTTTTTCGCTGCATCGCTTGCTCAAGTTCGGCAACAGAAATGGTTCCTTTCTGAGAAATACTTAATGCAATCTCGAGTACATTCAGTAATATTCTGGCGTCACCATTTGATGAGCGGATGAGAAATTCACGAGCGTCAGCGGAGAGCTTTTTCTTTGTGTTGGTAAGTGCACGAGAAAGTACTTGTTCTAAGTCTTCTTGCCCTAACTCTTTTAGGACTAAGACCCGAGAACGAGAAAGCAGTGGACGTATAACTTCAAATGATGGGTTCTCGGTCGTTGCACCAATTAAAATCATTGCCCCTTTTTCGACTAATGGTAATAGTTTGTCTTGTTGTGCTTTATTAAATCGATGTATTTCATCAATGAAGACAATAGGTGAGAGCTCGGACTCTGTCGTGAGAGCCGCTGCAATTTCTTTAGCGGATGTACTGACCGCACTAAACTCAAAGAATGGTCGATCGAGCTCTTTGGCGATGATACGAGCAAGTGTTGTTTTCCCGACACCTGGTGGTCCCCAGAAAATAAGAGATGGGAAAAAGCCAGTTTTTTTAGATTGGGTAATTAAAGAAGGAATAATCTTCCCATCTCCAACTAAATGTAGTTGCCCAACATAGTCGGCAAGAGTCGCGGGTCGTTGTTGTTCAGCCAGTGGTTGCATGTAGTCAGTGTAAACCGAATAAAGCACGAAGTAAATCTTTGCTTCCATTCATTTGTTACAATACGAGATATGGCTTCACTGAAAAACTTTTTACACGATGGTTCTATTGTTTTTAAAGAAGTGGTCTCTCCAATTAACGGACTATTAACGGTTAAGTGGGACATTACCTTTGGATATCAGATCATGGGTGGTGGTTTGTGGCAAGTTGGTGGACCAGTACGAACTATTTGGAAATATGCTCTCGATCACTTGAAGAAGAAGAAAGAGGTCAAACGAGCTCTGATATTAGGGCTTGGTGGAGGATCAATTGCAAAGATTATCCGAGACAACTGGAATGAGTCATCTGTCGTTGGAGTGGACATCGATAAGGTTATCGTTGATCTTGGTATCGACTATTTAGGACTCGATAAATTAAACGTTGATATCGTAATTGGTGATGCATTTGACTATCTTCACAAAGAGAAGAAAACCTATGATTTGATTTGTGTTGATACCTATGTTGGCGATTCTTTCCCAAAACAGTTTGAGTCTGAAGGATTTTTGCACGATGTATCTAAACACTTAGAAGATGATGGTGTCGCAATTTTTAATCGGTTGTACTACTCAGACAAGCGAAAGATTGCAGATCATTTTGAAAAGGAGCTGTCACACTACTTTGCACGAGTCGAGCCTCTCTATCCTGAACTATCAGCTCTTTATGTGTGCTCAAAGAGTCATGTGGGGATGACTAAGTAACTTTCTGGGTTTTGATCTTCTGTGTTGTTTATTGCTGGTCTTGTCTTTCCTGTTCCAGCCAAGATCATTAAGAAAACAAGAATAGCCAAGAGAAGAATAACCAATCGCTTTGCCTTTTGCTCTAAGTGAAGCATTTGAATCCCCAGGACAATAATAACCAGTGGCCAAAACTGTGTGATTGTTTGCCAAATGCTCCATGAGACAAATCCAGTCGTATTGCCAAGTAAAACAAGTCCCGTGAAGAGTACCCAAAAACCAATCAGTTCTTTTTTCATTTTTTGCGAGAAATCATCATAAATCCAAGTGCAATGATAACAAGTGGCCACAACTTACTGATACTAACTAAGTGGTATCCAAAATTGTTCATGAGAAAGATGATTCCCATGGCGATGACAACGATACCAATAAACATTTTATTGTTGTTGTCCGTTTTGATGTTTTTGCCGAAGTTATTTGCAGTCTCTTTCAACTCTTCAATATTTTCATGAATCGTATCATTAACTGACTTTGATATGTTTTTCTTTGTTGGAATAATTACCCAGAGAATAAGGTACAACAGGAGGCCTGTTCCCCCAAAGATAAATGCTACGAGAAAGACTAACCGAACGAGAGTTGAGTCAATTCCAAATGTCTCAGCAAGTCCACCACAGACACCACCAATGACTTTGTCAGTCTCAGATCTATAGAGGATTTTGTTTTGTTTTTCTTTTGCTTTCATATTCAAAGGATACCTTTTTTTGAAAAGATTACAAGAAAATTTGTTATCTATTTCGCTCGTTACGAATGAAGAAGAATGTTCCAACAACGAGGAAGAGTACAAAGTAAGCTAAAATAACAGCGAGATCAATACCAGTGTTAAAGATGACGATCTTCTTGTATGCAGGGTCACCTGCAAAATAAACACTTCGTATAAGGTCAACTGCATAAGTCATTGGCACAATTCGTGACAAGACAAACAATACTGGTGGAAGGTTAATAATTGGGCTAAAGACACCTGCCAAGAAAAACTGTGGAAAAATGACAAACGGAAAAATTTGATTGGCACTACGCTGACTCTTTAAGTTACTTAATACAAAGACTCCAAATGCACCACCAAACATACAGACGATTAAGAAGAATGGAATTAACTTAACAATCATCAATAGATCTACATGGATTCCAATGATTATTCCAAAAACGATAATTCCAATAAGTTGGGTTAAGGCTACCATTGATTCACCAAGGATCTTTCCAACAATAATTGAGTATCGGGAGATTGGTGAGATAAAAATTTCTTGACTGAAGTCGTTTTCTCGATCTTCAATTAAAGAGATAACTCCACTTGCTGTTGATTGGAACAAGGTTTGGCCAAGGACACCTGCAAAGATAAAAGCTAAAAAGTCGTAACCTGCGTTAGTTGCCAAGTTTGATTGCAAACTTCCACCTAACACTCCAATAAAGATCACTGGGAAAATAAGGGTCGCAATTATTCGAGATCTGTCACGCAACAATTTGGTGAAATCTCGGAAGGCGATGGTTAGGATTGCATTTACTTCTCTCATATTTTTTAGATAAAGTCGTGCTTAATAATATTTATGTAAGCTTCTTCAAGTGTTTTGGCACCTTTTTTTAATTGCTTAGGTGTTCCTTGTGCAATTACTTTTCCATGATTAATGATACAGACCGTATCAGCATCTTCTGCCTCCTCAAGGTAATGTGTAGTTAAAAACACGGTAGTCTTTTCTTTCTTTCTCACTTCTTTCAAATACTCCCACAAGGTTTGTCGTGAAAGGGGATCAAGTCCACTTGTTGGTTCATCAAGGAATAACACCTTCGGTTTGTGCATCAAAGATCTCACGATTTCGAGCTTTCGCTTCATTCCACCAGAGAAGGTTTTGATTGGTTTAAATATTTCTTTCTCAATTCCAAGAATAGTAGAGAGCTCGAATACACGCTCTTTGTATTCTTTTGGCATCAAGCCAAATGTTGGTCGAAATGGGTACAATCCGTAGAGAATTGCATGAAATCTAATGTTTTCCTCAGCTGTGAGATTTAAGTCAAGACTTGGGTTTTGAAAGATGATTCCAATATGATTTCGTACTTCCGTTCCTTTGCTGTCAACATCAAATCCTGCAATTTGAACTTTGCCACCTGTTTTTGAAAGAGTTGTCGTGAGAATTGAGATCGTTGTTGTTTTTCCTGCACCATTTGGACCAAGGAGCGCGAAGAACTCACCTTCGTTTACGGTAAAGCTGACATCATCGACAGCGTTTACTGTTGCGGTGTTGTATTTTTTAATGAGGTTTTTAACTACAATTGCATGTTTAGCCACAAATATTATTGTAAACTAGCACTGGACAATTTCAAGTGATAAAACGGAAGCCTAAGTTTAAACGAGTTTAGAAGCTTTATTCATTGCCCATGTTCTCTTGTCATTGCTAATCGCGGCACCAATAGCGGCGAGGGACACAATTGACTTAACGATTGCGCCAACAAACGGAATCATAGAAAGGACATAGTAGATTAAGATTCCAACAAAGAGACTCTTTGTTAAGCCTCCCTTATTCTTCATCAGTCGAAATACAAATGCTCCAATTGCGATAATTGCAAAGATACGTGCAACGTAGAGATACGCAATCAGTGCAAAGATCAGCATAAAGGCGAGTGGAATTCCGAGAATTGTTGCAAAGAGGAGAATAATTACTAGTGGAATTAATATTGTTGCAAAAAATCCACGAAGCATTGATTTGCCAAATTCAGTGTGAAGGATCTCTTCTCCACGAGCCACATATCGTGGAAGGAACTTAATCATCAGGAGTCCAATGATAATTGTCGTGATTAAACTTCCAATCATTGATATACCGTTAAAGACTCGACTGGTATTCTCGGCGTCTTGTTTAATATTTGCCTTGGTGTTTGTCGCAACGTGATTTGTTTCACCAGTAACCTTTGAACCATTGGTGATAAGTGCGTCTCTCTCACTCCAGTAGGTTAAGTTCCCCACAACGGTTGCTTGTGAAAGGGTTACATTACTTGCAACGAGTCGTACATCTCGTCCAACCTTTCCAGAAAGAGTTGCGTTATTGGTAAACCCTAAAACGCTTCCCCCCACTTTTGCCTCAGGTGACCAGGTGATTGTTCCACCTGCAACTGTGGCGTTTTTTACTACACTTCCCATGATCGTGATATCTCCACCGGCTACGCGAACGTTTCCATTTACCACTCCTCCGATATAGACATTACCTCCAACAGCCAACACGTCACCATTTACTACTCCATTTACAATGACTGAGCCACCAGCCAAATACACATCACCGTTTACGGTACCTAAAACTTGTACACTTTTATTTGCTGCAAAGTAGTCACCTTGTACTGTTTTTCCTGATTCAAGTATTGTTCCTGGGTTTTGGTCATCAGCAGCATATGCGTTTTTGACAAAAACAAGAGATAAGACAGTTAGAAGGATTGAAGCGATAATTTTCTTGTACATACGTTCATCATATTCTAAAGAAAAGAATCAATGCAAGAGAGAACAAAAGGAGCGCTTGATTCAGGTACCTGAATCGCAGTACAATCAGCCCTACTACACATTTATCACGTATGAAATTCTTCAAAAATTTGCTTGATGTAAACCACCGTGAAGTTGAGACCTTACGAAAAACGATTGAGAAGGTATCTACCTTTGAGTCTGAAGTCAAAAAAATGAAAGATGCAGATTTTGCAAAAAAGACTGCAGAATTTAGAGAAGCACTAAAAAACGGCACAAAACTCGAGACATTACTTCCTGAAGCATTTGCTCTTGTCAGAGAAGCAAGTCACAGAGCTTTAGGTCTTTCTCACTATGACGTTCAGTTAATTGCAGCAGCAGCTCTTTTTACCGGTAAGGTAAGTGAACAAAAAACTGGTGAGGGAAAAACACTGTCAGCCGTCCCTGCTTTGTATCTTCGAGCATTAACTGGTAAAGGTGCACATTTAGTTACTGTTAACGATTATTTGGCACGACGTGACTCAGGGTGGAATGGTCCAACATTCCATTTATTAGGAATGACTGTTGCAGTCATTGCAGGAGAACAAAAGAGTTATATCTATGATCCAAAGTATCGTGACGATAGTCATGGAGACGAGAGACTTGCTCACTTAAAGCCTTGCACAAGACAAGAAGCATACGCGGCAGACATTACCTACGGAACAAATAATGAATTTGGATTCGATTATCTTCGAGATAACATGGTGAGCTCAAAGCACGAAATGGTGCAACGAGGACACTACTTCGCAATTGTTGACGAAGTCGACTCTGTTTTAATTGATGAAGCTCGTACCCCACTTATTATCTCAGCCCCAGATAGTGAACCAACTGATAAGTACTACACCTTTGCAAAAATGATCGACAAGTTAAATGCCGACACAGATTTCACGATCGATGAGAAATCAAAGTCAGCATCCCTAACTGAACACGGTATCCAAAAAATCGAAAAGATCTTGGGAGTAGATAACTTATATGAAAAAGATTTCGAAGCAATCCATCACATTGAAAATGCACTCCGTGCACGATCATTGTATTTGCAAGATCGTGAATATGTTGTTCGAGACAACCAAGTCATTATTGTTGACGAATTTACCGGACGACTTATGCCAGGACGACGATGGAGTGATGGATTGCACCAAGCTGTTGAAGCCAAAGAAGGTGTTGCTGTTCAACAGGAAAGTAAAACTCTTGCAACCATCTCATTCCAGAATTACTTCCGTATGTATGAGGCTTTGTCAGGTATGACTGGTACTGCTGCAACTGAGGCAAGTGAATTTAAGAAGATTTATAACCTTGATGTTGTTGTTATCCCAACACACAGGTCAAATGTTCGAAAAGACGCAGGAGATGTTGTTTATAAAACAGTAAACGCAAAATACACGGCGTTAGCTGATGAAGTTCTTGAACGCAACAAGAACGGGCAACCAGTGTTAATTGGTACAACTTCTATTGAAAAGAATGAAATCATCAGTCAGATTTTGACCCGCAAGAAAATTAAGCATCAGGTATTAAATGCAAAAAACCATGAAAGTGAAGCGATGATCTTGGCAGAGGCAGGGAAACCAAATGCTGTTACCGTTGCAACAAACATGGCAGGTCGAGGTGTTGATATTATTCTTGGAGGAACAACCCCACAGAGACCTGAAGGTGTAAGTGAAGACAAATGGAAAAAGTCTAAAGATTATTTGGAATGGAAAGAAGCACACGAGAAAGTCGTTGCCTCAGGAGGACTCCACGTTATTGGAACAGAACGACATGAAAGTCGACGTATTGATAATCAGCTTCGTGGACGTGCCGGTCGACAAGGTGATCCTGGTTCAACTCTGTTCTATCTCTCACTTGAAGATGATTTGATGAGAATCTTTGGTGGTGATCAGATCAAAAGCATTATGGATAAATTGCGATTGCCTGAAGATCAGCCAATCCAGAATGGTTTGGTAACCCGATCCATTGAGCAATCTCAAGTAAAGGTTGAAGGATTCCACTTTGATCAGCGTAAACGTCTTGTCGAGTACGACGATGTCGCCAATCAGCAGCGTGAAATTGTATACAAGCTTCGTGGCAGAATTCTCTCTGGAGAAAATGTAAAAGAAGAAATTCTTCGAAAGTTGCATGAGCAGGTTGACTATATGATGTTGGTTGCATGGGCAGATGATGAACCACTTCCTGACTACGAAAAACTCGGTGTTGCCCTTTCTCACATCATTCCATTTGATGATGCATCTCGCGTACGAGTTGAGAAAGAAATGGCGAAACTGTCTGATCGAGAAAAGCTTTCAGAATTTTTGAAGAAGATTATTTCTGATACCTATCAATCACGAGAGGAGTCAGTCACAAGTACTTCGATGCGAGAAATCGAGAAGTATGCCTATCTTGGAGCAATTGATCATTTGTGGATCGATCATATTGACCACATTGATGGTCTTCGAGAAGGGGTAATGCTTCGAGCATACGGACAACGTGATCCATTAGTTGAATTTAAGGCTGAAGCCTATGATTTGTTTGAAAAATTATTGGAGCACATTGATCAGGAACTTGCATCTCGTATCTTTAGAATTAGTTTGACCAGTAATCAAATTTCAGAGATTCCATTGAGTACTGCAATTACCAACGTTGATCAATCTGACCACATGGGCTTAGTTGACGATGCCACCGCCAAGCTTGCAACGACTGGGCACAAAATGAAAAGCACTACTCACAAGAAAATGAGTAGAAATGATGTGTGTTGGTGTGGTAGTGGAAAGAAGTGGAAAAAGTGCCACTATCCGAAGCTTCCACCTCAATAATTGACTCCTTTTGCTCTACGGAAACCCTCTCACGTGTGATATAATCAATATTATGGGAAAAAAGATTGGATATCTTGAATTAACCGGGGCACTTACTGCTCCTGATTTTGTGTGGATGAGAATTTCAGGTGATGGTCGCGCCCATGGGTATCGATATAAAAAAATAACGATTCGACCTGTTGTTATTAAAAACAGACCATATTTCCAAATCTCATTTTGGGATGGGAAAAAAGATATTGCTCAAAACTATGAAGAAGACCGAGCATTTCATCTCTTGGGCATTTTACTTCGTTCACACATCACCTCACTTGTTATTCAAAAGACTGATGCACTTGTTCAGTATGAAGTCAAAGATGGCCAGATGATTGAAAGAATTCACAAAAGTAACGCTGAAAAGAATGTGACTCATGACAAAGTCACAACTCAAAAAATTCCTCTTACTACACCATTTCTTCATGTAATTGGGCTAACAACAGCTGATGGCAAAATTGTTTCTGAACGGAAAGACAAATGGAAGCAAGTTACAGAGTTTATCAAGCAAGTTGAAACAACCTGTACCCCTGAGTCATTTGGAGAAGAAGTAGTCGTTGTAGACTTTGGTTGTGGAAATGCATACCTTACCTTTTGCCTTTACTACTATTTGAAAGAAGTTATGAAGTTACCTGTTAATGTAATTGGAATCGATCAGAATACTGATTTAATTTATGAAAACAATCGACATGCACGAGAATGTGGTTTTGAAGGAATTAGTTTCCAAAGTGGAGAAATTAAAGGTTTTCAAATGGGCAAAATTGATATTGCTGTAGCACTCCACGCCTGCGATACCGCAACTGATAATGCATTAATTGCAGCTGTTGAAAGTAACGCCACATATATTTTTGTGAGTCCTTGTTGCCACCACCATTTGCAGGCAAAGAAAGAAGTGGCTCGTTCAGAAGAGATATCTCGATTTCCAATTTTGCGAGAACGATTGACTGATATCGTTACAGATACAGCCCGAGGCTTAGCTGTTGGCGCGCGAGGTTACAAAGTTGATCTATTTGAGTTTGTTCCAGATATTCATACCCCACGAAATGTTTTAATTAGAGCTCATAAAACGGAATCAGAAACCTCACGAACTTTTTTTGATGAATTTACCAAGAAGTGGAACATTACCCCCTATATCGCACAATTACTTCCTGATACGATAAAGTAACGTACGGTATAAAACTCTTCTTCTATGCGCCTCAAATCGTTTTTCTCACACCATGGAACCTGGATCTTAATAAGTATCTTTGCCATCTGGTTTACAACCTTCTCGTTAGTGAGACACTTAAAGGCAAACAGCTTCCTTTTTGATCTTGGCTACTATGATCAATTGATTTGGCAATTGGCACATGGCAAACCACTGTTCTCAACTCTTCTTGAAAACCATCCATGGCTTGATCACTTTTCACCCAGTATCTTTCTTCTCTCCCCTGTGTACCTTTTCTTGCCCTCAACTCTTGTGATTCTTCTTACCCAATCAATACTGATTCCCCTCGGTGCATATCCGCTGTATAAGATTGCAGTAAAGAAACTGAAAAATAATCTCGTTGCTCTTTCTCTTTCATTTGTTTACCTTTTGTTTTGGGGTATACACAATGCAATTTCGTTTGACTTTCACCCATTGGCCTTAGGGGCACCACTTCTCGCGTTTATCGTGTATTTCTATGAGCAAAAACAACATAGATTGTTTTATTTCTGTATGCTTCTGTTTGCTGGACTGCAGGAAAACTATCTTATTTTTCTTGCCTTCTTTGGCGTTTTTCTTGCCCTCCACTATAAAGACTACAAAAGGGGAATTGTTCTGTCCCTTCTCTCAGGGCTCACCTTTGTTTTGCTTATTTTTGTTGTTATTCCTCACTTCTTTGGTGCGTCTTACTACTATTTGCCAGACAGCGGACCAAGTGGTTTTTCAGTCAGTTCACTTCTGACAAAGTTTGTTACTCCGTCAGTGAAGCTTGAAGTGTTGCTTTTTACCTTTTTGCCAACGGCATTTTTATCTTTCCTTTCTCCATTTCACTTCATACTTTTTTTTGAGGAATTTGCCGGCCGTTTTTTATTGGACAATCCAAACTGGTGGGGATTGGGGTATCACTACAATGCGATACTCGCGACCCTTACCGTTCTTTCAACCATTGAGGGCTTAAGAAGAATTCCCAAGCGTTTTTATACCTTCCTTAGTATCTACTTTTTTATCGTTTCAATAGCCTGTTTTTTGTATATACAGCCAGATACGATTCAAATTTTTAAACCTTCATATTGGAACCTGACGTATGGCAACACGGTTCGTGATGTTGTTTCACATATATCACACGATGCATCTGTCGCTGCAGGAAACAACATTGGTGCACAGATATCAGGAAGAAATGAAATCTACTTTATAAGCAATTGTCTTGATACAGAAAGTGTTTCAAGAACTGATGGCAAGCTTTGCCACAATAAAAAACCTGATTATTTGGTTGCAGACCTTTCTACAAAAAGTAATTGGAACAACTTTGTCTATGGCTACGATCGAGAGGCTGTTTTGAAACTCTTTTCAGACAAAGTTTCGCAAGGGGAGTATGAGAAGGTTCTTGTACAGGACGAAATCTATCTTTTAAAAAGAATTAAAAAGTAGTACAGGTGATGTTTTTCTGAAGTAGGAACTCTTTGAGTTTCTTGTCAGTTAACGTTTCAAACTCAATTTGTCTTGCCTCTGCATTGCTGTATTGGGCAAAGTACGGACTGGTGTATGTTTTATCTTCTTTAAAATGAGGAAAAGCTGGATGCAAGGCTACTTCAATTGTTTGGTAGTTTCTTTTCAAAGCATCAAGAAGACAATCAATTGTCTTTTCTGTTGTCATTCTGCTTGTATATAAAACACCATAGAAAGCTTGGGGAAAACTCATGTGTTCACGTTTGGCCACTCTGGTATTAATTGCAGCAAGGACAGATAAAACGAGTCTCTTAACTACCCCTCCTGTTGTAATCATAGTCAGAAAATCTTTGGGCGAACTTGCATGAAGAGGTTCATATGAAATGCGGATGTTTTGAATATCTCTTTTTTTGCAAAGAGACACAATTTCGGTAAACAACACTGGAATCATATGTATGTGATCCTGGCCATCAACATGATCAATTTGAATACCATCACTTTCAATCTTTTCAAATTGATATGTTAGCTCGTCCACACAGTCATTTAGTAACTGCTTGTCTTGAAGGAGTTGAAGTCTCACAAAGTAGGTAAAAAAAGTATTTTTATACAAACCATTTTTACCAGCAAGCTTTCCTTTGTGTGTTGTTCCATCAGTTAGATTTAAGTGAAGTGAAACAGCCAGTTCTGGATGTTTTTTTATCTTTTCAACCATGTCGCTGTATGCAACACCATTGGTTCGAAGAGATGCACTTGTGAGAACTCCATCAGTATGAGCTTTGATAATTGCTTCGTTCGTGCCAAGTGACACCCCGGCATCATCTGCATGGAAAATGACATTCATTGTTAAGAGGAGGTTACAATTTCATCGATAATATACTGTGGTCTTGCTTTTACTTCCTTAAAAATAATTCCAATGTATTCAGCAATAATTCCAAGATAAATTAAGATTGCGCTGTTCATTGCAAAAAGTAATGCCACAATTGTCGTCCATCCTTCAATAATTGGACGGTTTGAAATAATTGCTGAAAGGATATCAACGGTTACATAGAGTCCAGATCCAATGAACAAAACTACTCCTGCCATCCATCCAATACGAAGTGGCTTAATGCTAAAAGAAACAAACCCGTTCATAAAGAGCTGAACAAACATCTTGGTTGTGTATGAGGATTTACCATGTACCCGTGAACCAACTGAATAAGGTACAACCGCAGTTTTTCTTGCAGCAAGGGTAACAAGTCCTCGGAGAAACAGTTCATGTTCTTTTGACTGATTTATAAAGAGAACGACAGAGCTCCCCATTAATCTGAAATCTGAAACTCGGGGTGGTACTCGCCCATCTGAAACCAGATCCCAAACTCGATATCCAATTGCACGTTTTATTTTCATGAACGGAGAACTGGTGGGGTCTTCCTTTTTTTGTGCAATCACTAAGTCCGCTCCTTCTTCCCATTTTTCAAGGAACGTCAGTATTGTTTCTGGTGGGTGCTGAAAGTCAGCATCCATCGTAATTACGGCATCACCTTTTGCTGCTGAAATACCTGCCTTGAGGGCTGCTTGGTGTCCACTTTGTCGGTGCAGAAAAATACCAGTAATGTTTTTGTGTTTTGTTGCCAGTGCTCGAATAACTTCTCGAGTTAAGTCACGGCTTCCATCATCCACAAAAATAACATCAAACACATATTTTTCTGGTATAAGTGATGCGATCTCTTCATAGAGTGGAGGTATGTTTTTCTCCTCGTTGTGGCAGGGGATGACGATGGTGATTTTCCTTTTCATAGATATGATAGTATATACCAAGTATATGTATTCTCCTTCAGTTTTTGTAGCTACAGCAATTGTCACCACGGTCATTGATTTGTTCTGGCTTAATTTTGTTGCAAATAAGCTCTACCTTGATGAACTAGGTAAGTTACTTCGAAAAAATGCATCAGGTGGAATGGCACCGCTCGTTTTTCCTGCACTTTTAATCTACATCGTTATTCCGTTGGCAATTTTCCTTTTTGCAATTCCAAAGGGATGGGGAAAGTCACCAGCAGAGGCATTCTTCTGGGGTGCAATGCTTGGTCTTGCAATGTACGCTGTGTATGACTTAACTAATCTTGCGACACTTAATAACTGGTCAGCAAAAATCACCGTTATCGATATTATTTGGGGTATGGTCCTCTGTGGTTCTGTGACCACTATCGTTACTCGAATTTTCTCCTAAACTGTGCGAACATAGCCCTATGTTAAACTCCTCATCTGGTTTTATTTCTGTTCGTAGTCGTTCACCAAAAAAGACGTTGACCGTTGATATTCCCGCGGTCCTCTATCATGCATCCCCACTTTCAGAACTTGAGGAGCTAACCCCTCAGTCAAAAACAATTCGAGATCCTGAAGAAGGTCCTGTTGTTTTTGCAACGCCGGACTTGGCATATGCCACTATGTTTTTAGTTCCAACAGATGACTCATGGGTTATCATTGGCGTTCATAATAACTTGTACTATATAGCGATCTCTGATCGAGATACCTTTTTGGAACTCGATAAAGGGGGAGCAATTTATAGTTTACCGGTCGACAACTTTTATTGTGACTTGGCTAAATCTGGTCGGGAAAAAGAATGGGTGTGTAAGGCTTCTGTTAAGCCATTAAATAAAACGACTGTAACATCTGCTCTCTACGCCATGATGGAACACGGAGTACAAGTGTTTTTCATTCCAAAGGCAACCTTTAACAAGATGTATGCTGAGCCAGAACGAGCAGTCTCGTTTCTTACCGATACCGTTTCAGAAAATAAGCGCACGGGAATAAATTACCTTTCATTTCTATGATTACCTTTACAGACCCAGTACTTCAAACAGTAGCAACACAAATTGGCGAACTGCCAGAGATTGCCGTAACAGAAAATCTCTTTGTAGATATCGTGTCATCAATTGTTGGTCAGCAACTATCTGTTAAAGCAGCTGACACCATCTGGAAACGTTTTGAAACACTGTTTCCTGAGAAGAAAGTAACACCAGAAGCAGTTCTTTTGTTGTCAGATCAACAGATCCGTGATGTGGGGTGCTCGTTTTCTAAAATAAAATACATGAAAGGACTGGCCCAGTTAGTTGTTGAGAAAAAAATAGATTTGTCAGGACTTTTGTCTCTTAATGATGAAGAGGTGATAACTGAGTTAACAAAGGTAAAGGGAATTGGAAGGTGGACAGCTGAAATGATTTTAATATTTTCTCTGGCGAGGCCCGACGTGTTCTCTTTGGGAGACTTGGGCTTAAAAACTGCAGTCTCTCGACTCTATTCACTTGACCGAGATGACTTGAAAAAAATAGAAGAGATATCGCTCCGGTGGTCCCCAAACAGAAGTCTTGCATCACGGTACTTGTGGAGAAGTTTAGATAACGAGAAGAAAGTTAAACTCGCTTAAAAGTTGCTACATAGAATCCTTCAAACAATTCATTTGGAATAATTCGTTTTGTTTTAGCTACCTCTGGACTATATTCTTTCTCTTCCCAAGAAGTGAGTGATGGTGCTGTTTCAATTCCTTCAGGAATATGTGTGTCGATAAGAGTTACCAAATCGCCATGTCTTTCTATTACCCAGTCGACCACACCTTCATTTTCCTCTGGTGCCAAAGTACAGGTTGAATACACAATAATTCCACCTGGTTTTGTTGCAGAAATAGATGAGTGCAAGATTTGTTTTTGATAACTGGCAATTTTTAATAGCTTTTTAACTGACCAGTCTCGATATGTTTTTGGATTAGTTGAAAGGAATCTTCCTTCCAGACTGCAGGGGACATCAACCAAAGTCTTGTCAAAGGTGTTTGGAAACTTTCTCCATAGCTCTTGAGCCGGAACATGAAACGTTTGGATGTTTTTTGCACCGAGTGTCCTGATGTTGGCTGAAAGTTTGTAGAGACGGACTCTACTCATATCGTTTGCAATGATTGAACCACGGTTTTCCATCAGTGCAGCCATTTGGGTGGTTTTACTTCCTGGAGCAGCGCATGCATCAAGCACTGTTTCGCCTGGTTGTGGTGACAGAGATAAAGCTGGAATCATACTCGACATTCCTTGAATGTATAAGTGACCTTCTGTGTACTCGCTCGTTTCAGTTAAATCTCGTTGTGATTTATTTCGTAATATAAAAGAATCTTTGATTGGACCTTCTTCAAGCTCAAATCCTTTGTCGGTAAGTGAGGCGGCCAACTCCTGTGCATTGGTCTTAAGGGTATTTGTACGAAAGGTTGATGGTCTCGACACATCAAATGTTGACCGTATTGTTTCGTAATTATCAGGGTAAATGCGCGTTAGTCGTTTTTCAAAGTCTTCAGGCAATTTATTTTGTTGCATAACTGGATTATAACAGCCTACAATCGATGATGACTGCCCGAACTCATGATTTATTCGCGTTTGCTTCTCTTTTAACCGTCATTGTTGTTTTTCCTCCAGTTGCAGTTACCCTTCCTACTTTAATGACCTCAGTTGTTGGGAACGTTGTTGGGGCCTTAGCTCCTGATATGGATCAAGCCAGTAATCGGCTGTGGGATCTTCTTCCTGGAGGCAATTGGGTGGGGAAAGTATTTAGACATTTGTTCATTGGGCACAGAACGATTTCACATTCACTTCTTGGTGCATTCCTGTTTTATAAATTGCTTGAGTTTGGATTGCCTCGAATATTCAATCCAACGACAGTTGATGTCTCAATTTTAATGGCATCAATGATGATTGGATTTATCTCGCACTTAGTTGCAGATGGGCTAACCAAAGATGGTATTCCACTCTTCTTTCCTCTTCCATTAAAAATTGGCTTTCCTCCAATTAAGTTTATGAGAGTAACAACAGGTAGCTTTGTAGAGAACTGGATTGTTCTTCCTGCGGTTGTTGGCTATATCTTGTGGGTTGTACAACAAAACCAGGGAGTGTTTTTAACTCTTTTTAGAAATATCAAAGCCTAATCGTTGCGTGATATCATGAGCGTGGATGGAATTTATTGCTTGGCATTATTCATTTGGAATTAAGTATTATCTTGCTCGATTAGCCTCGACCTTGTCTGCCGTCTCTCATCAATTTTCTCTCAGTCTTCTTCTTCCGACATTATTTTCTCCCTGGAAACGTCTAATTATTGTGAAGAGAAAAAAGGGATTTAATCTTGCTGTTTCTTTTCAAGAGATGAGTTTTAACTTCGTGAGTCGGGGAATCGGTGCTGTTTGTCGCATTGTGTTGTTTGTAACCGGCTCACTTGTACTGCTGCTTGTTTTTGTATCAGGTTCCTTAGGCTTTGCTGTCTGGCTCATTGTTCCCTTTGTTTCACTTCCCCTCTATGGAGTCTATAAACGACAACCACGATATGTCATTGGTGATTTAGTAAATAGATATAAGAATGAGATTCCAAGAGCTGCTTTTTTTACATCAGACCCTGGGATGTTTTTGCTTTCTCATGTTGCCCAGATGTCTGAAGCATTTCCAGAGAAGCTTGCCTTTTCAGAAAAAGAGTATTTGACCGCTCATGATTTTATTGAAGAAATCATGCAATCAAACAAAATTGATGAGCATGTGTTAAGACACTATCAAGTTACCCCAGCCGACATTTTAAGTGCTGCCAGTTGGTGGGATGAGAGACGAGGAAGTAAGACACAACTAACAGCAGAACGTGCTCTTGGTGTTGGAATTGGCAGATCACTCTTGGCTGGATACACACCAACGCTTGATTTGTATTCAACCGATATGTCAGAAACTACATTTAATCATCACTTGATTGGTCGTGAATCAGATGTATCACACATTACCCGTGCATTAACGGTTGGGAATGGAGTAATTGTGACTGGAGCACCAGGGGTGGGCAAAAAGACGGTTATCTATGAGTTGGCTCGTCGAGCGCATGATGGGTTACTTGGTGCTGATATGTCATACAAGAGAATTCTTGATTTTGACTATAACGCTGTCATTTCATCTGTTTCAGATGTAACTCAAAAGAAGGAAATTTTGTCTGCTGTTTTTACAGAAGCGGAACAAGCTGGGAATGTTATTTTAATGATTCGAGACATACAACGTATCCTAAACGCAGAACTTGAGGGAATAGATATTACTGATGTCCTCACGAAGCACCTTGAAAACAGGAAACTTCTTGTTTTGGCAGTGATTGATCGAGAAGACTATGATCGATATGTTTCTCGAAATGAACGACTGAAAAAATACTTTGACACGGTAACTATCACCGAAATGCCAAAGAGCGAAGCATTTTCAATTTTGATGGCACATGCGAGAGAAGAAGAGAAGCGTTCAGGAATAGTTGCTTTGGTTCCCGTTCTTCGCGCTATTTTAGAAGGGTCTGATGAATATGTAACTGATACCCCTTTCCCAGAGAAAGCTCTTGAATTGTTTGATGCAATTGTTACCTATCACCGTGAGAAGGGGACGACAAATGTAATTACCAAAGAAGAAGTAGACGCGTCACTTTCTGAGAAGACCGGTATAAAGCTTACCAATATGGGGAAAGAAGAGAAAGTAATTCTTTCTGATTTAGAAGGGATACTCCACAAAGAACTTGTTGGACAAGAGTATCCAATTTCACTTATTGCTAAAGCACTTCGTGCAAAAACCTCAGGTGTTATTTCAAATGATCGACCTGTTGGTTCATTCCTTTTCCTTGGGCCAACTGGAGTTGGAAAAACAGAGACTGCCAAAGTATTGTCTCGTCTTTATTTTGGTCAAACAGCAATCATGCGTTTTGATATGGCAGAGTATGGAGGGAACGAAGGTCTTGAACGTCTGATTGGAAATGCACAAACAAATATGCCTGGTTCATTGACTTCAGCCCTTGTCAGACAACCATCTGGGCTCTTGTTGCTTGATGAAATTGAAAAAGCACCACCTGCTATTTTTAATCTCTTCTTAACACTCCTTGATGAGGGACACATTACTGATGCCTTTAACAAAGTTGTTTCAGCACGGCACACATTTGTTGTTGCAACCAGTAATGCGGGAAGTGAATATATTAAGTCACTTGTTGATCAGTCAATCACAGGTGAAGAGCTACAGAAGAAAGTGATTGATCATGTCTTGTCCGAGCACCACTTCTCTCCTGAATTTTTGAATCGTTTTGATGGAGTTGTGGTTTACGAACCATTAACAAAAGAAGAGCTACTCTCCGTTGCCAAACTGATGATCGGTCACATATCTGAGCAAATGAAAACAAAAGGCATTGCTATTGATTTTTCTCCTGAGGTATTTGTGAAAGTAGTGGATGAAGGATTTGACCCATCTCTTGGTGCTCGACCAATGCGACGGGCAATAGAGTTGTCTCTTGGAGATTTTCTTGCAAAAGCAGTTATTCAAGGAGAGATCGAAAGTGGGGATACAGCCGTTGTCTCTGTTCATCCTGAGACAAATTCATTTATATTGAATAAGCACTAACATGCGCGCACCAATTTCACATGTTGTAAATCACATTCGCATTTATGGGCGAAAGCACAGTGCCCTCTACACAGTCGCCATAACATTTTTCTTCTTCAGAATCTTTGATGGAATTTTAAGTTACGCAGTCCCACTCCTTATTACCGAACAAGGATATTCAAAAACACAGATGGGATTTGTTATTGGTTCCTCTTCATTTGCCGGTGCAGTATGTGACATTTTGCTTTCAAAAGTACTCAAGAAAACCAGTTATCGCAAATTGTTTTTTATGGTATTTGTCGCAGCAAGCGGATACTTGTTCCTTCTGTCTCACGCCAGTCACTTGTCTATCTTTGTGTTAGCAATGGCTCTGTGGGGGTTGTATTTTGACTTCATGAATTTTGGAACATTCAATTTTATTGCAACAACAACTGAAGAAAATGAACACACATCAAGTTTTGGCGTCATGAGTGTCTTTGTAAATTTGGGATACTTGATTGCACCTATTATTTCAGGTCTCGTGATTCTTGATAAAGTTGGCGACAGAACGTTCATCTTGGCACTTATGTTCTTGGCCATGAGTTTTCTCTTTTTTCTCACAATTCCAAAAATTAAACCAAAACGAGAAGTTGTTATTTCTAAAAAATCGTTTTTGTCTGAGCTTTCAAACTGGAAATCTTTGACCAAATACTTAACTCCAGTTCTTGTGATGACCTTTTCCTTGAATATGACAGATGCCTTCTTTTGGACCATTGGTCCAATTGTTTCTGAAAGCATGGGAAAGATTCATCCTTTTGGTGGACTCCTAATTACTCTCTACTTTTTGCCATCTCTTATTGTTGGTTGGTTTGTTGGTAGAATCACAAACAGGTTTGGAAAGAAAAGAACGGCAATGATTGCGTTCTTTTTTGGAAGTGCTCTTTTAAGTACCGTTCATTTTGTAGGCATTTCACCGCTCCTTCTTTTGATTGTATTTGTCTCATCTCTTCTTTCATCAATCGCCTGGCCAGCTTTAAATGGTGCATATGCCGACTACATTGCAGAGACTCCAAAGTATGAGCCAGAAATTGAAGGAGTTTCTGATTTTACATATAACGTTGCCTATGTCATTGGCCCGATTTTAGCGGGTGTATTGGCTGATATTGTTGGAGACGTAAATACCTTGGCGCTCGTTGGCGTGTTTGGAATGGTTGCTTCATTAATTTTACTCAAAGTCACTCCTCGCCACATTCATATTCCCAAAAACGTTCTTTAGTCACGTTTGTGATATTATTTCCACCATGTCAGACAAAACACAATTTTCATTTGAAACAATTCAGAAAGATTCAAAATCAAAAGCTCGTTTAGGAAAAATCACAACTCCTCACGGAGAAATCATGACGCCTGCCTTTACTCCTGTTGGAACAAAGGCAACCGTTAAGTCTCTGACGCCTGAAGAATTAAAAGAGGCAGGTTCTCAAGCGGTTCTGGCAAACACCTATCACTTAGCGTTAGCACCAGGAGAGAAGGTTATTGAATCGTTTGGAGGTTTTGCACCATTCATGGGGTGGAGTGGTCCAACCATTACAGATAGTGGTGGATATCAGGTTTCATTCCTTTGGGATCCAAATACTTCAGAAACGAGATCTGACTCAGTGAAAATTACTGAAGAAGGGGCAACCTTTAAGTCTCACATTGATGGGACTCTCATGACATTAACTCCAGAGCGATCAATGGAAATACAATCTGCTTTAAACGCAGATATTATCATGGCTTTTGATCAACCCCTTGGACCGCAGGCCTCAGAGAAAAAGCAAAAGGAGGCATTTGATCGAACCAAACGATGGGAAGAGCGATCATTTATTCATTGGCAGAAGTTACAGACGGAAAGAGAAAACTTCCAAGCACTCTACGGGGTAATTCAAGGAGAAACTGATCCTACCATGCGTCAGGACTCTCTATCTTTTATCCTTGATCTTAATTTTCCAGGACTTGCCATGGGAGGAGCTTCAATTGGATCAGATCCAAAAATCACAGCACAAGCTTTGGAAACCATTGCTCATATGATTCCTGATGACAAACCATTTCATGCATTAGGCTTAGGTGGTGGCCCAGAAGGCATTTTTGCGGCAGTCGAGCGGTCTGTTGATACGTTTGATAATACTTCAGTTACTAGAATGGCTCGTACCGGACAGTTGTTTTTCTATCCTGAAGATGGGGGAACAGTAACAAACAAATTCCGTTTTGATATTACGAAAAAAGCACATGAGAATAGTCACGAACCAATCTCCACCCATTGTTCTTGTTATACCTGTAAAAAATATTCTCGAGCATATATACGGCATTTGTTAACACAAAAAGAAATATTAGGTTCTCGTCTTGCATCAATACATAATATTCATTTTATGAATGACTTAATGACAACAATTCGTGAATCATTAGCAGAAAATACTTTTGAATCATTGAAAAACAAATGGATTTCCATTTGACAAACAATTCATCATATGGTTTCATACGAGACGAGTATGGAAAACATTCAAACGCAAGAACCAGTAATTAACCAACAGCCGGTAGTTACGTTCCCAACCGCATCTTCAAAGAAAGGTATGCCTAAATGGCCATTTGCCGCAGGAGGAGTTTTACTTATTTTAGGTATTGGTGGATATTTTTTGATGCAAGCTGGAAGTAGTGAAACAGCTGACAGTGCAACACCAACTCCATTTGTTTCAGGAATCAACAATATTGCAACACCAGAGGCAACAAGTACACCTGTTGCTGTAGCTACAGCAACACCAACTGCTACACCACTTCCAGTAAGTGACACACTACGAGCATCTACAGTAATTGAAGTACAAAACGGAACTGGTACATCAGGCGACGCTGCAGTTGCAAAGAAAGCACTTGATACCTTGGGATACAAGAAAGTTACTACAGGAAATGCTTCAACTGATTCTGCAACACAAACAACCATTACCTATGGATCAGACGTATCTATGGCCGTTGTGAACGAAGTAACTTCAGCTCTTGAATCAGTATTTCAAACTGTAGTTGCACAAAAGGGAACACTTTCTGGAACAGCAAGTATGAGAGTTGTAACAGGACCTAAGAAGTCTGCAACAAGTGCAAGTGCAAAGCCAACAACTACACCTAAGGTAACTGCTTCCCCTGTTGCGACCGCAACAGCTACACCAAAGAACTAAGGATTTGACTTTTATTTTGGTTTTGTTTACATTGATCTAATGAAGAACGTTATCTCTTCTCTCTTAGTCGCCTCAACACTTATTTCTGTTTCTCCTTTCGTTGTTTTAGCATCAAATGATTCAAATGAAAATGAATCTTCAAACACCGGATCATCAACTTCAACTCCAAAGCCAAGTGAAACACCTCATGCGAGTGAGACTCCTCGAACTGAAACAACCCGACCACAAAAAACTGCGAAACCAAATGAAACTGTTCGACCTGTGGGGATACTTCGTAGAGCTGAAGACAACAAAATGAGGGAAGATGAACAAGATGATGATGATGATGATGACAATGGTGGACTTCGAAATGCATCTCGCTCTGCACTTATTGAGAAAAGAGGAGAAATCCGTGATGAATTTAAAACTACGCTTGAAGAAGCTAAGCAAGAATGGAAAGACAAACGAGCTGCTTTAATTGAAAACTTGAAAAAGATCAAAGATGAAAAGAAAGTAGAGATTGTTGAAAATGTCGATGCCCGGCTTGCTGATCGCAATGCTCATTGGGTAGAACATTGGACAAATGTTTTAACCAGACACTCTGAGCTTCTTGATAAGGTTCAATCAAAGGCAACTGAGCTTGAAGGCCAAGGGAAAGATATTACCTCTGTAACAACTGCAATTGCCGCAGCCCGTTCAGCAATTACAACTGCTCAAGCAAAAGTAACTGAACAAGCTGGTAAAACATACACAATTCCGGTAACAACTGAAGCAACACTTGGAGCAAATGTCTCAGCAACTGTTAAACAAATGCAAGCAGATGTGAAGTCAGTTATCACATTAATTGAGGCAGTTCGCAAGGCAACTCAATCAGCGATAAGTGCATTAAAGACGGTAGCTGGAGTAGCAAGTTCACCTGTACCAAGTCCAACAGTTCAGCCATAATAATCATATGAAAAGAAATACTGGTTTTGCCCACATTATTTTAATAGTGATGTTTGTCATTGTTGCTTTGGGAGTTGTTGGATACTATGCAATGTCACAAAAGGGAATGATGGGTACATATAAGTCTGACTCACAATCAACAGTTACCCCAATGCCATCTCTTTCGCCTGCAAACGACGCAGCCACTATTCAAAAAGAATTTGATCAAACAGAACTTGAGTCAGTTGATACTGAATTTAGTTCTATCTCTGCACAAGTTAAGGGATTGTAATGTAATATAATGGCAGTATGAACCTGCCGCCCCTTCCTCCTCAAGTTCAAGACGTTGGTGATAAATTATTACACCCGTATGCTGATATTCCACTTCCTGGTGGTCTGTATTTTTCTCCAAATTTGCTTCAAGCAATCTTAGTCGTCTTTTTAATTTTCCTCCTTATCATGACCTTTGCCTCTCTTCGCCATAGATATTTAGGGTGGCACATTAAAGGAATCCTGCCAGGTCTTTCTTTTGGGTTTGCCTTGGCTTTAATTCTTGAAGGATTTCTCTTAATCGGTGGCAAAACAGTACTAACAGAAGTATTAGGATGGAAAAATGCACCGAAGCCAATTTCAACAGCACTGGACACAGGACGGAGCAAATTAGTTGATGTGTTAGGGGTAACGGCTCCAATTCCTGAGAGTAACGCGTGCACCTTGGCATCCGCTTCTTCTCTTACACAAGCGTATTCTCAGCTTACTAAAAAAGAGCAGGATCAAGCAAAAGCTTCAATTTGTAAATAATTTTGATACACTACCTCATCGTTACTGTTGTTCTATTCCGGAGGTATTCTAATCTTGAGCGTTAAAACAGTCATTAAACGAGCACATATAACAGGAAAAGCCTACGAGGCCGTTGATATTCAAACGGGAGATGTTTGTAACCATCTGACGAAGGACTTCATGCAGTATCTGGTGTCTTTTCGAGTTCCGAAGTTAAGTCCTGACAGACGCTTTTTTGTTTTTCTTCCAGAGTGGACGGCACCGAACAAAGGGGTGCACTTGGTTGTACGGCCGACAAGCCGGGAGTCTTCTGTAGCGCTTGCATCAGGAGATGTTGCAGATAAAGGAAGAGAAGTTTGGTTCACTGAAAATCCACTCGTTTGTCAGTTCCTATCTGGGGCCCCAATGTTCATTCGTTCATTTTGGGGGACCGAGAGTGCAGCAGAAATGCGGTTAGCTCTCTCTACTTTGGCATCGACTGAAATGGCATTAAAAACTGATTATTCAGTTTTAACCGAAGCCTTTATCGCACAGATTGCTCTCAAAAGGAACAATCCTCAGTATATTCGGGCAAGACTTTTAAATCGAATACCCTTGTTTGAATTCAGAAACGGAATAGTTCTACTCAGCGAGAAAAAGGCTGTTAAGGGTATGGAAGTCTATTTGCAGGACCCAGATATCTTTTCTCAGGAGCTTCGGATGCGGAATGGGTCTGGCACCTTTGTCGGGTGCAGAATGATTCTGGATGGTAAGGAGCGATATTTCTTAGTTTCAGTTAGTAATTTAGAGTTTGAGATGTGGTAGTTTTACCCCCTGTGACGTAAGTCACGGGGGTTTTTGGTATACTAGCCACATGTACGATCTAAAATCACAGATAGAAGAGTTAGTTTTGCGCTTCAATTCATTTAAGGAACACGTTGGTCTTCCTGAAAAGAAAAAACGATTAGAAATATTACAATCTGAAAGCCAAGATCCACAATTGTGGAGTAATCAAGAAAGAGCTCGCTCAATAATGCAGGAGATTGGAGATATTGAAAAGGAATTGGCTGATGTTGCTGATGTGAGTGGTGAAATTGATTTGGTTGAGGAACTCTCTAACGCAAACCAACTTTCTGAGGATATGGTTGCTTCAATAAATGATCTTGATCGACGAATAGCCAAACTTGAATTAACTGCATATTTGTCTGGTCGCTACGACAAGAAAAACGCACTTGTTTCAATCCATGCGGGACAAGGTGGAACTGAGGCAATGGATTGGAGCAGTATTCTGTTTCGTATGTATACCCGTTACTGCGAGCGACGAGGATGGAATTGGGAAGTTCTTGATGAAACACCTGGGGAAGAGGCAGGACTCAAAAGTGTTGTCATTAAAGTAAGTGGCAGTTATGCCTATGGATACTTGAAACATGAATCAGGAACCCATCGACTTGTTCGCCAATCTCCATTTAATGCAGATAATCTTCGCCAAACATCATTTTCCCTTGTTGATGTGATGCCAGAGCTTGAAGATATGGATTTGCCTGACGTGGAGATTAAAGATGATGATCTTGAAATTACCTTTACTCGTGCAGGTGGGCACGGTGGTCAAAACGTAAACAAAGTATCAACCGCAGTTCGTATTGTTCACAAGCCAACAGGTATTGTAGTCTCATGTCGAACCGAACGTTTCCAAGAGCAAAATCGAAAGTATGCAATGAACATGCTTCGAGCAAAGTTGTGGGCCTTGGAGCAAGAGCGGGCAATGAAGGAGAGAAAAGACTTGAAAGGTGATTACACACCAGCCACCTGGGGCACTCAGATCCGTTCTTACGTCTTGCACCCATACAAGATGGTAAAAGACTTACGCACTGATGTAGAGACCGGCAACACCGAAGCTATCCTTGATGGTGAGATTGATGAATTCATTGAAGCTGAATTAAAGCTCTAAAACTTCCCCTCAGTTTCGAAAGACCTATATTTGTGATATACTTCTGGCCTAGGATTAAGGAGCTTAACTTGATTACTCGAAGCAAAATCCGTAAATTTCTTGTTGCCTACTACGAAACGAACCCAAGTTGGGGACAAAATTGGGGTCTCAGTTGGGATGATACCGGAAGGCTGACAAGCGGAATGTTAATGACTATGCTCGGTCTTGCTATTTACGCAGGAATTTTCGCCTATTTAACAATGTCAGTTCTTAAATACGATTTGTATTCTAGCATTTTCTTGGGTGTGGCTGTCACATTAGTCAATTACCCAGTATTTAAATGGCTCGGTGCCCTACTCTATGTGTTATTGGCAATTCCTTTTCGAGTAACCTTCTACCTCTGGAATCTCATTCCAGAAGGCGATGTAGATCTTGAGGATGAGAATGCGGTCGAAGAGTCACAGTTATCCGAAGATTTTGAGGGCCATGAAAAGCCAAAACGTGAATATAATCTTTCTCTGTATAAGTCGGATGATTACTATATTGACCAAGGTGATGATGATCACGCTGCAATCGAATTAGGTACGTCGAATCGCCAGTAGCCAGTTTTTCCCCGGACAAGATGCCTTGTCTGGGGATTATTGTGTTTACTCAGTAGCTTATTTTAAGTGTATCTTGAGATTATGGGTATTTTCTACTATAATCTCTATTCTTGGAGTTAGTAATGTAAGGAGATTTAAGTGATTACGAGAGATAGTATCAAACGTCACGTAATTCGTTTATGGGGGCTCGATTTACTGGATAAAGGTGGATTAGAGGCACTACTTGGGGGCTATCTCTGGTTTGCTTTGGTGTATTTTACTGCGGAGAAGTTTGAAAGCGTGGCTTTTGCTATTTTGATGTTTAGTATTTGGGGTATTTGTGCAATCCCGGTTGCAAAACTCATGCTATATCTGATAGGTGGATCGTATCGTGGAATAGTTGCTCTGTATGTCAGACTAATCCCAAAAGATGAAGAAGAAGCATATAGCAGAAAGATGGCTCGTCAAGAGAAAAAGAAAAAGAACTTGGATACGAGTGGGCACAACGGTATCGATTACGATCTGTCTGCTTACGGCAATGATCGATATTATATTGCGGAAGAAGACCCTGTTCAAAAAAGGTTAAATGAGCAGATGACTCAGACAAAATAATTGTCTGGGTCATTTTTTTGTGATACAGTGATTCCATGGAGAAAGTGGTTCATGTGCCTGCAGCTAAAGAGCATATTGTCTTGGAAAAAAATGCAAAGTTGCAAGTAACCCCTGAAGTTATTCTTCCAATAAATCAAGAAATGCCAAAAGAAAAGAAAAGTTCTTCACTAAATATCATCATCTTTGTCCTTGTTGTGTTAATTGCTGGTGTAGGTACTGGATTTGGTGCATCTAAGCTCAGTGCTAAAGGTGGGTCTTCTACTGCTGCCACTTCACAAGGAAAAACAATGGTTGCTGAAACACAAGATGAGGCTGGTACTTCTGATGTTAGTGCATTCCCTGATTCTGCTGAGGGAGAATTAAAGGAAGCTCCACCAGAAGCCGATGGTTCACATTACCTTGATCGTGGGACTGGAAAAACACAATACGTTTATTTGACATCAACCGTTATTAATCTTCAAAACTTTGTTGGTAAAAAAGTTCAAGTTAATGGCCAGACACTAGCGTCAGGCAAAAAAGCGGGTTGGCTCATGGATGTCGGTCGTATAAAAGTTATTAAGTAATGCATTCCTCATGCTTGAATTTAAAAATGTATCCAAAACGTTTGGAGCAATACAGGCTCTTGAAGATCTCTCCTTTACAATAGAGTCAGGAGAGTTTGTCTTCATTATTGGTGCATCTGGTGCAGGAAAGACTAGTGTTTTAAAACTTCTTATTCACGAATACCCCCCAACGACAGGTGAAATTATTCTCGATGGGAACAGAATTGATAACTTAAAGGCAAAAGATGTGCCTCTTCTTCGACAACAGTTAGGAATCGTCTTCCAAGATTTTAAATTGCTGCCAACACGTACCGTAGGTGAAAACATTGAACTCGCTTTAGCGGTAAAGAAGGTCGATAAAAAAGAATGGTCTGAACGAGTGAAACATGTATTGTCTCTAGTTGGCCTGTCTGAACGAGAAAGTCTTTTTCCTTCACAACTTTCAGGTGGAGAACTTCAACGAGCTGCTATTGCTCGAGCCCTTGTTATTAATCCTTCTCTTATTTTTGCGGATGAACCTACCGGAAATCTTGACTGGGAAACTGCTGATGGAATAATGGATTTACTTGTTAAAATTAATGCAGAAGGAAAGACAGTTATTGTAACGACACATAACATGGAGATTATCGAAAAGTTAAAAAAGAGAGTAATTGCTCTTTCTAAAGGAAAGCTCGTTCCTGGTGCAACACACCACAAACACAAGAAACATGAAAACAACAGTTAATTCAGGGTTTACCTATATTCGAAGATCGCCATTTCAAGCACTTGCAGCGATAAGTGTTTTGGCAGTTACGTATTTTGTCGTTACCTTCGTCGCGGTGGCAATTTTTAGTGTCAGTAACACGCTTACCTATTTTGAAACAAGACCACAGGCAATAGCTTTTATTAAAAATGACACAACTGATGAGGCTATTAACTTACTCAAGCAAAAGCTAACTGATGACAGTCGTATAAAGTCAGTTAAGTTTGTAAGTCGTGAGGATGCCTATGGAATCTATAAAGAAGCAACCAAAGACAATCCACTTCTCGGTGAACTGGTGAGCCCTTCCATTTTTCCACCAAGCCTTGAGTTTTCAGTAAATGATCTTGATCATGCACAAGAAATACTCGACTCTGTTAAAACAGAATCAATAATTGATACTGTAGGGTTTACCGCAAGCCTTGGAGGTTCTGACACCGTAAACACCGTTATCTCTCGATTACAGCAAGTTGGACGATCCCTTCGAATCGTGGGTCTTTCTGTTGTAACTATTTTACTGACAACATCATTCTTAGTCTTGCTTGTTGTTATGTCGATGCGAGTCGCGATGCGAAAGCCTGAAATTGAGAGTCTTAAGTTTCTAGGAGCTTCAACTGGTTTCATTCGATTGCCATTAATGATTGAAGCAATGGTCTATAGCATTGTTGGTGTTGCCATTGGTTGGATTGCAGCAACACTCTTAACTATGTATATTGCCCCGTCAGTCTTTAGATATGTTGGTGATATTCCAATTCTTCCACGAGCAATGGTTGATTTCTTCAAGCTCTTTGGCGTAGTTCTCGCGATTGATGTTCTTTCTGCTGTTGTAATTGCGCTCCTCGGATCAGTGGTTGCGGTCTCTCGATCACTTCGAGGAAAATGAGAACGCGATGAAAAGATTGTTTATCCTACTTGCAGTGGTGGCGTTAGTTTTTGTCTTCCCGAGAGTCTCTTTGGGAGAAGATTGTAGTGGGGACGACGCAGCACGTCGCGCATGTCTCGAAAGACAGATTGCTGAGTACGAACAGCAAGTTAAAACACTTCAAGCCAAAGCCACAACCTTAAATAACCAGATTGCGCAGTTTAATGCACAGATCCGATTAACAGAGCTTAAAATTGCACAAACAGAGGAGCAGGCAAGTTTACTTGCAGGCCGTATGACCCAGTTAGCTGACTCGTTAAGCAAACTTTCAAATGCCTTTGAATCTCGCGTAGTTGAAACCTACAAACTCTCTCGAGTAGGTGACACTCCTTTCTCCCTCTTTCTCTCAGGTCGAGTTAACCAAGCGTTGTCCACCTATCACTACTTAAAACAAATACAGCAGGCTGACCATGGATTAATTGGAAGACTTGCGAAAGCAAATGAAACATATAAACAACAAAAACAGGAACTTGAGAAACTTCAAAAAGATTTAGCAGTACAAAAATCAAATCTCGATCAACAGAGAAAGGCAAAGAACCAGTTATTATCTGTGACACAAAATGATGAAAAGAAGTATCAACAATTATTGGCCTCATCTCGTGCTGAATATGAAGCTATTCAAGCTATTATTGCGGGTAAGGGAAGTGAAACTGAAGTGGGGAAAGTATCTGAAGGACAAAAAATTGCATCTATTATTCAAGGAGCCTCATGCAATAGTAGTGCAGCCCATCTTCATTTCATTGTGGCGAAGGGGAAAATTGCAGAGAACCCATTTGGATATTTGAAACCTGGTATCGATGCACAAAATTGTTCTGGTCCTGGAGACTGTTCTGCTGGAGATCCCTTTAACCCAACCGGTTCATGGAATTGGCCTATTGCCCCGACGATTCGGTTTAGCCAAGGGTTTGGTCGCACATGGGCAGTTGCAAACACTTGGGTCGGTCGCGTGTACTCACAACACAATGGTATTGATATTAATTCAACAACATCATCTGATGTGAAGGCTGTTAAGGCTGGTGTGTTGTATCAGGGAAGTTATACCGGTGGTGGAGGTTGTCGTTTGCGCTATGTTCGTGTTCATCATGACGGGTCAGATATCGATACGTTTTATTTACATATTAACTATTAGTAAATCCTGTGGCACAACAGCCTATTATCAGCGAAGTTTATTATGCTGAAAAAGATGATTGGGTTGAGATTAATAACCCTTTCTCGTCATCTTCTCCAATTGATCTTTCCGAGTATCGTCTTCGAGATACTACTAAGACAAACAAGATAGATTTAACTGGTTCCCTTCCTCCAGGAGGTTTTGCTGTTTTCTCATTTGGAAATAAACTCAATAACTCAGGGGATACGGTGAAACTTGTGAAAAAGGCAGATGACAGTGAAATAAGTTTCCTGTCTTTTGGGAAAGGAGGACTTTGTACTGCTCCTGTGGGCAAGTCAGTCTTTTGGGTGTCAGGAGAACAACGGACAGGGGATCCAACAAAAGGGACTGAAAACAAAGATGGAAGCAACTGTGTTAAACAAACAGAAGCACCAAAGATTACGAGTACACCAGAGCCGACTCCTATTCTGGTAACGCCAGCTTCCAAAAAGGAAGTAATCAAAGAGGCTACCTCCACACCGACACCAAAGGCAGAAGTACTCAGTGATGTAGATCAAAAGAATAAAGACGTGTCAGCTTCCCCCATCCCTATTGAAACAGAGAAGGGGAAAGAGGTGTTATACTCGTCAACCGTAAGTGCTGCGCCAGTTGTGTATTCCCCAATGGGATACCTATTTATTGGAATTGGCGTGTTCTGCATCTTGCTCTCTCTGGGGCTCGGTATTCTCAGCCTAAGACGCTATAATAGAAAACGCCATGAAAAACACATTCTTCCTTAAAACGACAAAAGCCTTGTACTTTATTCTGCCAATTCTTGTGTGGATGCTTATTATCTTTTCTTTTTCAAATAAACCAACGGGTGTCGCCAGCACCATTGATTGGCAAGATTTTGTGATTAAAAAGTTTGCCCATGTGCTTATTTTTGGAGGCTTATCTCTCTTAACATATAGAGCTCTGCGTGCATATCGCTTCTCACGACGTGATGCCGTGATCATCGCCGTTTTGTTTAGCTCTTTCTATGGTTTAACTGATGAATTTCATCAAAGTTTTATTGCTGGAAGAACTTCTCGGCTTCGAGATGTCGGTTTTGATACAATAGGGTCGGTTCTTTCACTCACAACGCTATGGTATACATCACAAAAACTGCCGAAGAAACTTTTGAACTTGGCCAAAGAATTGGATCTCACCTGGTAGGTGGTGAGGTTCTAACTCTTCATGGAGATCTTGGTGCAGGAAAAACTACTCTTACTCAGGGCATTGCAAAAGGCTTGGGTATTGAGAATCAAATTACCTCTCCGACCTTTATTATCCAGCGAACATATGAACTACCAGAAAATGCTCAAGGAATTGAACGTTTCTATCATGTAGATCTGTATCGTCTTGAAAATGCAGATGATGAGGCCAATGAGCTTGGAATTACCAGTGAATGGGGGCGAAAAGAAACCGTTTTTGCAATTGAATGGCCAGAGCGGCTGTCCGCTTTGCCTGACCACATTGAAATTAAACTTTCAGTTGCCAAGAATGGGGAGCACGTAATTCAGTTAATTGGCTTAGACTTACCTTCAATTGTTATATAAACCCATGAAACTCTATATAGATACCACTTCAAACGAACACATTGTCATTCGCGTAAATGACCGTGAATTTACCTCTGAAGCAAGACAATCAAAGTCACAGAGACTTCTTCCCTTTATTATCGAATCACTTGCCGTGGAAGGGGTGACATTGTCTGATATCACTGAAGTTGAAGTTGCAACAGGACCAGGTTCCTTTACTGGAATTCGAGTAGGTGTTGCTGTTGCGCAAACAATTGCTTGGGTGAGGGACATCCCTGTAAATGGGTTATCGGTAAAGAAGAATGAATTTGTAACGATTAACTACGGTGAAAATCGTTTTAACTAAATCGTTTTCTTCATAAAAAAACAGACTGGATTTTGCCAAAAAATCTGTATAATGAACTTGTGATTCAAACATTCATTACTGTTGTCTCTGTTATTGTTTTGGGCTTCGCTGTCGCGACCCGTGGCAACGCTCGAATGCTGGATGAAACTCCTCCTCCTGTTTTATCAGATACCACAACTGCAACTGACTCTCCTGTTTTTGTTCCCGTTCAAACATTTGAACCAATTCCTACTGAAACACCGATGCCACTTGCAACTGTCTCTGCAACTCCGAAGTCTCTTGAACCAATAGCTAAACCTACCGCATCCCTTACTGATTGGAACTATCCACGTGCAGAACTTGTTTCTGCCTTTCCAAACTTAATCATGAATTCAGCAGACAATCCAAAACAAATAACTGATTGGTACCGAGAAAAAGTGAAGCTTACTGGTCTATCAACAACTCGATATGACACGACTGCCACCAATGATCACATTTATAACGTATTGGTTGGTACAAACAAAACAGTAGAGATAGAAATTATCATTGAACGCTTGAGTACAACCGATGCTACGAATATTACAGTAGTATCCACTTCAATAAATTGAGGGTGTTATACTAAATTTACCTGCCCTATGACCATTACCACCGAGGTACTGAAAAAGATTATATTGGATTCTGGCCTAGTAACTGAGGCTAACTTTGATGAAGCTGAGAAAGCTGCCGCGCAGCTTGGGAAAACAATTCCTGATGTCTTAGTCTTCCAAGGAATGGTTCCTCAAAACACCATTTCACAACTGATTGCCCAATACTTAGGTGTCCCCTACATCAATTTAAAAACAACGCAGATAACTGACGAGGCGTTAACAAAAATCCCTGAAAACTTAGCTGAGACATACCGCATGGTTCCACTCGCAATTGAAGGGAATACCTTGAAGCTCTTGATGGAGGACCCAACCAATATTGAAGCTATTGAGTTTGCAAAGCGAACAACAGGTCTACAAATTATGCCGTGTTATTTGTCTGTTGAAGATATGCGCCGCGCATTGGCTTCATACAAGAGAAATATTGAAAAAGATTTTAAAGCACTCGTTGAACTGGAAGGCAAAGAAACCGGGACTGAATCTGATTTAACCAAGGCGGCTGAAAAGCTCTCCATTGTAAAAGTTCTTGATACAATCCTAACCTACGGTGTTGCTGAGCGTGCCAGTGATATTCATATTGAGTCACATGTAGACAAGGTAGTTGTTCGCTATCGTGTAGATGGAGACTTGAGGGACATTGTTACCCTTCCAAAACAGATTGAAGAGCCACTTGTTGCTCGTATAAAAATTCTTTCAAACTTAAAACTTGATGAGCGTCGTATACCTCAAGACGGTCGACACAAAATTACAGTAAGTGGAGAAACTGTTTCTTTGCGTATCTCAATTATTCCTGGCTTTTATGGAGAAAATGTTGTGTTACGTATTTTGCGAGAAAGTGCACGACCATATTCACTTGAGGAACTCGGGTTAACGGGGCACAACCTATCAATTGTGTTAGAAAACATCAAAAGACCAAATGGAATGATTCTTGTTACTGGTCCAACCGGTTCTGGAAAAACAACGACCTTGTACTCAGTACTTTCGATGTTAAACACAAATGACTCAAAGGTATGTACGATTGAAGATCCTATCGAGTACGGGATGAATCGTGTGACCCAGATTCAAGTTAATCCAAAGGCTGGATTAGACTTTGCGGCAGGACTTCGTGCTCTCTTGCGTCATGATCCAAACATCATCATGGTTGGAGAAATTCGAGACAAGGAAACAGCTGAAATTGCCGTGCACTCAGCGTTAACTGGGCATTTAGTGTTGTCTACCCTCCACACAAACGATGCAGCTGGTGCAATTCCTCGATTGCTTGATATGGGAATCGAAGGCTATTTGGCTGCGTCGACCATTAATGCCGTTATTGCACAACGATTGGTGAGAAAAATATGCACGGTGTGTACTATTGAAACCAAACCTGACTTGGCGATCATGAGTAAACTAACAAACGACATGGGCATAGATACCGCACATATGAAGTTTTATAAAGGTAAGGGATGTGTTGAGTGCCATGGATCAGGCTTCTCTGGTCGTATTGGTATTTATGAAGTACTTCCGGTTTCAGAAAAGGTTCGATCACTCGTTATCAAGAAAGTTGCCAGTAACGATATTTTGCAGGAAGCAAAAAACGAAGGCATGCTCACGATGCTCCAAGATGGAATCAGTAAAGTGTCTGCAGGATTAACAACTATTGATCAAGTTTTACAGGCAGTTATTGATAATTAATATTTATGTCACTTTTTGCATACAAAGCAGTTGATAAACAAGGCCACATTGTTGAAGATTCGATTCAAGCACCCTCAAAGATTGAAGCAGCAACTTTGATTGAAGGTCAGGGGATGCAAGTAATCTCTGTTCGCACCATCTCAACGAGCCTTGGGTTTGGTGGAAGCATTGGTGTATCTGACAAAGCGAACATCTGTCGCTTTTTAGCAACAATGCTTAAAAGTGGTATGTCGATTCCAGAAGCGGTTGAAATTATCCGTGAGGAAACAAAGAACAAGCGCATGATTTCAATTCTTACTGATATCGAAGCACAAACTCAGCGTGGGAAAAGTTTGTCTGCTGTACTTTCTTTGTATAAAAATGACTTTGATGCCATTTTCTTAACAATGGTTAAAGTTGGAGAGGAATCTGGAACTCTAGAAAAGTCATTGAACTACCTTTCAAAGCAATTGGCGGCCTCACATGAACTTTCACAAAAAGTGAAGGGCTCTATGATGTATCCAGCCGTCATTATCGTTGCGATGTTTGGAAATGGACTCGTGATGTTACTGTTTGTGCTGCCTAAAATTGCACAGGCTTTCTTAAAGCTTGATGTTGAACTTCCGTTCTATACCAAAGCTCTCTTAACCTTTGGAGATTTTGTTGGGAAACATGTTCCCCTAACCTTAGGAATCGCTGGTGCCATGGTTGGAAGCGTTTTTGGAATCTTTACGTGGCACCCAACACGAAGAATTTTATTGAGGGGCATGACTCATATCCCAGGAGTGGCTGGTGTCATGACTGAAATTGATGTTGCTCGATATTCTCGAACACTCTCAACGCTTCTTGGAAACGGTGTTCCGGTCATTGAAGCATTGGACGTTGCTGCTGAAGGTATGAGTCAAGAAAAATTGCGATTTGAAGCCAAGCAATTTAGTAAACTTGTTGCCAAAGGGGAAAACCTTTCAGATATTTTAATTTCTAAACGTAATTTCTTTCCATCCTTCATGGTGCAAACGATTCGTGCAGGAGAAAAATCTGGAAACCTTGAAAAGGCGCTTGAAGATATGGCCGACTTTTATGAGTCAGAGGTTGACTTCAGTTTGAAGCGACTCACCGGGTTACTTGAACCAGTGTTGATGCTTTTTATCGGAGCTGCCGTTGGTGTCATGGTTATTATTATGATTGCTCCTATCTATAGCATTATTGGTGGACTTCAAAACAGCATACAAAAATGAGGAAAGACAATCGTTCAACAAAGACTATTCTTGTTTCCGCGTTCCTTATTCTTCTTACTATTGGACTCATCACCTTTGTTGTTTCAAAGATCCCAACCAAGCAAACTTTAACTGGAGGATCCGAAAGTATTCAGTTAGTTGCGAATGGAAAGAAGATTACCGTCTATTCAGATGGTTCTGTTTTTTCAGACGGAGTGTATCTTGAAACCTGGTCGAAAGACAAAACAGATGCTTTCTTTACCTACTACAACAAGCGATACTCAACCAGTGAAACAGGAGATATTGAAATTACGTTTGTTTCAGGGGGAGATTCTCATATCTCATACGCACCAGGCAACGATGAGTTAACCAATATCATTGTGAATGAAACAGGCGGTGGTGGAGGAGGAGGCGGAGGTGGCGGGAGTGGAGCAACACCGACACCTACCGGTGGGGATATTGGTTCTTACTTTAATAGTCCAACACCAACACCACTTCCGTATGGCTCATCAACTCCTCTTCCTGAAGGTATTCCGTCTTGGTGCAAACATTGGCTCCTCTCGTATTGTGCCGATACTCCTGCGCCATCCTACAGCCCAACAGCAACACCTGTTCCAACGGGACCAACACCACTTCCACCAGATTGCAATAACGTTGGAAATCAGCAAACAGGAAGAACTGTAATTAGTAATGATTTGTGTGTAGCAACTCCAACACCGTAACGGTTTATTGTTCTTTCCAACTCACAAATTCATAGTCACCTGAAACAGGGAAGTAAGGAGGAGGTTCATACAACAGTTTTGCATCATAGTTAATACTTCTTGTGGTAAAACCTGAAATTGGAGGAGAGTTGAAGTTCCAATAGGACTTGTTGTACGAAATAATTGCTCCGTTAATGGTTAAGCTGTTTCGAATAGCATTAGTTGTACTTCCGCAGCTAGAAAGGTATCCATGTCGAATAATTTTCCCCTTCTGAGCCATCAAAGCTCCATCAACAATAAAGTTAGTTGGAATATCTCGCCCAAAGTAAATATCTCGTTGTGCAATTAAACCAAGACGGTTTAATCCATCATATGCAACATACTGGAGGTTATTTCGAATCCATATATCTGCAGTTGAGGTGGCAATTGGGAAGCGAGCAGCAACAACTGTTGCTTTGCCTTTCATGGTTCCTTCAACCCACAAGTTGTCTTCAACAAAAATAATTGGCTTTGTGGCAATTTGATAGGTACCGATATTTGTTTCAGAACTAATGACTTGATACAAGCGTTGGCAACCTGTTTCAGCATCATATCCATTCAAGTATGTTGTAGTATTTACTCTTTTTACGTTGTAGTCCCCATTTGATGCAAACGTAATGTGGTATCCCTGTCTTGTACTTGGAGCCAAATACAATCCACTTGTTTGAGCAGCAGTTTTCATTTGAGAGAAATCAAACGAAATGGCATTAAAATCGATACTCGGGACAGGAAACTGCCACAATGTTTGGTCTCCACCTGCGCCCCACACACCAGCTTTTGATTGAGAAGGAGAGCATCCTGTCTCACTTCCACAGGTATATGTTGTTTGTGCACTGGTTACCTTTGCTGTGTTTGTTCCGTCCATTCTGATACCGGTGTTACTGTGAATATCTCCATTTACGGTAATTCCACTACCATACCAACTACTTGCGTTACTTAAGAATGAATATTTTGCCAAGGATTGTCTTCCATATTGGGCAACAATTTTTCTTTGAATATTTGGTTCTTTTGTAAGTGTCCCAACGGAGGTAATGGTTACAACTCCTGAACCACTCGCAGGCGGTGTAATTGTTAATGAGTATGTGCCGATGACACCCCCCGCTGGATCAGTTACCGAGTGAACATATGGTGCGGCACTTGTCGTCGCATCGGTATAGTCCACCGGGTCATGTGCTAGGTGCCAACGGTAATAATTGATTCCTGCTTCAGACAAAGAGAGAGCTTCCTCAGAAGCTGATTGTCTGTTACTAAAATCAAGTTGCAAGACAAGCAGAAAAATAAGTCCATAAATAATAGTTAAAAATGCTCCCGTTATAACTAAAAGTGCTGGAGTAATCGAGCCTTGTTGTCGTTTATTTCTTTTGTTCATTTTTTATAAATTAGTTTTTGCCATTCGAAGAGCTGCAAATGATTCACCGATATAGTCAGCTGCAGAGTGATTGGCCTCAGTATTACTTCGTATGTATATTTTTACCATTTTTACGTTCAAGAGGTTAATAGGTGTTGCGATTGGATTTCCGGTTGTTACAGTCGGCCAATTTCCATTGTAGTAGCTAAAGACGCTGGTTGTTCCATTTCTGATATTTGTACTAATTGTTTTTGTCTTTTTGTTTGCATCGATATATGTCACAGGATATCCACTCGGTTCAGTTACGGAGCGTGTCATTGATGTCCCCGTTCTTGTGTACTGTACTTTTTCAACGGCACCATCATAGTCAACGTCTGAGTAAAACGTAATTGAGTCATTAGCTCCAGCTTCGAGTAAGAATGCTCCATTGTCACCAGCTCTCGCAGTTCGAAGCTCCCGTGCAATAATTGAAACAATAACGTTTGCTTCATCTGAAGATTGAAAACTAGAAAAGGCAGTGAGTTGAACTTTCCCGATTACATACTGGAGTCCCAAAATACCAACTCCCAAAACAACAAGTAAAATACTTGCAACCGTAACTTCAATGATGGTGAAACCTGATTGATTATTTTTCATGGTGATAGGGTAATGATGTCTTCTTTATTTCCATTTACAGAAATGCTGGTTGTTGTTTGAAGGTACCCTGATGCAGTTGCTGTGATTGTATAGGTGCCACTACTTGGTAAATCAAAAAATACATGACCTACGTCTGGGTCACCAGTTAACCCAGCTGAAGCAGTTGCCACAAATGAACCTGAAGAAACTTGTGCTGAAACACTGGCAATAAGATTTTTCGCATCGTCAATAAAAGCTAGGAGTAAACTATTTTGAGTCTTGGTTGAAAGAGCAACGGAGAGATTTGTCGAAACACTTGGTAACACGGTAATTGGAAGGACATTATTTGAACCACTGCGAACTTTACTTGAAGCTGTCGCGGTTGTAATAGTGTAGGTATCCCACTCAAGATTGTTTAAAGCATATGTGCCAGCTGCACTTGTCGTAATTGTTTGATTGTATTTATAGACTGGCTGATCAAGTGTTGTTGTTCCAATTATTTTACCGCCCTGAACTATAAATGATTGACTGGGAAGAGAAACAAAACTATTTATTCTACTGTCGAGTGATGACAATGCAATTGATCCCGTGCGATCAATCGCAAAACTTGTTTCAGTAAGCTTCTCAGTAAGGACAGTAAGTGGTGGGCGAGAAGGGTTTGCAACTTGAGCAGTCGTATAGGTCGTATCGGTACTATATCCACTCTTTGTTGCTGTTATGTTGTAACAAGAACTACACGCAGGTGCACCAGGAAGAACAATGCGACCGTTATCGTTTGTGGTAAGCGTTAGGTCAACCGCAGGTGAGGCAGTCGGAGCTTTAATTGTTACGGTTGCTTGGGGAACTGGAACACCTGATGAGTCAAAGACTAAGATTGAAAGTGTTCCTCCTCCTAAGCTTTGCTCCACTCCTTTTGGAGCAATATCAGTAGTTCCAGTAATAGTTGAGGAACCCCGTCCGATTCCACTCCAGCTTGCTTGAACGCGAGCTCTTTTATAGTCATTTGGGGTAAGGTCGGTTGGTGCTTGTCCGTCAAACGAGTCATCAACATAAATTACTGAAGTTGTAACGGTATATCGAAGTCCATTTCTGTCAACATACTCGGTTGCAGGAAGTGGCCCTGAAGGAATACCACCAGTTGTACCTACGTTTGCAAAGGGAAGATTACGCAGTGTTTCTAGTTTTTCATTTACCAGTAGCTGTGCTGTTGTTCTAGCACGAGTGAAGCCAATGAGTTCATATGCGGTAGAGGATAGGAAGACAATTGCTTGGGATAAGATGACAAAAATACCCATGGCAATTAATACTCCAATATATATTTCACCATGCATGCGAGGGCGGCGCGATACCATACAGTTATTATAGCTAAAAAGTATTCACTCTGTTTGCTACAATGAGTGAGAGCTTTTTCTTTGCCCATGAAAACATCTCATTTTACGACTATTGTGTTTTTCCCAACGAAGTTTCAAGTGCTTCGAATGGACCCTCAAAATAAAAAAGTACTTGCCAGTGTCACTTCTGATATCCCTCAAGAATTAATTGAAAATGGAGTAGTTACAGATCCTGGTGCACTCTCAGTCTTAATTCGAAAACAATTTGCGTTAGCTCATGTATCTGAAAAGTCTATTGCAATCATGATTCCTGAGTTTGCGACATATAACAAAATGCTTGAGATTCCTACTGAGGCAAAAACTGACTTAGATGAAGCGGTTCGGTGGCAGATGCGTGAGTTTTTACCATCACATGGAGAAGACATGGTCCTTGATTGGAAAATAACAGAGCGTGGAAACAAAACTATTACCTTAATTGCAGTTGCTGTTCGAAACGATATTTTAAATGGGTATGTTGATGCCGTTTCTATGGCCGGACTCATGCCACTGGCTGTTGAAACGCCTGTAATTGCAATTTCTCGCCTGGTTCCCGCTAGTGATGACATTTCACTCGCAGTTTTTCTTGATCCAAGCCAAGGAGTTATGCTTGCTCTTAAAAAGGGAAAGATCCTCGCCAGCACCATGGTCACGACGCTTGATTCAAAAGTCTTTTTGTCAGAAATCGCTCGCATGATTGCACATTTAGGAAACGTTGCAATTGCTCATATTTATCTAGGGGGCCAAGGTGCATCTCAAGAGTTTGCAACAGAGATAGCTAACTTCACAAAAGTTTCACCTACGGCACTTGCCCCGGCAGTTGTAGCTGAAGCTAATGTATCAAATGAATATTTGTTAGGGATCTCACTTTCTCGAAAAGACCCTGCAGAGCCTTCAAATGAGACGACTGTGAATCTGTTGCCAGAAATGTGGGTGGAACACTTTAGAAAAAATATTTTTCAACTGAAAGCGTGGACCTTAACCTTAACCGTTGCCATTGTGTTGTGGGCAACCTTCTTGTCAGTTGTTGCCTTTTACATGATTCTCTCCACACGTTTGCAAACATATAGTGACCAGTCACAAGCAAAATCGACAACAACCTCAAGCGAAGTTATCACTCAAGTTGGGGCGGCAAACCAGATAGCAGCACAAGTACTATCTATTGGAGCGGTAACCCATCAACCATTTGAAGTTGTTAATAAGGTTGCAGCAAAAACGATACCAGGTATTACGATCACGGGAATGAATGTGAATACAGAAAACGGAGCTACTGAAATTGTCGGCACGGCTGACAGTCGAGAAACACTGTTAACCTTTAAGAAGGCACTTGAAACTGATACTGACTTTACCGGCGTTGCGACACCACTGGCTAGCTTGTTAACTGAAGGGAATACAAAGATTTCAATCGTTGCAACATATAAACCGTTTGCACCAGCAACAAAACCTGCTGCCAGAATTCAAACCATACCACTCAAATGAAAAAAGTAAGTAGTACACGAGTAATGATCAAAATTTATGTAACGAATATTATTAATATTGGTTTATTAATTGCCATATTTGTCTTTGTAGGGAAACTGAGTGTATTGGCAACAGATGTACAAAAGAAACATAGTGAAGTTATTGCTTTAGAGCAACGTGCTGAAGATAAAGTGTTGGCTGCAAATCTTGAGAAAACGAAAAGTACGGTAGATCTTTTAAAATCTTCGTTTCTTGATGAAGCAGGAATTGTTTCCTTTGTACAAAAAATTGAGGAGCTAAAAAAATCTGGTGTGATTACTGATATGAGCTTCCCCAGCACTCAGCCGGTTAGTGATGGCTCAAGAGGTCGTGGACTGCCACTGCTCGTCAAAATAGAAGGCACGAAGGAAGCCGTAAATGCAGGGGTAACTGCATTGAATACCTTGCCTGCCATACTTCGCCCAGTGAGTGTCAAAATCACCAAAGAGGTTGCCGCGTACAAAATGGAGTATGGAGTTTTTGTCTATGTAAAATAATAGTTATGCTTAAAATTAAATCACTCGATCGCTTCTATTTAGTCTTTGCGTTTGTGATTATGATCTTGTCTGCTGTCGTCGGTTTTTCTGCAATGAAAACATTTGAAGCTTTAAGAATCGCTGGCGATGTTGACACAAAATTTTTGGATAGTTCAATGCCCCGACTAAATGAAGACCAACTTCAAAAGGCTCGCGCTCAACTAACTGATCATCCAATAAAAACGCTTGACTACTAGTCCTAAAAGTGTGTACAACTAATGTATATATGGGAGGAGGTGAAACCACGTACTAAATAAACTATGTTAAGAACACGCGCACATCTACGCTCTGGTTTCACTTTGATTGAATTACTCGTCGTTATTGGAATCATCGGAATCTTGGCCGCAATTGTTTTAGTCGCAGTCAACCCTGGACGACAATTCGCTCAAGCCCGTGATGCACAACGAAAAGCAGATCTTCTCGGTATCACTAACTCAATTTACCAATTTGCTGCAGAGCACAATGGTAATTTGCCT